>JAFXZK010000132.1 GCA_017541265.1 Bacteroidaceae bacterium | reverse complement strand
GTTTGTGTTGTTTCCGTCACTTCAGCAACAGATATTGAATCTATTGAACAGAATGGAGAAAAAATGTTCAAGATTTACGATGTAAACGGAACAACGCGGACACACCTTCAAAAGGGCATCAACATCATCCGCATGAGCGACGGCACGACAAGAAAAGTCTTGATTAAGTGACACGAGCCTGCCATAGGCTTACTCATTATCCAAGCACCTGCACTCACCCTGCGGGTGCTTTTTTTGTCTTATAAAGCCAGCTCACATTAAAACCCCAATATGATGCGTTGGCCAGGCTCTGTAGCTATCGTGAAGATTGGCGAGAAGTCAGTCAAGGTCTTGATTAAGTGAGAGCAGAGTCAAAACTTGTTTGGGCTATGCCGAGCGGGAAAGAACTCGACGAAGTCAAGGTATTGCTGAAGTAAAAGCAATCAGCGGAAGTGTCATAATGAAGTGAACCCCAGAAGAATTCTGTCTAACTTCTGGGGTTCATTTCATAATTATGAGTTCATGCTGAGGAGGAACTCCTCGTTGCTTTCGGTGTTCTCGAGGCGGGACTTGACTTCGTTCATGGCCTCGAGTGAGGTCATATCGGCAAGGAACTTGCGCAGTATCCACATGCGGTCGAGCGTCATCTTGTCCTGTAGCAGGTCGTCGCGGCGCGTGCTGCTGGCAATGATGTTGACGGCGGGGAAGATGCGCTTGTTGGAGAGCACGCGGTCGAGCTGCAGCTCCATGTTGCCCGTGCCCTTGAACTCCTCGAAGATGACCTCGTCCATCTTGCTGCCGGTGTCGATGAGGGCGGTCGCGATGATGGTTAGGCTGCCGCCGTTCTCGATGTTACGCGCTGCGCCGAAGAAACGCTTGGGCTTGTGCAGGGCATTGGCATCCACGCCGCCGCTCAGCACCTTACCGCTGGCAGGCGACACCGTGTTGTAGGCACGAGCCAGACGGGTGATGGAGTCGAGGAAGATGACGACATCGTGTCCGCACTCCACCATGCGCTTTGCCTTTTCGAGGACAATGCCGGCGATCTTGACGTGACGCTCGGCAGGTTCGTCGAAGGTGCTGGCAATGACCTCTGCCTTGACGGTACGAGCCATGTCGGTGACTTCCTCCGGACGTTCGTCGATAAGGAGCATCATGAGGTAAGCCTCGGGATGGTTTGCGGCGATGGCATTGGCAATGTCCTTCATCAGGAGCGTCTTACCGGTCTTGGGCTGTGCCACGATGAGGGCACGCTGCCCCTTGCCGATGGGTGCGAAGAGGTCAACCACGCGGGCTGAGAGCGAGTCGCCCTTGCCGGAGCAGAGCTTGAACTTCTGGTCGGGGAAGAGTGGCGTGAGGTTCTCGAAGGGGCTGCGGTCGCGCACGGTGTCGGGGTTGCAGCCGTTGATGCGCTCCACGCGAATCAGGGGGAAGTACTTTTCGCCGCGTAGTGGCGGACGAACAGGGCCTTCCACCACATCGCCAGTCTTCAGGCCGAACTGCTTAATCATCTGCTGTGTGACGTAGATGTCGTCGGGACTGGAGAGGTAGTTGTAGTCGCTGCTGCGCAGGAAGCCGAAACCTTCGGGCATCACTTCGAGCACGCCCTCGCCGCGGATGCTGTCGCCGAAGTTGTAAGCCCCCTCTGAAGGTGAAGAGTTAAGAGTTACGGGCGAAGGATTAGAGTTGGTTTCGTCCTCCAATTTGTTACTATTGTTCTTCACTTTTAACTCTTCACTCTTTGCTTTTCTAAACTCCTTTATCTGGTCCTCTATGGACGGTAAGTCTTGGATGATGATGAAATCGCTTGTGCTTTGCGGCACTTCGTTCACTACTTCCTCGTCTTCCTTGACTGCCTCGACATCGTGAGCCTTTTCCTCGCGCTCTTCAATGGGCTTTGTTTCCTCAGCCTTTGCCTCACCGATACGTTTGCGGCGCTTCTTTTCTGGTGCAGGCTTTTCTTCTGCCGGCGCGGGTGCTGCTGCTTCAGCCCCTGTCCCGGCTTCTGCTTGTTCTTTTTGTTTGGCAGCTTCAGCCTCTGCCTGTTTCTCTGCTTTCGACTTGCGCCCGCGCTTCTTAGGCGCTTTGACTTCTTCTGTTACGGGATTTGCTTCCTTGCTTCCCTCCTCCTCGGGAGAGGGGACTGGAGTGGGGGCTGCTGCCTTTGGCTTTCGGCCTCTCTTCTTAGGTGCTGGTTCCGCAGTGGCCTGCAGGGACTGGGCGTCCAATATGTTGTAGATGAGTGTTGTCTGGTCGTTGCTTAACTCCGCACCGAGTTGTCCGGCAAGCGCAGTAAGCTCTGCCAGTGTCATTCCTTCAAGTTCACTTTTGTGCATAGTCTGTGTATGCTTAATATAAATAAATAATGTATAAGGGAAAATAACGAACTGCCGAAGAAAACCGACAGCTATTTCTCTAAAAGCTGTGCAAAGGTACGAAAAATAGTTCATAGTTCATAGTTCATAGTTCATATTTTTTTGTTTTTCCTTGTTTTTTTCGTACTTTTGTAGTCTAAAAACGTAAATTGTAGATTGTCAAATTGTCAAATTGAGAAGTGGTTTCATACTTACAGGCACAGAACTTGACGCGAAGCGTTGGTGACAAGACGCTTTTCCGCGACCTCTCGTTCAGCATCGGCGAGGGGCAGAAGGTAGGTCTCATTGCCCAGAACGGCACGGGCAAAAGCACGTTGCTCAATATCTTGGCGGGCAAAGACCAAGCTGACGAGGGGCAGGTCGTCTTCCATAACGACCTCCGCATCGGCTACTTGGAGCAGACACCTCATTATCCTCTCGACCTGACCGTCATCGAGGCCTGCTTCTGGCACGGCAACGAGACGACGAACCTCATCCGTGAGTACGAGACCTGCATGGCCTCTGCGAGTCAGGAAGGCTTGCAGGACATCCTGGACCGCATGGAGCAGCAGAAGGCCTGGGACTACGAGAACCGCGCCAAGACCATCCTCTCGCAGCTCTCTGTCACAGAGTGGGATAAGCCACTCTCACAGCTGTCGGGCGGACAGCTGAAGCGCATCGCTCTCGCCAACACGCTCATCATGGAGCCTGACCTCCTCATCCTCGACGAGCCGACGAACCACCTCGACCTGCAGATGATAGAGTGGCTCGAGAATTATCTCAGCCGCTCCAACATCACGCTGCTCATGGTGACCCACGACCGCTACTTCCTCGACCGCGTCTGTTCTGTCATCCTTGAACTCGACGAAGAGACCATCTACACCTATCAGGGCAATTATGCCTACTTCCTCGAACACCGTGCCCAGCGGCTTGAAGTGGCGAAGGCAGAAGTGGCAAGGGCCACGAACCTCTACCGTACGGAACTCGACTGGATGCGCCGTATGCCGCAGGCCAGAGGCCATAAGGCACGCTATCGCGAGGAAGCCTTCTACGAACTGGAGAAGCAGGCGCATCGTCGTATCGAGGAGCAACAGGTGAGGCTCGAGATGAAGTCCACCTACATCGGCAGCAAGATATTCGAGGCTGAGTATGTGAGCAAGGCATACGGCGACCTCGTGCTGCTCAAGGACTTCTACTACAACTTCTCGCGCTACGAGAAGCTTGGCATCGTCGGCAACAACGGCACAGGCAAGAGCACGTTCGTCAAGATGCTGCTCGGCCTCGTGAAGCCCGACAGCGGACGCTTCGTTGTGGGCGAGACTGTTCGCTTCGGCTATTACAGTCAGGAGGGTATGCAGTTCGACGAGCAGATGAAAGTGATTGATGCCGTCCGCAAGACAGCCGAATACGTTGACCTGGGCGGCGGCAGGAAGCTGTCGGCGATGCAGTTCCTGCAGCACTTCATGTTCTCGCCCCAGCAACAGCAGAACTACATCTACAAGCTTTCAGGTGGCGAGAAGCGTCGGCTCTACCTCTGCACCGTGCTCATGCAAAGCCCCAACTTCCTTGTCCTCGACGAGCCGACCAACGACCTCGACATCACCTCCCTTCAGATACTGGAGCAATATCTGCAGGACTTCAAGGGATGTGTCATCATCATCAGTCACGACCGCTACTTCATGGACAAGGTGGTTGACCACCTCTTTGTCTTCAAGGGCAACGGCGAGGTGAAGGACTTCCCCGGGAACTATACGCAGTACCGAAGCCTCACCCCCGACCCCTCTCCGAGGAGAGGGGAGAATAACCAGAAAATTCAGAGTAATCAGAGTACTCAGAATACTCAGAATGGCCGCAAGCGCAAGATGTCTTTCCGCGAGCGTCAGGAGTTCGAGGCTCTGGGCGAGGAGATTGATGCCTTGGAGAAAGAGAAAGCCGACATTGAGGCTGCCCTCAGCAGCGGCACCCTTCAGACGCAGCAAATCATCGACATGAGCAAACGCCTTCCCGTCGTCAATGACCTCCTCGACGAGAAGTCCATGCGATGGCTCGAACTCAGCGAGATTGAGTCGTAAACGATTATTTGGTGAAGTCGGCCAAGATGCGGAACACCTTGCCGGGATTCTCGCTCCACCAACGCATGGTTTCCAGCCCGTCCTCTGGCTTGATGACTTTGGTGATGAGTTCGTCTGTTGGGCAAGTACCTCGCTCCAGATAATGGATGACAGCACGGAAGTCCTCGGGCATTGCATTACGTGAGCCACGGATGTCGAGTTCCTTCTGCACGAAGAACTTCGTCTGCAGCAGCACCTCGCTCTTGGCATAGCCGATGCAGACCACACGGCCAGTGAAAGCTACTTCATTGACAGCCATCTGATAAGTGGGAACAGAACCGACAGCCTCAATCACCACGTCAGGGCCAAAGCCGCCAGTCAGTTCTGTCAGACACTGATGCACGTCCTCGGTCTTGGTGTTCACGGCGTATGTGGCACCCAGCCGCTTTGCCAACGCCAGCTTTTCGTCGTCGATGTCTGCTGCTATCACGGTGGCACCACGAAGGGCAGCACGGACGATAGCTCCCAGACCCACCATACCACAGCCAATCACCATCACCACATCGATGTCTGTCACCTGTCCGCGACTGACGGCATGGAAGCCTACAGACATCGGCTCTATCAAGGCGCAGACTTTGGTTGGCAGACTTCCGGCAGGAATAACCTTCTGCCAAGGCAGTGCAATGTATTCACGCATGGCGCCATTGCGCTGGACTCCCAGCGTCTCGTTATGCTGGCAGGCATTCACACGTCCGTTCCTGCAACTGGCACAATGGCCGCAGTTCGTATAGGGGTTGCACGTCACCACCATCCCTGGCTTCAGGCTTTCAGGCACTCCGGCTCCTATGACTTCAATCACGGCACCAATCTCATGGCCTGGAATCACAGGATTCAGTGCCATCGTGTTCCTGCCCATGAAGGTGTTGATGTCCGAGCCGCAGAAGCCAACGTATTGTATCTTCAGCAGCACCTCGCCTGCTTGCGGGGCTGTTGGGGCTTTGAGGTCAATCACATTGTATTCCTGATTGTGGGAAATCTGAATTGCTTTCATTCCGACATGTTTTTGATATAAGGCAGCTCTGGCAGATGCTTGAAGCCGTAGAATTGAACGGCGTTCTCTCCCAGGAACATAGCCTTGTCTTGTTCATTTAGTTCTTTAGTCTTTATAATGAAGTCGTACGACATCTTGTAGGTGATGGCGGTAATGGTACGGGGGTAGTCGCTGCCCCACATCAGCCGCTCCATGCCCACCCATTCGGCGGCTTCCTTGATGCTGCGTATGGCCGACGGATAGGGATAGAACTCCGAGTTGTACAGCCATGTGATGCCGCCCGATTCAATCATTACGTTCCTGCCGCACCGCGCCAGCATCACTTGACTCTTGAACGACGGCGTGGTCACCATCCCAAAGTGTCCTATCGCTACCTTCAGCTCTGGGCACTCCTGGATAATCTCTCTCATCTCGGCAATCTGACGTTCATTGTCGCCTAAGCACATCGAGAGCACCATTCCTTCCCCCTCCATCATCTTGAATATGGGCATCAGGGTATGAAGTGAATCGTGCATACGATGCCCGGGGAAGGCAATACCCTTCAGTCCTGCCTCGCGAACGGCTTTTGCCTCTTCCAAATTCCATGCCATACCCATGCAGAAGAAGCGATTAGGGTACTGCTGCTGCACCTTGGCGAGATATTCGTTCTGATTGCCGTCAATCACCTCTTGAACCACCACAGCGGCACCCACCTGTGCGTAATCCATGTTCGAGAGGAACACCTCAGCTGAGTTCACGCCGTCAATCATAAACGGGGGCAGCATCTGACGCTCCTCGCCAAAGAACAGCGAGCGACTTCGATTCGGTTGCAGTTGGCGGATTGGCTGTCCGTCAACTGTTGTGTCCTGTTTCAGCCACAAATGGCTATGTGCATCGATTGTCATTTACAATTTGACGATTTACAATTTGCGATTTAGGTGTTGTGCCAGCTGACGCGCATCTGGTCGCCAATAATCTGCTGCACCTCTTCCACGAGTTGCCAGTCGGGTTCCTCGTTTGCCCAGTTTATGTTGTGCTGCACGTTCATGGGATTAGCCGATGAGAACAATGTGCCTGCAATTCTTGGATTGCTCACAGAGTACTGAACTGCCAGCTTCTCGATGGGATATCCTTTCTCCTCGCAATACTTCGCAGCCCTCGTGCATGCTTCTGCCAAAGACTTTGGAGCAGGGTGCCAGGCTGGTGCTCCTCGGGAAGAGAGCAGTCCCATACTCAGGGGTGAGGCGTTGATGACGCCCACGTCCTTGCTCTCGAAATAATCCAGGAAGTCGGTCAGCTTATCGTCGTTGAGGCAATAGTGGCAGAAGTTCAAAATGCTTTCCACCGTACCATGTTTGCAGTGGTCAATCACCCACTGCAGGTTTTCCAGTTGCAAGTCCGTGATGCCCACATGTCCCACCAAACCTTTCTTCTTCAGTTCCACAAGGGCGGGGAGTGTCTCATCTACTATCTTCTGCAGTCCTCCGGGCAATGATGCCTGGAACTCTATATCGTGTACATTGATGATGTCGATGTAATCCACTCCCAGACGCTCCATGCTCTCATAGACACTCTCTGTGACACGTCTGGCCGAGTAGTCCCATGTGTTGATGCCATCTTTGCCGTAACGCCCAACCTTTGTGGAGAGATAGTACATGTTACGGGGAATCCCTCTTAATGCTTTTCCCAGTACGGTCTCTGCCTTATAATAGCCGTAATACGGACTCACGTCGATGAAATTGATGCCGCCCTCGATGGCTGTCTCGACGGCCTTAATGCTTTCCGCCTCTTTTGTCTCATGGAAAACGCTGCCAAGCGAAGACGCTCCGAAGCAAAGATTGGAGAGTTTCAATCCCGTATTGCCTAACTCTGTGTACCTCATGTCATATTTTGATTATATAGTTCGACGTGCAAAGATATGAAAAAAAAACGAAGTAAAGGTGCTTTTGCTCGAAAAAGGAAAGAAAAACGAGTTTGTTCTTTGCAAATTGCTCATATTTCCTTACCTTTGCATGACAAAACGGACAAGAGCGAACTGTTCGGTGTTGAAAAATGTAAATGAATTAACCATAATTGAGATAAGATGAGTAAACTCCAGAAGCCTGCTGATTACACTGCATTGCTGGACTTGAGCCAGACTGAACAGGCAATTAAGAAAATCAAGGACTTCTTTCTCAGCAGCCTCTCTACAGAGCTGCGTTTGAGGCGCGTCACAGCCCCTCTCTTCGTGTTGCGCGGTTTGGGCATCAACGACGACCTGAACGGTGTGGAGCGTCCTGTCTCGTTCCCTATCAAGGACATGGACGATGCAGTGGCCGAGGTGGTACATTCCCTGGCGAAGTGGAAGCGCGTGACGCTTGCCGAGTACAAGACAAAGCCGTGCTTCGGCATTGTGACTGACATGAACGCCATCCGTGCCGACGAGGAGTTGGACAACATACACAGCCTCTATGTGGACCAGTGGGACTGGGAGCGCGTGCTCCTGGCAGAGAACCGCAATGAGGCGTACCTGCGCCGTATCGTAAGCAAGATATACAGTGCCATCTTGCGCACCGAGTTCTACATCTGCGAGAACTATCCGCAACTGAAGCCATTCCTGCCAGAGGACATCCATTTCATCCACAGCGAGGAGCTGTTGCAGATGTATCCCGACAAGACGGCGAAGGAGCGCGAGGACCTTATCAGCAAGAAGTATGGCGCAGTATTTATTATAGGTATAGGCGGCAAGCTGAGCAACGGCAAGGAACATGACTTGCGTGCGCCTGACTATGATGATTGGAGCACGCCGAACGAGAGTGGCTTCTTTGGATTGAACGGCGACTTGCTTGTCTGGTACCCGATACTGAATCGCAGTATTGAACTCAGTTCGATGGGCATCCGTGTGGATAAGGAGGCACTGCTCAAACAGCTTGCTCTGCAAGGCAAGGAGGAGCGCAAGGAACTCTATTTCCACAAGCGCCTCTTGAACGACACATTGCCCCTGACAATTGGTGGCGGTATTGGTCAGAGCCGTCTCTGCATGGTGCTCCTGCACAAGGCACATATTGGTGAAACACAGGCCAGCATCTGGCCTGACACCATGAGGCAGGAGTGCCACGAGGCAGGAATGACGCTGATATAGCCTCACCCTAAACCCCTCTCCGAGGATAGGGGCTTTTTTTATTCACTTAACAATTTATTTATGTACAACAAACATCAAGACAAGACAGCAGTAATTACTTGGAGGCAATTCTCCAACAAGGGTTACAGCGCCTTTGCCAGCCTTCATCGGCAGATACGCATTGGTGTGCTGAGCGTTGCCACTTTGGGTGTTGCGGCAGCAGCTCATGCGCAGACTAATGCGACGCCTTCTTTCGATAATGAGAAGGTTATCGAAGATGAAGAGTTGGCCGAAGTGACGGTGAGTGCCTCGATGGCACCGCTGACGCAGCTGCAGTCGGCACGCATCGTCTCTGTCCTTACCCGTCAGGACATTGAGCAGGCGGCGGCGCAAAGTGTAAACGATTTATTGAAGTTAGCCACAGGCGTGGACGTCCGGCAGCGCGGTGGCTTTGGTATTCAGACGGACATCAGCATCAATGGCGGCACGTTCGACCAGGTGACGCTCCTGCTCAACGGCATCGACATCGGCAATCCACAGACAGGACATCTTTCGGCAGACTTCCCCATTAGCATCAGCGACATAGAGCGTATTGAGGTGCTGGAGGGGGCGGCAAGCCGTGTTTATGGTGGACAGAGCTTCGGCGGGGCCATCAACATCGTCACGAAGCACGACCGAGGGCAGAGCATCGAGCTTTCTGGCAGGGGCGGCTCCTTCGGCACGGCAGAGGGCGAGGCGCGTTTTGCCTTTGCAACAGGAAAACTAAGCAACCGCATCAGCGGCAGTGGTGGGAGGAGCGATGGCGGCACGCTCAACAGCGGGTGGCAGAAGGGACAGCTCTACTATCAGGGCGACTATGAGGACGATGCCTTGCGCCTCGATTGGCAACTCGGCTATTCGAGAAAGCACTATGGCGCCAACACGTTCTATAGCGCCAACTATCCCGACCAGTACGAGCGCAACCAGCGGCTGATGGCAAGCGTCAGCGCTGAGACGAAGGGACGTTTCCATTTCACACCGCAAGTCTTCTGGCATCGTTCGTGGGATAACTTCGAGCTGGTGCACGGCTCTACCTTTGGCGAGAACTTCCACAGGACGGACGTCTATGGTATCAAGGCTGGAGGACATGTGGATTGGAAGCTTGGCAAGACGGCGGTGTCGGCAGTCATGAGGCACGAAAATATCCTCAGCACGAACCTCGGGCGCAACCTGGAACCGGAACAATACGTTGCCATCAAGGGAGAGGGAGCCTGCTATACACGCTCCGACAAGCGCACGACTGTCTCTTTCTCTCTTGAACACAACATCCTCTTGAGACACTGGACAGTTTCTGCTGGCTTGATGGCAAGCATGACTTCGAGCATCGACCACCGCTTCCGCCTCTATCCGGGCATCGACATCGCCTATCGTCCTTCTGCACATTGGAAGCTACTGTTCTCCTACAACAAAGGCTTCCGCCTGCCAACCTTTACGGAACTCTACTACAAAAGTCCGACACACGAAGGGAACCGCGACTTGAAGCCAGAGCACAATCACTCCTTCTCGCTCGGAGCAGAGCGCAGATGGAGTAGGGCGGAGGCCAGCATAAGAGGTTTCTACCATCGTGGCACACAGATGATAGACTGGGTGATGTACTCGCCCGATGACATCTTCCACACCTCATCTTTCGGCCTCGACAACATGGGCTTTCAGGTTCAGGGGAAGATAATGACTCCCCTTAAATCTCCCCAGTGGGAGAGATGGTTCCGGTCGCTGAGCTTTGGCTATACCTTCATCCATCAGGCGAAGCACGATGCAGAGGGTGTCGTCAAGAGCAATGTGGCAATGGAATACTTGCGACACAAAGTGGTGGTGAGCCTGACACATTGCATAATAAAAAGTAAAAAGGTAAAAAGGTTAAAAGGTGAAAAAGAAAAAGGCTGTGCGAAGCTTTTTCAATTTTTCAACGTTTCACCTTTTCAACTTTCAATGACCTGGGACTTCCGCTGGCAGGAGCGCGTGGGCACCTACCAGAGTGGCGGCAGACTCATTCCCTACAGCCCTTATGCCATGCTCGATGCCAAGCTGCAATGGGAGGCACCGCGCTATCAGCTTTACGTTCAGGCAACGAACCTCACCAATCGTCGCTACTATGACCTCGGTTCTGTGCCCCAGCCAGGCATCTGGGTAATGGCAGGAGCAAAGATACAATTCAAAATCAATTAATTCATAATTCAAAATGAAAAGGCAAGTAAGCGCATATTTTGAATTTATAAATTTTGATTTTTGAATTATATGTCGTATCTTTGCACGCGGAACAGCCTATTTAACTATATGATACGACGATACGTTGCCACTCTTCTGCTCCTTTTCTGCTGCCTTTGTGCTATGCCCTACACGCTTGTCATTGATGCCGGGCATGGGGGAAAAGACCCTGGAGCGCAGAGTCGTGGCGCCAAGGAAAAGAACATCAACCTGGCCGTTGCCCTTGCCTTTGGCAAACTTGTGGAGCAGAACTGCAAGGGGGTCAAGGTCGTCTATACACGCAAGACGGATGTCTTTGTGGAACTGGATGAGCGTCCCAACATCGCAAACCGCGCCAAGGCCGACCTCTTCATCAGCATCCACACGAACGCAACGTCTGCCAAGGTGGGGCCGCGAGGTGCCGAGACCTATACGCTCGGTATGCACCGTGCCGCCGATAACCTCGCCGTCGCCAAGCGCGAGAACTCCGTCATCACCCTCGAGAACGACTACGAGGAGAAGTACGAGGGCTTCGACCCGAACTCCAGCGAGAGCTACATCATCTTCGAGCTGATGCAGGACAAGAACATGGAGAGCAGCGTGAAGCTGGCAGGGCTTATCCAGAAGCAGTTCCGCACGACGGCGGGGCGCGTGGACAAGGGCGTGCATCAGGCTGGTTTCCTCGTACTGAGAGCCACCAGTATGCCCAGCGTCCTGGTCGAGCTTGGCTACATCAACAACCCCAGCGAAGCGGCTTACCTCACCTCTAAGTCAGGTGTGAATGCCCTCGCAAAGAGCATCTACAACGCTTTCGTGGCTTACAAGAAATAAGATGAAAACAGAAGTAAAGATAGGACTGACAGGTGTCATTGCGATTGTGGCGCTTTTCCTCGGCATTAACTTCCTGAAGGGCGTTAACCTCTTCAGTAACAGCGAGGAGTATTATATCACTTTCAGGAACACTAAAGGACTGACAAAGAGCAGTTCCGTCTATGCTGACGGCTACAAGGTGGGCATCGTCAGCGACATCCGGTTCGACTACAACCATCCCGGAGAGATTGTCGTGGAGATAAGTGCCGACAAGGGTCTTCGCATCCCAAAGGGCAGCACGGCGCAGCTCGACGAAGCCATGCTTGGCGGCTGCACCCTGAATATGCTGCTTGCCACCAATCTGCGCGAAGCTTATCATCCGGGCGACACCATCAAAGGCAGCGATGTCAGCGGTTTGATGGCAAAGGCTGCGGATATGGTTCCCCAGGTGGAGCAGGTCGTGGCAAAGGTTGATACGCTCGTCACCACGCTCAACACACTGCTTTCCAATCCCAACCTGCCCCTTATCATTCAGAACGTGGAACTCATCTCCGAGAACCTCAAAAAGAGCAGTGAGCAGCTGAACCGGCTGTTGCAGAGCGACATACCGCAGATGACCGGCACTTTCACGAAAGCTGGCGACAATGTTGCCGTGCTGACAGACAAGATGAACCAGCTCGACCTGCAGGCAACCTTGGACAGCGTCAACCAGACCATCAGCAGCGTCCATCGCATGATGGAGCAGATACAGAGTCCCAACGGCACGCTGGGCAAGATGATGAACGACCCGTCGCTGTACAACAACCTCAACCACACGGTGCAGAGCGCAGACAGCCTTGTCACCGACCTCAAGGCGCATCCCAAGCGCTATGTCCACTTCTCTGTTTTCGGGAAGAAATGATTCTTTTCCCAACACTCCACGTCCTGTTGATTGCTTTGTCATGATAAAGCAATTGCTTGGTCATGATGAAGCAATTGCTTAGTCATGATGAAGCAACGAACGAAACGTGCCGTCTTTTTCGGCGGACGCTGTCGGGTTTCAGTTCCCGGCCTGATGAGTGATACAAAAAAGGGCGGAAGCCTTGACTCAACTTCATTCTGTCGAGCCAAGGCTTCCGCCCTTTTGGTGAATTGTAAGCAGTTGACGCTTATTTCAGAGTCTTGTCCATCAGCACTCGCATCCAGTAGCCTCCAATGACGCTACGCGCCTTGAAGCCCACCATGCGACCAGTCTTCGTGTCGTGCCAGTCTGAGATGGGCACGCGGCTCTCTGTTTCGTTGATGTACTTGTAAAGTGGCTCGACGAAGGCCTGGAAGTCCTCGTCTGTCTCTGCCATTGCTGCCGACCACATGATCCAGTCGCTCTTGGTGTAGTCCTTGCGGCAGTCGAGCGGCAGACCAAACTCGTTCTGCTTGGTCAGGTAGTACTTAATCTCGGTCTGCATCGCGCCCTCAGGAATGATATTCGTCTGCCAGAGCTTGTCCCAAACCATGTTGTACTTCTGGCTCCAAGTGTCCTTGCCAGCGCCGTAAGCCAGTTCGTAGTGGTCTTCCACCTTGGTCTCGCTCTCCCAAGCGGCTGCCATTTCCTTTGCCTTAGCATTGTACTTCTCATAAACGTCGTCCATTCCCTTCATCTTTGCAAGCTCAGCATAGCCGGCCACACCCATGATGGCTTTGATGGCGAGGTTGCAGTTGCCAGCCCAATGACCTGCGAAGTCGTCGGTACAGAGCTGGTTGGCGGGATGAAGACCGTTCTCCACGAGGTAGTCAGCCCAAGTGGTGATGATGTCCCAATACTTTTCGACGTACGACGTGTTGCCCTCCTGCTTGCAGATTTGGGCAGCGAGCGTAATCATGTTGCCAGCTTCCTCGAGGGGCATGTCGCCGCCATAGACCTGTCCGTTAGCCTTAGGGTACTGCCCAAGGTCGTGTGCTGCGAAGGGCTTCGTCCAGCGTCCAGAGAGGCTGTACTCGAAGATGGACGTCATCATACCCTTCTGCAGTTCAGGGTTATAGCAGAGGTAGAGGGGCGCCTCGGGGTAGGTGAGGTCGACCGTATTCACGCATCCGTTGGAGTTGTTCTCCTTCGAGAAGAAGAGCACATTGCCTTCATCATCGCGGAAGAGCTTGTGCGCGGCATTGACGTGACGATATGAACCGGAGAGAATCTCCGCGTACTTCACGCCTCCGGCGGCAAGTGCGTCGTCGTAGATGGTCTGGTCCATTTGGCGGCAACGCTCCATGATGTCCGTGTAATTGTTCCTCATGCGGTCGAACATATCGAAGATGCTGACGTTGCCCTCGTGTGCCCAATAGCCCTTGTAGCGCTTGTAGAAGTACTCGATGTCCCAAATCTCGTCATAGCCAATCATCATGAAGCTGCTGCCCAAGTTAGTTGTGCCGAAGTCGTGGACGTAAGCCATCGTGGGCAGGGAAGCTTGTTTCTGGCAAACGACCTCTTGCTCGCCTTGAGGCAGGCTGCCGTCGGCAAGGAACTGTGTCTTGATGTCACCATCGGAGGCCAAGGCAAGCTGGCCGTTGGCGCCTGCTAGATAGACGTAACCCCAATCGATGCAGATGCCGTCGCCCGTCTTTGCGAGGATGGGTTGCTGGATGGTGCCTGCCTTGAGATACTGTGTTCCCTTCTCTGTAACGACACTCGATATGGTGGGTTGCTGAATTTTGTTGACAGCCATCTGAGGTGTTGTGGAGAGGTAGAACTTCACGTCGTGCTGCTTGTCGTCGGTGGAACGCACCTGATAGGAGATGTAGTTGATGGGAGCGGAAAGCAGGTCGAAGTCGTCGATGATGTGCGGTGCGGTGAAGACCACATCAAGCTCCACGGGGCCGCAAGCGAAGGTGTAGTAGGTGTTGCAAGCCAGCACATCCACGCTCTTCTGCTGTGCCGTCACGATTTTGTCGTTGCCTTTCGCAATGTTGCGGAAGATGCCGAAATCGACCAAAGCGCCGCCCGTCTTGTTGTAGCAATGCATGGCGAGGACGTTCTTGCCTTCCTTGAGCAGGTTGGCTTTGTCCCCGTCCAGACGAACCACCACGCCGTCCACATAGTCCATGATGCCTGTTGCTGCCTTCTCGCCGTTGATGAAGATTTCGCAGGCATCGTCGTGCGAGAAGATGAGGTAGAGGTCGCCCTGCAACTGACTGGCGCTCAGTTCAACCGTACGGCGCACCCAGATGTCATCGTCCTCTTTTGTCCAAGGCGTGCGGATGTTTTCGTAGTTGTCCGAGCCAAAGGCACCCTTGCCATTCTTCCATGCCGAGGCATTGAAGTCGGGCTTCATCCAGTCGTCCGAAGGCTTTGTGTCGATGTACTGTGCCTCCCATTCGGCTTCGTTTGCCATAGGGATGACGCTCTCCATAAGCGTGCGCTGTGCAGCTCCCATCCAGCGATAGGTTGTGCCGTCAACATAGAGCAGGCCTTCCAGAGGCTTCTCGTCGTTCGTCCAATGGCGCGTGCTGCCGTCGGTCAATTTGTCGTACGGACTCCATACAGAGAAGTAGGGGTCGCTGACCACGAGTGGAACACTTGGCAGACGCAAGTCGGTCTGCTTGTAAGGCGCGAAGAAGCTTTGTTCAACACTCGAAGTCGAAGCGAACTGGGCATTCTGGTTACAGCCCGTCAATAAGGTTGCAGCAAGGGCAACCGAAAGAACAATCTTTTTTACCATAGCATTTTTATTATTTAATTTGACTTTTGAATATATTTAATTAGAATTTGATTAGTATGCGTTTTCCTCTCCGTGTATGGCATTATATACCGTCTTCCAGATGATGAAGAGGTCGAGTGTGAAGGACCAATGCTCAATGTACCAGATGTCTTTCTGTATGCGACCTTCCATTTGCCATAGTTCCTGTGTCTCTCCACGGAAGCCTGTCACCTGGGCATAGCCTGTGATGCCCGGCTTCGCAAAGTGGCGCACCATGTAGCTCGAAATGAGTTCTCTGTATTGCTTGGTGTGCTGGAGCATGTGCGGACGCGGGCCGACGATGCTCATGTCGCCCAGCCAGACATTGATGAACTGCGGCAGCTCGTCGATGCTGGTGCGGCGCATGAACTCTCCGATGCGTGTCTTGCGCGGGTCGTCCTTCGTGGCCTGCACCTTGTCGCTGTCCACGTTGACTCGCATGGAGCGGAACTTATAGCAATAGAAGTCTTTGCCGTTCAGTCCCGAGCGCTTCTGCTTGAAAAAGACGGGGCCGGGAGAGCTTCGTTTGATGAGCAGCCCGAAGATGATGTAAACAAAGGGAAAGATGGTGACAAGGAAGATGCTGGAGGCAATGAAGTCGAAGGCACGCTTGACGATACGGTTGCCCAGCTTGGAGAGCGGCTCGTTGTGCAGGCTGAAGACCGGCGTGCCATTCATCAGGCTGAACGACATGGTGTGCCGCTGATAGTTGAAGGAATCAGGTATGTGGAAGTAGCGTACCAGATTCTGTGCACACGTCTGCATGATGGCATTGATAAGCTCATTCTCCGAAGGAGGAAGGATGCAATAGACATTGTGCAGTAGGTGGTCATTGATGTAGGCGATTGCATCTTCCGGTTGTCCGAGGTATCCGGTTTCCGTCACATTAGTGCGCGGCTTGTCGGCAAAGTAGCCTATTATTTTGTAGCCAGTGGCTCGGTCTTTCTCCATGGTTTTATACAGTTCACTGGCAACATTGATGTTACCAATGAAGATGACGTTCATGGTGTTGCGTCCCCGTTTGCGGTACCACTTGATGCATTGCCTCAGCGTCCAACGATAAAGAAGCAGAAACAGGATAATAAAGCCATAGAAAGGCAACATGAAGTCCCACGTCATCAGTGGCCAGCGGAATACCCACATCACCATGAGGCTGAGCACAACAAAGAGTGTCGTGCTTTGGATGAAACTCTTCAGCAGCTGGTCTCCACGTACGAAACGGTCGTAGATGTGATGACGGATTTGTAGGTCGCACAGGATGTAAACCAGCGTCATAAGCAGCATCAGACGTTTGTAGTGCGGCGTGTGGACGTTGCCCATGCTTTGATACACAAAAGACATGGCAAGCAGAGCGGCATTGAGCGCGAACAGCTCGCCTGCCAGTATCATCCAGCGTATACTGTTGTCGGAAGTCTTGTTATCTCTAACCATATATTATATTTACGATTTGACGATTTACTATTTACAATTAACTTATTAACCTTTTAACCTTTTACTTTAATCAGAGGTAGCCATTGCAGAGCCTCCAGACGTACTGCGTTATCCGATAGTAGGGATGCCAGAACACCTCGCGGGGATATTGCCCGATGAGGCGCCAGCTCCAGCGCGTGCCCCATGTCAACCGTTCCCAGCGACTCATCTCTGCCCAATTGCCAACGCGGTCGTCGGCATGGCCGAAGTTGCCGGCACGCATCACCTCGCTGAGCAGGAAGCGGCCGCGCCTTTCGTCAGGTTCGGTCAGCATCTGTTCCTTTGGCATGAGGAACACCTCGCCAAGCACCCACATCAGGGCACGGCAAAAGTCCATCAGCCCAAGGTCGCGAACGACCGGCAGCACCTTCTGCTTTAGTCCTTCTTCCTCTGGTGTAGTCAGGATTTGGCTCAGATAGTAGTAGTCCATCAGTTGCCTGAGTCCGATGCCTTCGTAGAAGAGATGACGATAGATGTGGCTCAACTGGAACACCAGATTCATTTTGTCGTTGGGGATGTTGATGAACCCTTCACCAGGCAGCTCCACTTGCTTCGGCTTAGCAAGTTGCTCACGGAAGTAGCGCTGCATCTTACTGTTCTTGAAGGGGTCGTAGAGGAAGCTTGGCAGGAAGTGAATCTCAATTGGCGTATTCTTGAGGACAGGGAATTCCATCTCGATGCGTGTCACTTCAAGCTTCGGGAAGTGTCTGCGGATATAGTTGGCAATCTTTCGTCGGTCGCCGTCGAGCCAGATGTCGATGTCGCCAGGCAGTCGCAGCATCGGGTCGGGGTAGAGTAGGGCATTGCCCTGTCCCTTGAGGATGACATTGCGATAGCCTAACTTCTCCCAACGCTGGCTCACCCAGACTGTATCATGGTTGACACGTTTGTTGTCGCAGATAATCTTCTGTACTGTGGCGTGCCAATTGATGAGCAGCTGCCGCGGTGGCTTTTGGTCGGCAGAGAGATGACACAATCCGTCATAAAGCACACCGACAAGCGTCTGCCGCTTAGCTTCCTCAAAAAGTTCATGCCACTCTTCTGCGGAAGGTGTGTGGCTGAACGTATCCTGCCTGCCCAGAGCTATGCGTATGAGTTCAAAGAATAACACGATGAGAATTTACAATTGGATGATTTCCCTTTTTCCCTTTTCACCTTATCATGGTGTCTTCTTCTCGCCGAGGCTCGAAGGCACCGTCTTTTGTCTCGAAGAGAATCGTGCCAGCCTCCAGACATTCCACTGTGTGCCACACGCCTGCAGGAATGTTCATGGCTGACGGTTCTGCTCCAGCTTTCAGTGTCACGCTTTCTGTTACATTGCCTTGGTCGTCGAAGAACACTTCCCTAAGGCTTCCTCGCAGCACGACGACTGTCTCGCTGGTCTTGGGATGGCGATGGATGGGGACTTGCGTACCAGGCTCCAGCGCATTGAGCATACGCTGGCTTTGGTCGGCGGATGAGGTTCTCAGGTCAAGGTTCATGCGCAGCCGCTCGTTGGCCTTTGCCTCGGCACTAAGCTTGTCAAGTATTTCTGTTGTGAGTACCATGGTAGTTTACAGTTTTACAATTTACAGTTTAATTTCTAATCCCTAATCCCTAATCCTTTCGTTCCTTATATATATAATAAAGGAACTTTGCGTTGCCGATGATATAGCGTCGCCACATGCGTCGCGGTTCCATGAGCAGCCGGAAGAGCCACTCCAAAGTATGTTCCTGCCACCACAGAGGAGCACGTTTCACGGTACCGGCATAGAAATCGAATACAGCACCGATGGTTCCGCAGTGGCAATGGATGTTGAGTTCATTCCAATGATGATACGTCCATTTCTCCTGCTTGGGTGCTGTCATGCCAATCCATAATAAGTCCGGGTTGGCATCGTTGATGGCTTTTATCATTGCCTGATTGTCCTCGTCAGAGAACTCTTGTTTATAGGGTGGGGAATAAGTCACTACTTCCAAATTGGGATAGTCTGCAGTAGCCCGTTCGCGAATCAAGGACAGCACCTTTTCACTGGAACCGAGGAACATGACTTTAAGACGCTTTTCACCAGTATTCATCTCACTTTTTCTCTCGAGATTATCCATCTCGAAAGAAAATAAGTCCCATCCGGCAATCCGCTTCTGTGGCTGACACTTCGCCTTCACCCATCGACACGCTTTCACGATACCCGCTCCATCCGGGATGAGGTAGTCGCATTGAGTCAGTGCTTCGGCAAAGAAAGAATCCTTCTGTGCCACAACATACGAATAGGCATAGATGGTGTTGATGAGCGTCTTGCCTTCAGGAATTCTCCCTAACTCATCTCGCGAACTGATAATGCGTAATGTTTTTAAGTTCAGTGACATTAACCGACAGCTTTTATATATACATCACCAGTTTGTCTGGCTATTATGTCCCAATCGTAGAGATGCATGTCGTAGCGCGTCTTCTGTGATAAGGAAATCTTCTCTTCCAGCCTTTCGGCAAGTTTTTCGATATTGCCGCAAGGGAAATAATGGCTCTTGTCAAGACCAATTTCCAGGTTGGCTGGAATGTTACTTGCAACAACAGGAATGTCGTATGACATGGCTTCAAGCAAGGCAATAGGCAGTCCCTCGTGACTGCTTGGCAGACAATAGCAGGATGCGTTTGTCAAAAGTGAGTGCAACTTCTTGCCTTTGATGAAGCCCGTCAGAACGACGTCATTCTCCCTGGCTTTCTTTTTGAGAAAACATGAATAATCATCCTCGAAGTCGGAATCGCCAGCCAATACGAGCCGCATGTCCTCTGGGATGCGTCCTGCATTCTTGAGCAGTACGAACGCATCAACCAAATGATGAAGGTTCTTCTCTGGAACGAAGCGACACATGCCTAAGATATATTTGCCTTCTGTTATCCCGAGTTCGTTGAAGTACTCGGGATAGACACATATCTCGGGTTGTGTTACACCATTATATATGAGTGTCACATCTTTCCTTCTATTACATTTTTTGGCAATAAGTGTCTTGATGACATCTGAAATGACTATTACCTGATTTGCGAATCGGCATCCAAGATGTTCACCAAGTTTCAGCATCATTTTGGCAACCATTCCCCATTTGTCGCGGTCATAGTCTGGACCATGATGCGTCATTACCACTTTCAGTCCCAACAATCGGGCGTATGGTGTCAGCAGATTGGGACCAATAGTATGGATATGAACGAGGTCTGCTCCGAGAGCTTTTGCTTTGTTGATGGCTCTGAACGTATGTATGATTGCTTCGAAATGCTTGGACTTAGGAGCGTCAATGTCTATAATCTTCACTCCTTTCCATTCTGTCAAGGGCTTTTCTTCCCTGACATAGTTTTTCCGACGAATGACAGTTACATCATATCCAAGTCCTGCCAGTCGAGGTAGCAATTCTTCGCAGTGTGTCTCCACACCACCCATTATGTCAGGTATGCCACGTGTTCCTGTTACAACGACCTTCATGCTGTTTAGAGTTCTTTTATTGTTTGTATATAACTATCCCGGAAAATATTCAGCGAGTAATAGTTATAGAGTATCTCTTTACTTTTTTTCCCAAACTGCTGACGCATATTCTTGTTCGTTATCAATGTTTCAAGATGATGGGCAAGTGCGTCAACGTCCCCCTTTTCTGCGAGAAATCCATTTACCCCATCCTTCACCAGATAGGAATTGTCACCTACGTTTGTGGCAACAACAGGAAGATTGGCATTCATGCCCTCCATGATGCTATTGCTTGTACCCTCGAAGAGGGATGTGGAAAGATAGATGTCAGCCTTTTCCAAATACTGGGATATGTTGTCAGGGTTGATGAGGATGTCTGTAATATCTGCAATGTCTTCTTCTTCCACCCATATTCTGATTTGCTGTTCCAACTCCCCGAAACCGATGATGCAGAAGCGAATGTTCCCGCATTCAGTGTTTGCCTTAGCAACACTCTTGATGGCAGTCAAGTAGTCCTTTTGTTCTACAAAACGACCAATGGTAATAATCGTTGTCGTCTCTGACTCAACCTTTGGAGCAAATGGTGTGATGTTGTTAAAACAGTTTTGAATGACATGAATCTTCTTCTCCTTAAAGCCTTTGGAGACAAAATTCTTCTTCCCGGAGAAACAGTTTGCTATTGTAAGGGCAGCCATGTGATTGGTAAGGAAACGGTCAGAGATGAGCTTGCCGGTTGGCAGTTCTGCATTGCGTAATCCCGTTACGACTTTCGTTCCAGTTAAAGAGCCTGCCAGACATGCATAGAGATTTGCTGCTGTCAGATATGAGAAAACTAATTCAATACAGTTCTTTTTAATGTATGTACAGAACTGCCTGAACCTGCTAAAGTGACTTCCATTAAAAAGCACCAAGTGAATCTCTGGCGTCTCATGTATCATGTCAAGGTATTTCTGATGCGTTTTCGCCGCATTGAATACAACGAAATGCACATCATAGTTAGATGACAATACTTTTGCGAGCAAAACGGCTTGCTTCTCTGCTCCACCACTTGTGAGATTTTTGACAAATATAGCAATAATTCTTTTCATGCTATTTTATCGAAGTACTATTCTTTTTTCTTGATGATTTTAGCCGGCACCCCACCAACTACTGAATTATCAGGTATGTCCTTGGTAACAACAGCATTCGAAGCAATAAAGCAATTGTCACCGATTACTATTTTACCAAATGCTTTAGCTCCAGGTCCAAAAGCAACTCTATCTCCTATTGTAGGAGTGTTGTCTTGAATATCAATATTACCAATAAAAACCCCTGCATTAAATCCACAGTAGTTACCAATTGATTTAGCATTCAACAATATGCCTCCACCACCACTAAGGTGCATAATTCGAACACCGTAGCCACATACATTCAGTGGTATTTTAATACCATATTTACGCCCCATCCTTGATAACCTAAGTCTGCAAATATAGTATAACAACTTTAATAAATATATATTTCGGTTATTGTAGAAATACTCACAAAAACGTAGGCATTTTAAATAACGATATGCACAAGCCCGTTCGTCCCTGGCCAGTAAATACCCCCTGTACTTTATTAGACTAGTCATTTCATTCCTAATGGCATCTTCGTGAAGAAAAAAACGCAAGTCTTTTATTGTCTTTATCATGTTTGGGTTTAAGATATGTGATTGGCAGTTTCAGCCATTTTCCAATTACGAAATCCCATTCTGCAGGTTCGAATGGAACATTACCAGAAAAGTGAAAAAAAGTAAGTTCGCCAAAGAAAATCCTGCCGTTTATGTTGTACAAATCAACTCTTAAATGACGATAGCCAACAGAGAGCCTTTCTGCGATACGAATCATTTCCTCAAATCTCTCTGGCTTTTGGGGGATAATAGGATTAATGGGATGCCCTTGTTTAAATGGCAATGGATTATAGTGCTCATCAAAAAAGTTGAAGAATGGCTCATTGCGTGATTGACGATCTGTGGCCACGAAAAGCATCTTACACTTACCGTCAAAACAGAAGAACTTATAGTCCTTTAGCTCTGTTCCTGATTCGTCCACCATATATTGCTCTGCAATAATGCGAGGTTTAACATTCTTGTATGGGTATTCACGGTGCTCATAAAAATAATTATGCCTAAGACTCTTCTCCAGTTTATTGCGAACAGCTTTCATGTCAAGCCTTGTCTTGTCTGAACAGACGACAACTCCTCCGGAATCATGAGTCGTTTTCAAGACAAACTGATTCGGAAGCAGGTCAAAGTCAATATCATCGAAGCTATCATAAATATCTAAAGTCGGGATTATATATTTTTCGCCAATACGCTTGCGAACTATCTCCTTGGCCTCATATTTGTCAACTAATAGAGTATATTCATCGTGAATATCATTGAGTTTTAACCATTGAAGTTTCTCGTTATATGTGGTGGGATTGTCAAGATCGGGGAATTTCCCCATGCCAGAGAAGTATTCCCATTTTATGAAGTTGCGGTCATTCAACATACGGGAAAAGCATCGACGTAGAATTACACCAAACAACCAGTTGGGTTTCTTAATTGCTTTATTTAACTTATCGATTATCTTCATAAATAATTAAATCGTTCTAAAAAGAGTTAAAAACTCGGTGCTACTTGATGGATGATATGTCATATCAAAGTCCTTTAGCAATGGCGCCCTTTTCATTCCTTGAGCAAGTGCTTCTACATTATTGGATTCTACTGTTATGCCATTATAACCATCCTTTACAATCCTGTCAATTACAGGAATACATCTTGTGGCAACAACAGGTTTCCCTATGTACATTGCTTCTATTAACGAATTGGGCAAGCCCTCAAATCGTGATGGCATGACAAAGCAGTCTGCGTGATTTACCCAACGATAAGGGTTACTATCAAATCCTACGAGGTGAATATACTCTTGTAGTTCGTATCTCTCAATATAACTTATTATGGATTTATAGAATGTGCTATCTTTGTCATATTTGCCAAGTAGATAGAGATGTGCTTTTGGCATATCACGATGCAATTGTTCAAAGGCCTGGACTATTATATCCTGTCCCTTCTGGTGTGCGAAACGTGCAGTCCATATATATTTATACTGGTTCTGAGCTTCTTGAGGAAAAGGATCTGTTTCTTTTAAGCATTCTTGAATATAATCTACATCAATTGGGTTGTGCAGGGTGATAACCTTTTCGGCTGGCAGACCCGTATAAGAGATAATCTCATTATGCATCTCCTCTTGCTGGGCTATCACCTTGTCCGCGTATTTGTATGTAAGACGGACTAATAAAGTATCTCTTTTTTGCTTTGTCTTTCCTATCTCGATATTATTACGTACTATAACCTTTGTTCTGCAAAATTTTGAAGCTATAATTAAACGCGTATTTAAGTATAGTAAAGAACTAAATACGATGTTGGGTTTTTCTTTGCGAATAATAGACCAAATACGATACGTTCCTCCAAGCCAGATTGATTTAATACTAAGATGTATAATAGGATAATCAGAAGGAATGAACTTTACGATGTCCCCCAAGCCTCTACCCACAACGACAAACTTCACCTCAAACTCATCCTGAGGCAGCATCTTGGCGATTGTCACTGTGATGCGTTCTGCCCCGCCGACTGTCCCAGGCAGGAAGAAGAGGACTTTCTTTTTATCTTGTGACATCATCTGTTAAAAGTAACTTCACGTTTGTTAAGGTACTTGAATATAACCTTTCTTGATGAATTTGTCATCGGGTTGTGCAAGCAGGAAGTCTTTTTTCTCTTTGACAGACATGTTTTTACAGCCGAAGTTATACTTTTCTTTTATTTTTTTGTAAAAGTCCTCTGTATAACCAATGAATTTTGCTGGATTGCCTGCCACCATACAGCCATCAGGCACACTCTTGGTCACTACCGCACCACCAGCAACAATACATCTCTCACCAATGCTGACACCGGGCATAATCATAGCGTGTGCACCAATGGATGTGTAACTGCCAATCTTTACTTTGCCAAATTGCTCAAGATAGGTGTCGTTATAATATTTACGTAAAGAATAGATGCCACCATGTGTATAGATTGAGGCATGAGCAGCAATACGTACATAGTCACCTATTTCAATTAAGTAACCTTCGTCTGGTATTTCTTTTGTTGACAGAAAACAACCTTTTCCTAATTTAACTCCTAAATACTTAGCATATCCATTAGGACTCATTATTTGTCGCCGTAGTTTCTTGACAATGCTCTTTATCGACATAATACTTCTTTTTTAAGGTTCAAAACTATGAATAAAGTCAGATAGTCGTTTTCCTTGGACAATGGGGTTAAATGATTGTAAGGCCACCTCTTGCCCTCTCTTTGCAATGGCACTTGCTTCCTGTGGGTTGGATAGAATCTCCTGCATACAGTTTACCAGTTGCGAATCGTCATTCTCATCAAAGAGATATGCACTGACTCCTGACTCCAGATAGAGTTTTGAGTCACCTATGGTTGTTATAATTACAGGAACCCGGCTCATCAGCATCTCTCCCAACTTGGTTGGGAAACAGTTTCTTGTTTGCAGGTTATCTGACTTGTAAATGATTGACAAGGCCGCAAAATGCTGAAGTCTGAGAATCTCTTCGTCGCTGACATAGCCCATAAGGACAATATCGTCTGTAAGCCCAAGTTGCTCTATCCGTTTCTTGTATTTGCATTTCTGTGCATCTGCCTGTTTGCCCGTGAAGACTAATTTGCAGGGAGATGGATATTCTCTTTTTAATCTGGCAAATGCATGTAGAATCTTTGAGATGCTATCCTTTTGCTCGTGCATGGTTCCTGTGTGGATGATGTATGGGACATCAAAAGGGGATTGCATACCAGAGTAGTCTATATCATAAGGTTCTGGATCGACCAATATGGGAATACGAATTACTTTTGCACTACGCTTTTTGTATTTGTTTACAAAGGTTTCCAAGTCTGTGGATATGGCTATGAA
The DNA here is from genome assembly GCA_017541265.1 of Bacteroidaceae bacterium. Taxonomy (GTDB): domain Bacteria; phylum Bacteroidota; class Bacteroidia; order Bacteroidales; family Bacteroidaceae; genus Physcousia. The sequence goes on along the minus strand of JAFXZK010000132.1, from coordinate 47,160 downwards.
GCCATCATACAGAGGCATAATCAGATGGTAATCTATCCAGTCTTTTATGCAGCGTAATTTGTGCTTTTTCCCTAATGAACCTGGATGCTCACAGACTTCTTTGATTGTCTTTGCGCCCTTTATCTTTGCGGCCAGAAGAATCAATGCCTGCAGGAAAAGAGGATAAAGATACACATACACAGTGTCTCCTTTGTGTATATGTCGTAAGGAATAGAAGAATGTGCGAATAGGGTCAAGAAGGTTCCAGTCCAGTCCGCGCATCAGCTTGTTCCATTTGGGGTGTTTGTATTTGCCGCTAACGTAGCAGAAGGGTGTTCCATTATATTTTCCTTTTGCAGGCATCCCATCATCTTCCCCTTTCTCAAAGACCTTGTTGCAGATGATGACATTTACGTCGTCACCTGCGGCTTTGAGTCCCTTGATATAGCATAGCCTGCGTTTTGCCGCAGCCATACCGTAAGGAAATGATTTATCTTGATAAAAATGTATGAGCATCCTTCTTTGTTATGCGATTTGGCTGATACTTTGGTTCGTTGTATGTAGATTATGAATTCGTTTCTTCTTAGAAATGGATGTGCGTTGTGATGTCCGTGTAGAACTAAGGGCAATGTTTCAAATCAGATGTCCAGGATGTAGGTAGTCTTGCGATGAGGATGGAAGATAGTCTGTTGCAGAGCTGCGCCAGAATTAGCCCTATGATGAGTACCAGCGCATAGTCCAGGTAATGCCCCGTGAGTAGTGGACTGCTCTGCCATGGAGTCAGATATGCTGTGAATAGTCTGCGAATTTCGATGTTAGCAGCGTAGGATTCCAATGACACAATGCCCAGCCAGTGGAAGGATGTGTATATCCAGGAGCTTTCAGAAAGACATTTTAGACATGTACATAGCACGATGACTGATGGCATGATGAAAAGCCAGTCACAGAAAACATCCTTGAGGAAGAAATGGAACAGCAATAAGAAAACAGCAGAACTGCCTATGATATAGAGCGCATTGACGCGAACTTCGCGACGGATGAAAGGCCCGATGTACATGCCGATAACGAAACTCACTATGTGCTTACCGGCATACTGCAGGTTGTGAATAATGTTTCCGGTCGGGGTTCCGTCGGCTGTGTTGTTAAGATGGGTCACAGTGAGTATCACCACCATCAGTGCGATGGCTGTTGCGAGTCTATGTCGGGATGACCCAAGTATTCTGAACAGAACTGGTGCCAACGGATATAGGATGGTCAGCAGTGCCACAAACCATAACCCTTCATGATGGGTCCAAAACCTTAGTGTCAAGAGATACATGAACCATTCTGCCCATGAGGAGTAACTTGTCGGCAAGGACAGAAGTCTGACTATTACGAGGACGACTGCATAGGGGATGAATATGCGTATGGCTCGCTTGCGGAGCCATGTCATGTAACTATGGGGCTTACTCAGCGAGTAGTAGCATCCTATCCCAGACAAGAACAGGAATATGGGGACGCTGGGTATGGCACGTTGTAGAAATACCAAGAGTAATCTGAGCGGTTCGGGCAACTCGACCCCGTATTGGAGACAATGCCAAAGGAGTACCCTCAGTGTGGCGATACCCATCAGCGAGGTTCTGTATTTACTTAGCAGCAAGAGATTGAATCTGTTCATTCTGGCTCTTTATATATGTAGTCCTCTTTTCGCTTTGAGCTTGTTCACTGTTTTCTTTTGCTCTTCTGTCAGGGAATCAGAACATCCGAAAATCTTCTTGTCCTTGTAATGAGTGTCAAACAATGTGACTAAATCATTATGGGACATTCTCTCCTCAGGCGGATAGAGCGCTTCTTCGTGTCTCTCAATGTCGGAAAGGGAGAATTTCACTCCAATGATTCTGGCAGGCATACCTGCTACCAATGCGTATGGGGGTACAGATTTGCTGACAAGCGAATTGGCACCAATAATACATCCGCGTCCAAGCGTCACGCCGGCCAGAATGGTTGCTCGTGTTCCAACCCAGACATCTTCGTTTATCGTAACATCTGCCGATTTATCATTGATATGGCTTTCCCCTAATAGAACTTGTGGAATGGAAACCGTTGATTTGTGACTATTGGTTATGATGGTTACGTCAGGTGCGACAACTGTATATTTCTTCACATATACAGACTCCTTGTTGGCATTGATAATTGTAAGTCCATAGCGAATCTTGACATAGTCCTCAACAAAAAGGTTCTTGGGTTTGCCTATGTGGCAAGGGTAGGCAATTGTGCTGTGAGCCGGCATGGAGCCAAAGTCTTTTCGGTCAGGGTAATTTTTGTGAAGGTTGTACAAAACATGTCGTCCCTTCCTGATGAGGAACCAGATATCCGATAATAGTAGTCCAATTTTATTCATTCTTTGCTTGTTCAATTAAACATGAATCATTGACATTTTCACCAACATCTTCGTACATTTCTTCTGAATCTATGGTTATCTCATCTTCTTTGTAACAGAACAGCCCGTAGAGCCAAAAAGCAGTAAATATCGGGATGCAGAAAACGGGGTATGAAAGTGAGGAAAGCAACAGAGCCACAGCAAAAGCTAATTTCTGCTGAAACCAGCATGTTCGGCTTATCTTAATGGAGGAATAAAATAGGAGTACATACAGAAAAAAGCCAATAAAAATGCCATATTGGCCAAAGATCTTCACGAGCCCTCCGGTAAGTACAAAGTTCTTGGTGACTTCCTGGCGGAACCAGCTATAGTCATTGTTTCTGCCGTACCCTATTAATGGTTCTTTTTTGAAATTTGCCCACTCGAAATAAGCAGATTCAAAGCGGTCAAGTGAACCTAAATACTCATCGCCGTAGGTCTGTGCATTGTAGTTGATGTTATGCATTCTCACGCGTGTCAGTCCCTCGAAGTTGGCTTTTTTCTGAATCTTTTCTCCCATGAAGTCAAGTGAAAAGATTGCTGCAGCAAGTGGTAATGTAATAAAGACAAAGGTAAGGATGCTCTTTGCATTGAAATCCTGAAGCCAGAAAATAACATAAACCAGGAATGTGATGCTATAGCCTGTTGTGGAAAAGGTGCTTGCAAGTGCGAGCAATAGTATGATGATTTTCGTGTTGCCACGAAATACGATACCTTCACGCGAAAGATTAATTAAAATAGCAGGAATCAGCATGATTGCAAAACGTCCCGGTTCCCACGAACAACCTGCGTTGCGAATTAGAGAACCATAAATCTGACCTTTGGCCGGATCCATCCAATTGAAGAGGTAGAGGAAATTGTTTCCATGACCTGTCTCTGGAAATAGATGAAAGAGACTTCCAGAGGCGGGAAGAGCAACACTTATTCCCCATAGACATAGGCTGATAGCGGAGAGCACAACCATTATATGTTCATAGATAGGGAACAAGTCCCGACCAAAGACTCTGATATGAATGAATGCTATGAAGATAGCATAGAACAGAAAGAAGTAATATGACAGATTGCTTGAGGAGAAGTCGTGAAACTTGTAGCATACGGCTACAGACCAACATAGCATGATACCGACAAGTGTCCAAAGTTTACTGTGGCTGAAGCTGATAGGATTGCGTACCAGCAGAATGATGGTCAGGACTATCGGAATGAGGAATGGTATGGGGTTGCCCGACAGAGCGCCTACCATACGCGCTGTGTCCGACGTCATTTGCGCCATATAGATAACCATTACGAACAGATATAGGTATTCGTAGATGGGATAAAAGAAATAATCGAGGATTTTAATCATAATGGAAGTGGAGGCAATATGTTATTTGTTCCAGATACCGGTAGCAGAGTTGTTCAGAATCCTACGAATCTGTGTGGTTAGGACTAATGCATAAATGATATTTATGGCAGACATGGATGCCACAACTCCAAGGATGCCGATGCCAATATATTTGCCAAGAAACAAGGACAGGGGGATGTGGAGCACTATTCCAATAACGATCACTCGCGACTGAAGCGTCACTTTGCCTGTCCCGTTTATCAGAATAGCCTGTAGTGAGACCCAGCAATGGATAAGCGTATAAACTGCGATTGAGAGCGTCAGGAGAAACGGTACCCCCACCATGTCCCTTACCCAGAACCTGATGAGTATGGGAGAAGAGACAACCACCATAGCTATCATTACGCACAGCAGGGCATACAGCCTCTGCATTTTCCTGTATGTATTGTTCATCCATACATAATCCCCCTTTGTGTATGCATCTGTGAACGCTGGCCACAAGGGATTCAGAATGATGGTATATACCATCACGACAACATTCAGCAGCTTATATGCTATGTTGTATTGTGTGACGGATTCCGGGCCTGCAATATGCGAAATCAACAGGTTGGTGGCCTGATAGAGTACAATCATCTGTAACTGTATGATGAAGAACTTGATGCCAAGTCCCCATAGGTCTTTGACATAGCCCATGTTGATAGCGCTTACCGACGGGGCGACTTCCTTCATGCTTGTCTTGAAATAAATGACAGACGCTATCAGGACGATAAGTATAGGCATCAGGGAGTAGGCAAAAGCTAGATTCAGCAATGATGGTTTGACAAATAGGGTCATCATGCTGATGATGCAAAGAGAACAAACCTGGCCGATGACTGCAAACAGGCTGGAAAGAGCTGTCTTCTGGTAGGCTGCAACTATGGTCACAAAAACATTGACTATCATCTGCAAGGCAATGAAGACAAACAACACCTGCATCGTCTTGAGGATAACTTCCTGGTTGGATGAATCCACATTCAATATGCCGCACCAGTCAATCCACGGACTTGCAACTATCAGTAATGTTGACAGCGGCACAAAGATTATGAACATGATGGCGTAGGTGGTCGATACAAGGCTTTTGCCTTTCTCGTAGTCCTTCCTTGCAAGACATTCATTCAGCCTGTTCTTTAATCCGTGCGTAAAGCCGACATCCATATAAGTCAGCCAATGCAGGATGGATGATATCGTAAGCCAAACACCATAGATTTCTGCTGAGACATATCCCAAAGTCATTGGGACGAGCAGAAGAGAGGTCAAGATGCTGATACCCTTAATTGCCAAAGAACCAAGTATGTTCTTCTTGACAATTGCTGTCCTTTGGGAACCTCCAATCAGTATATTCTTGATGGTCGTTATACGCATGTTATTGTAAAGTGGGCGTCTTGCTCTTTATTCGTGAAGTATTTTTCTGCGTGTGCCGTCAGAGTACAGGACAATGTTTAATCCTTTCTGCATAGCAGGGAGTTTCTTTCCTGTCGCATCATAGATGGCAGCAACTGTGCAATTGCTGTAGCGGGTTTGGATGTTGTCTGCTATGGCCGCTGTGGTCGCAACGAATGAAATGGAATCGCCTGGTATGCAAGATGTGAGGTCGGGTTGAATCTGCGACGTATAAAAAGCTTCGGAAGAGGAACTGCCATCGGCATGGAACACATTCATCAACCATGCTGCATCTTCTGCTTTTGTGTTAAGAGACAATGGGAAAGACGTGAACCATGCACCATCGAATCTTCCTGTGCGAAGCGGCACGTCGCAGACAGCAATGTTTATGTCAATTGTCTCTTCCCCTTCTGGTAACTCTTCGTGGATGCTGACTGGGATGACCTCACCGAGGGAGAAGTAGTTGGCCATGTGACGATAAACAAACGGTGGACGGGTGGAAACGTATGTGTATAGACGGTTCATGCCGTATTGATGTTTCGATGGTGTGGGCATGCCGTCGTATGCAGAATATGTAGGAGCAATCTCATCAATTATTTCCTCGTCCATCTCTTGAATGATGGGGACGCATATGTCTGGACGGAGGAAGTCGCCCAGATAGACGGCGTATGAGGCAATAAAACGGTTGCGGAACTCTGGAAAAGACATCATCTTTTCATAGAGATAACAAGCAGTCCTTACACTTGGGTTGTTGGACTTTTCGTATTCCTGGTCTTCTGGATTCTGGGTGCCAAGCATGTACTTGAACATGTCCCATGAACTGGTGTTTATGAAGATGTAATCCAAGTCCTTCGATATCCAGTGCCAACGACCTTCCGTTGTGGTCTGTTTCCACATAGACACATTATTGTGAGGGTAATCTGTGTTGGAAGCATAACATTCAGCAATGAAGACATTCATGAAGTTCTCCATATCCATAGCCTCTTCCAACTCTTCGTAAGTAACATTATTCCCGTGGTAAAGCTTGTTGAAGGAATTAAAGTGGGGTGATTCTGGCTTGTTATTACTCATATAGTTTGAGCCATCTGCCATTTCCACTTCTTCTTCCTCTATACCATAGTTGCTGGTGACAAAGTCCTCGTTCGAACGCTCACGCATACCGAAGATGCCCCGATATTGTCCGTTGATATAGACAATGACTGGCTCGTATGCCTGCCAATCTATGTCATCGAGATGTGTACCAAAGAGTTTGTTCACAAATGCGTCGTCGATGCGCGAATACTTGCAGGAGGTGCCGCCATTTCTCAGCATGAAAGACTTTACAATGTTGACATCCGGCTTGTCCCGCCAAAAGTCGCCTTTGAAATTCTTCTTTCCAAAGCGTTTCTTTGCATAGCACTTAATGCTTTTTTGTGGGAAGTTTCTTGAATACATGCCACCAACCGCAACCTCGCCTGATTGATTGAACACGGTATTCCCATTCTTGGTGTGGAAGTATTCGAAGTTTGCGGGCCGTCGCCACTTGTACTTGTAGTTGGGTTTGCCGTCTGCGCTGTCGTTGGAGAGGATGCCTTCCTCGCTGCTGTAGAGGTAGGTGCTGTCAGTCGCGATGCAGACGAAGGGTAGCGTTGTTGCCCTGGGATGGAAGATATAGGAATGTGTGGTGGAGCGAATGGGGAGCATCTCGTGCGACAAGAGCTTCGCACGAATGACTGTACCTTTGTCAATTGTGATGGTAAATTGGGTGTCTGATGTCGATTCCCATGTCGGTTCGCGGCCATCCAATGTAAGGTAGATACGTGTGTCCTCGGGTACATCTTCAGGCATAGTGATTGTGACAGTCTCAGGGCCATTGGTCATCAAATGCCCTTCTACAGAATACAAAGGCTCGGGCAACACTTCATCGCATCCTTCGCTATTGTTGGAAGCACCAGGCGTTGGTGTCAGTTCAAATTGCCATTCGTCGCTGCCATCCGTCGTGCGACCGTATGCTACGTTTGGTGCCGGCATACTTTTGTAACTGATGGAATCAATGACGTTCCATTTGTTGTCAAAAAGATAAAGCTTACCTTTGCCTGCCTCCAGGTTGAAGTTGCAATGGAAGGGAGTGTTAGTTGTCTTGTCACAATAGACCAGAAGATGACCTCCTGGTTCAATATGTTGTGCCGTTTTTGTGATTCTACTACCTTCTGAGGCAACCTTTGTCGAATTTAAATGGTAATTCTGGATATTGATTTTTGTGTCCCCTGCGTTGTAGAGTTCCACCCATGAATCGGGGAAGTCATGGTCAACCATCAGGAAATCCACATTGGACTGCATGATTTCGTTGATGATAATCTTTCCCTGAGCCATTGCTGCACCAGATGTGGAAAAGAAAATCAAAACAAGGGTGAAGAGTTGTTTACTTATTTTCATGTGGGATTCCCTTTGTATAATATCGATGCCGTTGTCTCTTTAACCCTGTCACATCTTGTAGTACTCGGCGTACCATTGGGCGAACTTGCGGAGGCCTTCCCGGAGTGGGGTGGAGGGGCGGAAGCCGAAGTCCTCTTCGAGGGGTGTGGTGTCGGCATAGGTGATGGGCACGTCGCCGGGTTGCATGGGGACGAGTTCCTTGTGTGCCTCAAAGTCGTAGTCGGCAGGGAGCACCTTGGCGGCGATAAGCTCTTCCTGAAGGATGGTGACGAAGTCCAGCAGGTTTTCAGGAGAGCTGTTGCCAATGTTATAGACTTTATAGGGGACAGCCTCTCCCCAACCCTCCCCTAAAGGGAAGGGAGTTCCACTGCAGAATGTCTTTATCTTCTTCAAGACATTATCTAAATCGTGGAGTATTTCTTCGTTGGTAAACCGCAATTCTGTATAACCCAATTCAATCAAGCGAGCCGTACGTTCCGAGTCAGACTTTGTTTGTTCAAACGTGCCATGATATTTGCCATCCACCTCTATGGTAACTTTGTATTCATTACAATAGAAATCAACAATGAAATCCTCGATAATGTGCTGTCGGCGGAATTTGACTCCTAATTCTTTAGCTTTGAGTGCATTCCATAGAATGCTTTCTGCTTCAGTGGGATTCTTTCGCATCTCTTCTGCCCGCTCTTTTAGTAAGCCGTACATCAATGGGTCTGATGTGTGGATTCCCAAGTCCTTCCCTTTAGGGGAGGATTTAGGAGAGGCTTCTGGTGCGTGTTGCATGACTCGGACAACGCCCTCTACAATATCATCGACAAAGGTGAAGTCGCGCTTGCAGTTGCCGTAGTTGAAGATTTGGATGGTCTTGCCTTCGCGCAGCTTGTTGGTAAAGCCGAAGTAAGCCATGTCTGGACGGCCTGCAGGACCATAGACGGTGAAGAAGCGCAGTCCGGTCGAGGGGATGTTGTAGAGCTTGCTGTAGGCGTGTGCCAACAGCTCGTTGCTCTTCTTCGTTGCGGCATAGAGACTGACGGGGTTGTCCACTTTGTCGTCGGTGGAGTAGGGCACCTTCTTGTTGCTGCCATAGACGCTACTGCTGCTGGCATAGACGAGGTGCTCGACGCTGTGGTGGCGGCAGGCTTCCAGAATGTTGTAGAAGCCGATGAGGTTGCTCTCAATGTAAGCATCGGGGTTGGTGATGCTGTAGCGCACACCGGCCTGGGCAGCAAGGTTGACGACGACCGTGAATTCATGTTTGGCGAAGAGACGCTCTATGCAAGCCTTGTTGGCGATGTTGTCGCGGACAAATGTCCAGTCGCGGCCGAGGGCTTCTATCTTTGCCAGACGTTCCTCCTTGAGGCGAACGTCGTAATAATTGTTCATTGAGTCGATGCCGACGACTTTGATGTCTTTGAAGTCTTTAAAGAGACGCATGACGAGGTTACTGCCGATAAAGCCTGCGGCGCCCGTCACGAGTATGGTCTTTCCTTCGAGAGAAATGTTGTATTCTACCATTGTCTATAATTACCTATGTGCATACCTTGGGGACTGTGGGGGCTATGTAAAGTGCTAACCTCCAATTAATTATGCGTAATTTATGAACTTTGCTGTGCAAACAATCCACAAAAGCGCTCCCTTAAACTATGCAAAGTTACGCTTTTTTATAATAATGTGCAAGCGTTTGGAGATAAAAAACACGAAAAAGGGAAGAAACGCGACAGCCCTTCTTCTAAAAGCTGACATGCCTAATTGAGAAACTAGGCACGTTATGATTGCCAACTAATCGTGTCAAGTTGGTCAATTAGGCATGTCTAATTTGACAATTAGACACGCTGTGTTTTCAAGTTAGCTATTTCTTCTGCCAGACGCGGACGTAATCGACCTCCATTGTGACCGGCAGAGCTGATTCATCTACGCCTGCATAGCCGCCCCAGTCGCCGCCCCAAGCTACGTTTAGGATGAGGAAGAAAGGCTTGTTGAAGGGCCATGTGTCGATGTTGTTTTGATGGTCGTTTTCGAGGTACAGCTGCTCCGTGCCGTCAACGTATGTGCGCATGTAATCCTCTGTCCACTCAATGGCGTATACGTGAAACCCTTCTTCAGCTCCGACACAATACATCTCATGGGTTTTCTGCGTGTGGTCGACGTGATTGTAGGCAAGGCAATGGAAACTACTGGAGACGAGGTTGGGATCCACTCCAACTTCCTCCATGATGTCGATCTCACCGCAAGCAGGCCAATTGCTGCTGTCCACAGGGAACATCCACCACGCGGGCCATGTGCCTTTTCCCTTGGGCAACTTGATGCGAGCTTCAATGTATCCGTATTTGAAACCCGTACTTTTTTTGCCATACATGCGAGCACTATAGACCTTGTCACCTTCCTTGAAGACGTGTATCTTCAGAGTTCCGTTACTGCTTTCGGCCACTTTTGTTCCCTTGGGACTTTTGCCGCTGACGTAGGTTTGCAGTTCGTTGTTTACCCATCCGGCATCTGCTTTCTGGTAAGACCAGCGGACTGCGCTGATGCCGGAGGTAGAGAACTCGTCGTGCCAAACCAGCTTGTAGTCAGGGAATAGGCAGGAGTTTAGGTCTTGGGAAGAGTCGTATTCTGTTTCTGTAAGTGTGATGCCGCTAATGTTGACAACGGTGTTAACCTTGTTCCCGCCAAAGTCGAGTACGAGGCTGACGCGGCTCATGTCCAATCCCGGCATGTCGTTGCGCTCGAAGATGTATTCCTCATCGGCACTAAGAGGCAGTTGTTCCTCGAAATAATAGAGGTTGTCATAACCGTCTTGGTAGAGTTTTACGGTTGCCGTGACTGCTTTGCTGGAGCGCAGCTTGATACGAAAGTTATAGTTGTAGTGTGCGTCAGTATGCAGGTCAGTGACGAGGTACATCTGTGCTTGCCATTGTTCGCTGGTCGATTTCTTGAGTGTCAAGGTGTAGGCACCATTCTTTTCTGTGTAGGTGGGGTCAGCCGTTTGGTTCCATCCAGGAGCATAATAAAAGCCGATGTTTGTGTGGGCATCGAGCCAGAGATTGTGCGTGTTGTCGAAGGTGATGCTGTCCACCTCGTTTATATTGTAATATGTCAGCTGTTCGCCCTGATATATGTTCATGCTTTGAGCCATAATCGTCAGGGGACAAAGCCAGGATAATAGAATGGTTTTGAGTGTGCTCATGTTTGTGAAAACATGTTTGTTAGTGAGAAGAGTTTAGTTTTTTACTCCAACTATCTTCGTGGGTGGAAGTTCTGCTCTGCGTTTATCTGTTTCTGTAATGATTTTTGCAGCCAATTGGAGGAACGCCTGACCCATTATGCTGGCAGGATTTGTTGCTGCAGGAATGCCGTTGTCTCCACTCTCGCAAATGTCCTGAACGACGGGAATCTGTGCCAGCAGGGGCAGCTTCATTTGCTCTGCCAGCGACTTGACACCTTCCCGTCCGAAGAGGAAATAATGTTCTTCTGGATGCTGTGCTGGCGTGAACCAAGCCATGTTCTCCACCAGTCCAAGGATAGGCACGTTCACTTTCTCGTTCTGATACATGTCGATGCCTTTGCGGGCATCAGCCAAAGCCACTTGTTGGGGCGTACTGACGATGACGGCACCCGTGATGGGAATGGTCTGTACGAGTGTCAGGTGAATGTCCGAAGTGCCTGGCGGCGTGTCGAGGATGAAGTAGTCGAGGTCGCCCCAGTTAGCGTCGCCGATGAGTTGCTTGAGTGCATTACTTGCCATTCCGCCTCGCCACATGATGCCTTGCTCTGGGTTGACGAAGAAGCCGATGCTCAGTACCTTCACGCCGTACTTCTCCTCTGGAACGATAAGGTCACGCCCGTCGATGCGTTCGCTGTAGGGTCGTGCATCTTCCATTTGTAACATTTTTGGCACAGAGGGGCCGAAGATGTCGCAGTCGAGCAAGCCAACCTTCATGCCCATCCTTGCCAGTGCCACCGCCAGATTAACTGCCACAGTGCTCTTGCCTACGCCTCCCTTGCCGCTCGACACAGCGATGATGTTCTTCACGCCAGGCAAGAGGTCAGGCAGGTTTGGGCGTGGTGCCTGCAAGGCTTTTGTCTTGATTTCCACTTCAGCATCCTTGCAGGCGTAAGCATGGATGGCGGCCTCGGCAGCTTTCACGACGCTGCGCATGAAGGGGTCTGTGGGTTTGTCGAAGATGAGCGTGAACGAGACGCTGAGGCCTGCGATGCGCATGTCGTCATCGACCATCTTCATTTCCACAATGTTCTTGCCCGTGCCGGGATAGCGGACGGTGGCAAGGGCATCAAGTATAAGTTGGGGGTAAAGTTCCATATCGTTTTGTTGTTATGACGTTACATCGTTATAACGTCATAACGAAATGTCGTGATAACGAGACAACGTCATAACGCGATAACGAAAGACATTCTTCATTCCTCCCGCTGCCAGAGCACAACGCAGCCTTCCTTCCGTGAGCGCGGCACATCAATGAGCCGCTGGTTCTTGCTGCCGCAGAAGAGCAGATCCTCTTCTCGCAAAGCTTGGACGAAGGGGCCATCGACCAATACATCTATATATTGCAGCAGATTCTGTGCAGCGTCGTTGTGCAGGAGGTCTTCGTAGCGGAAGCCTGTGTAGCACCATATCGTCTTGTCGGACTTCGCCTTGATGCGTGCGGCAAGCTCGGCAAAGCCTTCTGCCTGGAAGAACGGGTCGCCGCCAGTGAAGGTGACATCGGCGAAGGGGTCGGACATAATCTCCTTGAAGAGGTCGTCTGTGCTTCGGTCATCGCCAACACCAAATGCCCACGACTGCGGGTTGTGGCAGCCTGGGCATTTGTGCTTGCAACCTGCACAATAGATGCTCGTGCGGAAGCCCGGGCCATCTACTGTGGTGTCGTGCAGGACACGGAGTACGTTAATCATGCACTATGCGGTCGTTAAGCTCTGCGAGCTTTGCTTTGTTCCATCGGTCGGTAGTTCCTACGAGATAGCCCGTGATGCGTTGAAGACGGTCAATGTTCGTGCTGCCGCACTTCGGACAGGTGTCCATCACCTTCTCTGCATTCTCGTAGCCGCAGTCCATGCAGCGGTTGCGCGTATGGTTAACGCTGCCGTAGCCAATGTCGTACTTGTCCATCATATCCACGATACGCATAACGGCTTCGGGGTTGTGTGTGGCATCACCGTCAATCTCCACATAGAAAATGTGTCCGCCGCGTGTGAGTGGGTGGTAGGGGGCTTCAATCTGTGCCTTATGCAGTGCCGAGCAGTGGTAATAGACAGGCACATGGTTGGAGTTGGTGTAGTAGTCGCGGTCTGTAATGCCCGGCAGGATGCCGAACTTCTCGCGGTCGCGTTTGGTGAAACGTCCCGCGAGGCCTTCTGCGGGTGTGGCGAGTACGCTGTAGTTGTGCTGATAGCGTTCGCAGAAGTCGTTGACGCGGTCGCGCATATAGGTGACAATCTTCAGTCCAAGCTCCTGTGCCTCTTCGCTCTCGCCGTGATGCTTGCCGATGAGGGCGATGAGGCATTCTGCCAAGCCAATGAAGCCGATGCCGAGCGTGCCTTGGTTGATAACGGGAGCAATGGTGTCGTTGGGGCCGAGCTTCTCGCTGCCGAGCCAAAGACCCTTCATCAGCAAGGGGAACTGCTTGGCGAAGGCTGTCTTCTGGAACTCGAAGCGGTCGTGGAGCTGCTTTGCTGCCACCTCAAGCATGTTGTCGAGTTTGGCGAAGAAGGCGTCGATGCGTTCCTGCTTGTCCTCAATGCCCATGCACTCGATGGCAAGCTTCACGATGTTCATGGTGGTGAAGCTGAGGTTGCCGCGACCGATGCTTGTCTTGGGGCCGAAGCGGTTCTCGAAGACGCGCGTGCGGCAGCCCATCGTGGCACATTCCCACTTGTAGCGTTCCGGGTCATCTTCCTTCCAGTTCTCGTTGAAGTTGTAAGGAGCGTCGAGGTTGATGAAGTTGGGGAAGAAGCGGCGTGCCGTCACCTTGCAGGCATACTTGTAGAGGTCGTAATTGCGGTCGGTTGGCAGATAACTGAGGCCTTTCTTCTTTTTCCATATCTGTATGGGGAAGATGGCAGTCTCGCCGTTGCCGACGCCTTCGTAAGTGCTGCGGAGCAGCTCACGGATGATGCAGCGGCCCTCTGCGCTGGTGTCTGTGCCGTAATTGATGCTGGAGAAGACAACCTGGTTGCCGCCACGGCTGTGGATGGTGTTCATGTTGTGGATGAAGGCTTCCATTGCCTGATGCACACGGCCCACAGTCTTGTTGATGGCGTGCTGCTTGATGCGTTCACGACCCTGCAAGCCGTCGAGCGGGATGTTCAGGTAGTCGTCGATGGGAGCGTTGTAGAGTTCGCTGTAGTTCTCGGCTGTGAGGTCCTCGAGCACCTTTACCTCTTCAATGTAAGAGCTACGGACGAAGGGCGCCAGATAGTAGTCGAAGGCAGGGATGGCCTGCCCTCCGTGCATCTCGTTCTGCACGGTTTCCATGCTGATGCAGCCTAGGATGCTGGCTGTCTCGATGCGTTTAGCGGGACGGCTCTCGCCGTGGCCTGCCTGGAAGCCGTACTTAAGGATGCGGTCGAGCGGGTGCTGCACACAAGTAAGCGACTTGGTGGGGTAGTAGTCCTTGTCGTGTATGTGGAGGTAGTTTCCGCGCACAGCTTCCTTGGCGCTCTCGCTCAGGAGGAAGTCATCGACGAAGGGCTTTGTTGTCTCGCTTGCGAACTTCATCATCATGCCCGCCGGTGTGTCGGCGTTCATGTTGGCGTTCTCGCGCGTGACATCATTATTCTTTATGTTGATAATCTCGAGGAAGATGTCGCGCGTCTTGGCCTTACGAGCCACGCTGCGCTGGTTGCGGTACTTGATGTATGCCTTTGCCACATCCTTTCGGGCGCTCTTCATAAGCTCGTTTTCCACCATGTCCTGGATTTCCTCCACGGTCATCTGGCTCTTGCCTCTCATGGAGATGCGGTCGGCAATCTGCTGTATGAGTACGTTGTCCTCACCCTCCTCGGTGGTCAGCATCGCCTTGCGGATGGCAGCGCAGATCTTCTGTTCGTTGAAGCCCACTACACGTCCGTCTCTCTTTTTAACTGTCTGTATCATAGTTCCTTTTTATGTGTTTGAGATTTGTTTGTCGTAAAAACGCTGCAAAGGTATGAAAAAGGAAAAGTCTATGCAAGTGAAAGACTAAAAAACTTTCCAATTTCGGAAGACTTTTTCATCGTTCCAAATAAAAAGTTTTCCAAAAGATTTTGTAACAAGCTGCAAGTCAGGGTGTAATCTTTCTGCGTTGAACAAAAAGTTTCCCAAAACGACAATTTGGTGTGCGCTACTGATGGATAATCAGAGCGTTACGGAGGATATGAGACAGCTTTCTCACATGTGGGAAAAAGCAAACTTATCCCATTATTAAGCTATTTTCACTTTTTCTGTTTTGCAGATAAGAGAAAAAAGATGTACCTTTGCCCCCGAAAACCCATAACTGGACATAATAAACCCATAGAACAGGCATATTACAGACATATAATTTATAGGAAAGACTTATTATGATGGACAAGAAACTGAAAACTATACTTGGCATAGTGTCGGCTGTTGTGGTTCTCGTTATAGGATTCCTTTTCTACATGATGCACAAGCAGAGCCTTGAGAGCCGGCAGATGCTTGAGCTTGCAGAAATGGACAAGCGCGAGATGGAGAACGAGTATGAGCAGTTCGCCATGCAGTATAACGAGATGATGACGCAAATCAACAACGACTCTCTGGTGGCCCAACTTGAGATGGAGCAGAAGCGCACCGAGGAGTTGCTAGAGGAGTTGCGTCGCGTCAAGAGCAGCGATGCTGCCGAAATCATGCGTCTGAAGAAGGAACTTGCCACGTTGCGCGAGGTGCTGCGCAGCTATGTGCTGCAGATTGACTCGCTCAACCGCATGAACGAGGCCTTGACGCAGGAGAACACCAACCTCAGGACACAGAACCAGCAGGCTCAGCAGCACATCTCCAACCTCTCGAGCGAGAATGAGACGCTTTCCGACAAGGTTGCTATTGCCAGTCAGCTGGATGCAACGGGCATTTATGCTGTTGGGCAGAACAAGAAGGGTAAGGCAGCCAAGAAGATCAAGGATGTCAGGAAGTTTGTCATCGGTTTCACCATTGCCCGCAATGTCACCACTGCCACCGGCATCAGGACTATCTACGTTCGCATCACCACCCCCACGGGCGATGTCCTTTCCAAGGGCGGCACCTTCGCATACGAGAACCGTCAGCTTGAGTACAGCATCCGCAAGGATATCGAGTACACCGGCGAGGAGCAGAATGTGGTGGTTTATTGGGATGTGGCAGAGGCATTGAGTGCAGGCAGCTATCGTGTTGACATCTTTGCCGATGGCCAGAACATCGGCACAACAAACTTTGCGTTCGACAAGTGAAAGCAAAGGTTATAAGGTTTCAGGTCGCTTCGCTTTCAGGTTTTAAGGTGAAGTAACCATATAACCTCATAACCTTAAACCTTAAAACCTTATAACCCAACAATGAGCAAAGGAAAGCTGGCGAAGTTCGCCGAGATGGCACAGAACCCACTTGTTGTGGAGTGTCCGATGGCGGCTGTCATGCAAGAGGAGTTCCCGCTGCGCGGCAGGTGGCACGAGGATTTCTTTCACAACCAGAATCCCATTGTGCTGGAGCTGGGCTGCGGTCGGGGCGAATACACCGTGGGCCTGGGCAAGCGGACACCAAGCAAGAATTTTATCGGTGTCGATATCAAGGGCGCCCGTATGTGGACTGGTGCCAAGGAGGCGTTGCAAAGCGGCATGAAGAACGTGGGCTTCCTGCGCACGAACATCGAGTTCATACAGCGTTTTTTTGCTCCGGACGAGGTCAGCGAGATATGGCTCACCTTCTCCGATCCCCAGATGAAGAAGGTCACGAAGCGTCTCACCAGTTCCTATTTCCTGGAACGCTACCGCCAGTTCCTCTGCGACGGCGGATTCGTCCACCTCAAGACCGACTCCAACTTCCTCTTCACCTATACCGAGGAGCTGCTTAAGGTCAACAGCATAGAGCCAGAATTTAAGACGAGAGACTTGTATGGCTCCTCCTTCCCGGAGGAAGGGATGGGGGAGGGGGCAGCTTCCATCCAAACCTACTACGAGAGCATGTGGCGAACACGCGGCATCGACATCAAATACTTGTGCTTCCGCCTGCACCAAGGCATACCCCTTGTCGAGCCGGAGGTTGAAATCCCTCTCGACGAATACCGTTCCTACAGCAGGGAGAAACGTAGCGGTAGCGAGAAGCACGTCTGAAGCTTTTTGCCATCTCTGTGTACCCTGTTATCTCCAAAGTTGTCAGATATTTGCCCATTTCTTTGGAGGTTAATCTTTTTTTTGCTATCATTGCGCTCTGAAAGGTCAAAAGACAACGATAAACATAGATAACCAATTGTCGAACAGCAAATCCATAGAGTCGTTGCCCTGGCTTGTAATGTACAGCAATAGTGGCGATATTGGCATACTGGACTTTCTCGAAGTCAAGCGTTCAGGAAGTGAGTTGACTGGTATTTATGACTATTTTGTGCCTCTTGATGTGACACGTCAGGTTGTTGACGGCGCAAATATCGAGTTGAAACGTCTTATCGCCGGAAACTACATCTTTATTAAAGCAACGCGCGAGGACATCCTTCGCCTCAGGCAGGAGCCTCCCTTCGATGCCACCCTCAGATTCTTGCATCCTTCCACATCGCCGACAGGCTGCATCTATGTCTCTGATGAAGAGATACAGATGTTGCGTCTTGCTGTTGAAAAGTTGGATGGCAATGCAGAGTATTTCGTGCCGACCAGCAAGGAACTGGTGGCAGGCGACTATGTCTGCATCCTTGAAGGAGAATTTGCAGGCATAAAGGGTGTGCTGGAAAGCGTGAAGGGACACGAAGGAGGCAGTGTCATTGTGCATCTGGGCGATGTCCTGGCAGTGCGTACCCCAAGGATTCCTGCCACAGGCATACAGCTTCTTGACCTTGCCAAGGTCACTGATGCCCAGGTCGGTTCCTACACTTCACGCGCATACAAGAAGGTGCGTGTGCTTACGGCTGACAGCGAGAGGCTACTTGCAGAGAAAGAGAAAGCGGGTGCTCTCAGCGAGTCTTCCGCAGAGGAAGCCCGTCGTCTGGTCAGGCGTTTTTCCCAATTGAAGCTTGGAGGGAAGATACGACTCATACACGCGCAAGCTATTTATAACATTCTGTTGGCGCTAGGCGACACGGAGAGCGAGCTTTTCTTCCGTTTTAGGAATATGCTGCCGTGATTTATTTTTTCAATTCCTGCGGGATTCGGAAGCTTGTGTAGAGTTCCAGCACACAGCCGATGGTCAGGGCTACAATCCATTCCTGGCGGCGGAACGGTCCCCACTGGTGCTGCTGCATGCTCATCATCACCAATGCCAGCACAAAGCAGCAGCAACCCAGGAGTTGCTGGCGACGCAGGCGCATGACGGTGACGTTGCGTCCCTCATATTCTGCGCGCACCTGCATGAGCGTGAACATGAGTGTGCCGATGCCGTAGATGAACATGCTGATGTAGGGATGAACTATGTTCAAGGCGGCACCAATGAGCATCAGTACGGCTCCAATGCGGAAACAAAGGTTCTCCAGCGTATTCAGCTCCTTCATTCTTCCTCCTGCTCGTTCACAAAGACAAACACGTCCTCGCCCTCGCGTTTCATGTGATAGCGTTCGCGTGCTATCTTCTCCACAGCTTTGGGATTGTTCTCCAGTTCGTGGATCTTGTTGTCTGCCTCTTCGTACTGGTGCTTGTAGTTGGCAATCTCTTGGCGCAGCATGTCGATGCGTACGCGGCGGGGATGGCGGTTCAGGAAGCTGTCCTCGTCCACCACACCGACGATGAGTGCGATGATGAGGATGGTAAGGAAGTATTTGTGCCTGCGCATGAAGAGCCAGACGGAATGTATCTTATTCATTGAACATTGAACATTGAAGATTGAACATTTATGATTGTGCGTGCAAAGATACAGAAAAAAATCAATGCTCAATGCTTAATGTTCAATAATTTTTCGTATCTTTGCACAAATAATGTTGACTAACGTCGAGCTAAAGCTTCAATTTTCAATTTTCAATGTTCAATGATTAAGGAAGAATATATCGTTTCTGCACTCAAGTACCGTCCGCTCAATTTCGACTCTGTTGTCGGCCAGCGGTCGCTGACCACCACGTTGAAAAATGCCATCGGCAGCGGGAAGTTAGCTCATGCCTACCTCTTCTGCGGTCCCCGAGGCGTGGGCAAGACCACTTGTGCCCGCATCTTTGCAAAGGCCATCAACTGCTTCAATCCACAGGACGGCGGTGAGCCTTGCGGACAGTGCGAGAGCTGTCAGGCCTTCGACCAGCAGCGCAGCATGAACATCCACGAGTTGGACGCAGCCAGCAACAATTCCGTTGAGGATATCCGCGAACTCTGCAAGCAGGTGCTCATTCCGCCTCAGACAGGCCGATACAAGGTGTTCATCATCGACGAGGTACACATGCTCTCCAGTGCCGCCTTCAACGCTTTCCTCAAGACGCTGGAGGAACCGCCTTCGTATGTCATCTTCATCCTCTGCACCACGGAAAAGCACAAGATTCTGCCCACCATCCTGAGCCGTTGCCAAGTCTATGACTTCCAGCGGATGACTACCCAGAACACCATAGACCATCTGATGTATGTGGCGGAGAAGGAAGGTTATACTGCCGAGCCGGAAGCTTTGGCTCTCATTGCTGAGAAGGCCGACGGCGGTATGCGCGATGCCCTTTCCATCTTCGACCAGATGGTCAGCTTTTCGGGCGGCAACCTGACGTACGAGAGTGTCTGCCAGAACCTGAATGTGCTGAACCAGGAGTATTACTTCCAGCTTGTTGACCACTTCCTTGCCTCGCGTGTACCCGAGTGTCTGCTTCTCCTGAATGAAGTGCTGCAGAAGGGTTTCGACGGCGGCAACTTCGTGGCAGGACTTGCCACCCACATGCGCAACCTGCTTGTCAGCCGCGATGCCGTGACGTTGCCGCTCTTGGAGATGAGCGACAAGATGCGTGCCCGCTATCAGGAGCAAGCCCAGCGTTCGCCCATTCGCTTCATCTATAAGGCACTCAAGTTTGCCAACGACTGCGACCAAGCCTATCGCACGAGCCGCAACAAACGGCTTCAGGTGGAGCTTTGTCTCATCCAGTGTACACAAGCTGCCGATGCAGACAACGCCGATGCTTCCGGGCGTAGCCCTTCGGATGCCAATGCTATCAAACCAGTCATCAAGAAAGAGACATCATCCCAGCCAACAACGGCTCCTGTCGCGCCTTCGCAGCCGGTGACAGCAGCTCAGCCTGTCAAGTCCGCTCCTGTCGAACCTGCACCTGCTCAGCCTGCACCAGAACCTCAAAGGAAGCTCCCCAAGGTTTCCTTCAAACATTTCGGAGCAGGAAAGAAGGAGGAGGATGCCGGTGCCGCGAATGCAACAGCTCAAGGAACAAGTGAGTCGGAAAGTCCTCTCTTGGAACCCATCAACGGCGAGAAACTGACTGCCGCCTGGTTTGCTTTTATTGGCACGCTGCCTCACGACAGTGTGGCGCTTGCCCAGCGGTTCAAAGGGTTGCAGCCTGCTGTCAAGGACGACAACACCGCCGTGCTTGCCGTCAGCAATCCGCAGGTACAGCAGACCGTGGAGAGCATGATGCCGCAGATACTTGGCACGATGCGCCAGGCACTTCGCAACTCGGAGTTCCGCATTGAGACAAAGCTCGAGGAGATGCAGGAGGTGGCAAAGAGCTACAGCGCTCCGGAGATGCTAAAGATGATGCAGGAGCAGAATGCAGGCGTGGGCGAACTGGTCGGCAAGCTTGGACTTGCATTTGACTGATGCTCTTGCCTTTGTGAAAAGGTCATTGTTAAAAAGAGTCAAGTCTGGGCGTTTTCAGTGTGCGTTATTTGCAAAAGTGGGATAATTGTCGTACCTTTGCACGTGCAAACTGATAACCAATAATGAAGCATCTTGCTTTTACTATATACACCATCCTCTTTTTCTTTGCCTTCTGCCTTCATGCCCAGCAGATAAAGATAGGCAACTACACTTTTCCCGGCGGTGGCGAATATCAGGGTGAGATGATTAAGGGCAAGCCGTATGGGAAGGGCAAGACTGTCTATCCGAATGGCGACTGGCACGAAGGTGAGTATGTCAAGGGTAAGCGTCAAGGCCAGGGAGTCTATCAATTTGCTGATGGCGAGAAGTACGAAGGCGAATGGTTCGGAGACCAGCAACATGGCAAGGGCACCTATTATTTTTCCAACAACAACCGTTACGAAGGTCTTTGGTTCAAAGACTATCAGCAAGGGCTTGGCACAATGTACTATTACAACGGCGACACCTATGTCGGCTCCTGGTTGCAGGACAAGCGGGATGGTGAGGGACGTTACACATTCGCCCAAGGCGGTGCCTACTATGAGGGGCATTGGAAGAACGACATGAAGGACGGACACGGTGTGTTCGACTGGATGGACGGCAACCGCTACGAAGGCTCCTGGCGCGAGAACCAGAAGCACGGCAAAGGCACTTTCACATATTCTACCGGCGACTCCTACACGGGCGAATGGGCTGACGACCAGCAGCACGGCAAGGGCATCTTCATCTTTGCCGACGGCAACCGCTACGAAGGTCAGTATGTGCACGGTCAGCGCACGGGCGAGGGCATCTATACCTTTGCCAACGGCGACAAGTACGTCGGGCACTTCAACGCAGGGGAGCAGGACGGCTTGGGCACGTTCACCTGGCACACAGGAGCCTCATACGTCGGCCAGTGGCGGCACAACAAGCAGCACGGCACAGGCAAATACCGTTGGGCGAACGGCGATGAGTACGAAGGGCACTGGGCAGACGGACTCCTCGACGGCGAAGGCATCCTGCGTCAGGCAGACGGCGTCAGGTTCAAAGGCACATTCCAAAAAGGACTCAAGGAAGGGAAAGGCATCTTGGAAGATGCTGACGGTATACGCTATGAAGGCAATTTCAGCAAGGACAAGAAACACGGTGAATTCATCGAGAAGGACAAGAACGGCCTTTTGATACGCAAGGTTGTCTATCAGAATGGAATCGCCGTTGGCACTATAGGGGATAATAATTAACACACACGATATTATGGCTCGTACTAATGCAAAGGTTTCCGCCAAGGAAACCAAGAAGTCTGACAAGAAGAAAAAGGCTTCAGAGGCAGCGAAGAAGAACGCCGCACCAGTGCCTCAAGTGCTCAGACTCATCAAGAACGACCCTGCTCTGGCAGAGTACGCCGACGCCATCAATGGCCGTCATGAGCAGGCGGTTCGCAAGATGGCTGAACTTACAGGCGGCACGAACAATCTCAATGAGTTTGCAAGCGGTTATCTCTACTTTGGCCTCCACAAGACCGAGGACGGATGGGTGCTGCGCGAATGGGCTCCCAATGCCATCGACATCTTTGTCGTGGGCGACTTCAACGGCTGGAAGGAGAGTTCCCGCTATGCCATGAAGCGCGTCAAAGGCTCCAATGGCAACTGGGAAATCAAGATTAAGAACAAGAGCTTCAAGCACGGCAGCCTCTACAAGCTCATCGTGCATTGGGAAGGCGGTCAGGGCGAACGCATCCCGGCTTGGGCAACACGTGTAGTCCAAGACCCCGAGACGCACATCTTCTCTGCACAAGTTTGGAACCCTGAAGAGGCTTATGAATGGCAGGTCGAGAACCATGGGTCGGCGGCCAACGGGAAACCCAAGTTCAAGCCCACGACAAATCCGCTGCTCATCTATGAGTGCCACATTGGCATGGCTCAGGACAAGGAAGGTGTCGGCACATACGCCGAGTTCCGCGACAACATCCTGCCACGCATTGCTGCCGACGGCTACAACTGCATACAGATAATGGCCATTCAGGAGCATCCCTACTACGGCAGCTTCGGCTATCACGTCAGCAGCTTCTTTGCTCCCAGCAGCCGCTTCGGCACGCCCGATGAGCTGAAGTCGCTCGTCGATAAGGCGCACAGCATGGGCATTGCCGTCATCATGGACATCGTGCACAGCCATGCCGTGAAGAATGAGGTGGAGGGCTTGGGTAACTTCGCAGGCGACCCTTACCAGTACTTCCACAGCGGTGGCCGTCGCGAGCATCCCGCTTGGGACAGCCTCTGCTTCGACTATGGCAAGAACGAGGTGCTGCACTTCCTGCTCTCCAACTGCAAGTACTGGCTCGAGGAGTTCCGCTTCGATGGCTTCCGCTTCGACGGCGTCACCTCGATGCTCTACTACAGCCACGGGCTTGGCGAAAGTTTCATGTCCTACGCCGACTACTACAACGGCCATCAGGACGGCGACGCAATCACCTACCTCACGCTTGCCAACGAGCTTATCCATACAGTCAACAAGAATGCCATCACCATTGCCGAGGAGGTGAGCGGTATGCCCGGTCTGGCCCTTCCCATGAAGGACGGTGGCTACGGCTTCAACTACCGCCTCGCCATGAATATCCCCGACTACTGGATCAAGATCATCAAGGAACTGCGCGACGAAGACTGGAAGCCGAGCAGCATCCTTTGGGAGCTGACCAATCGCCGCAGGGACGAAAAGACCATCTCCTACTGCGAGAGCCATGACCAGGCGCTCGTGGGCGACAAGACCATCATCTTCCGACTCATCGACAGCGACATGTATTGGCACTTCAAGAAGGGCGACGAGAACTTCACCGTCAACCGCGGCATCGCCCTCCACAAGATGATTCGCCTCGTCACGCTCGGCACCATCAATGGCGGCTACCTCAACTTCATGGGCAATGAGTTCGGGCATCCCGAATGGATTGACTTCCCCCGCGAGGGCAACGGCTGGAGCTACAAGTACGCACGCCGCCAGTGGAACCTCGTCGATAACAAGGAGCTGTGTTTCCACTATCTTGGCGACTTCGACCAGGCCATGCTCAAGGTGCTGAAGAAGCACCGCAGCTTCGAGAAGCAGAATGTCGTGGAGATTTGGCACAACGACGGCGACCAGGTGTTCGCCTTCCGTCGCGGCGACCTCTACTTCTTCTTCAACTTCAGCCCCAGCAACTCCTATACCGGCTACGGCTTCCCAGTGGAGCAGGGTGCCTACGAGTACATTCTCAACACAGACAACCCCGACTTCGGCGGCAACGGCTTCAACGACGACAAGATGATTCACTATACCGTCTTCGACCAGCGCCTTGCCCGCGACAACAAGGGCTGGCTTCAGCTCTACCTGCCCACTCGCACTGCCTGCGTGCTGAAGAAGATTAAGGAGTAAGAGACTCTATACATTAATATATATATAGCGCTGTCCCAGTCTGGGGGCAGCGCTATTTGTTTATATGCTTAACATATAGGTTGTTACCGCTTTCGCAGCTGTCTTGCTCAACACATGCAGGAGTTATCGTTGCTTTGTCATGACTAAGCAATTGCTTCATCATGACCAAGCAATTGCTTCATCATGACGAAGCAATCAACACTGCCTGTACTTATGAAATCACACTGCAACCTTGTCTTCCTCCCAAAAGTGTTAAATAAATGTTAAAGACAAGATAAAGTTTGGAACATAACGTGGAATTGTCTTACCTTTGCGGTGTACTATTAAACTAATACACTAAAACAATAGTTATGATTAGCATTCAAAATGTCACATTCGGCTACAGAAAACACGAGACTGTGCTGAATGACTTCTCGCTCGACTTCGGTCAGAGCGGCATCTATGGACTGCTGGGCAAGAATGGCACCGGCAAGAGTACATTATTATATTTAATGATGGGCTTGCTCCGTCCGCAGAAGGGTAGTGTCACAGTTGACGGCATCGACGCCACATTGCGCCGTCCGGAAGTGTTGCAGGAAATGTTCCTCGTGCCGGAGGAGTACGACTTGCCTGCCATCTCGCTACACCAGTACGTCAGGGCCATCAAACCTTTCTATCCGCGTTTCAGCGAGAACTTGCTGAAGCAATGTCTCGCCAACTTCGAGATGGGCACGGACATAAATCTTGGTGTTCTCTCGATGGGGCAGAAGAAGAAGGTATATATGAGCGTTGTTCTTGCGGCAAACACACGTTACCTGCTCATGGACGAACCCACAAATGGCCTCGACATCCTCTCGAAGAGCCAGTTCCGCAAAGCTATCATCGATGGCATGAACGACGAGAAGACCATCATCGTCTCAACCCATCAGGTGCATGATGTGGAGCTTCTGCTTGACCACGTCTGCATCATCGAGCGCAACAAAGTCCTGCTCAACGAGCCGCTCATCGAGAAAGACCAAGCCATCAACCTCGAGGAACTGTTCATTAAAACAGTCGAGAAATGTACAATTTGACAATGTACAATGTACAATTGATGTACAATGGGAACAATGTACAATTAATAGTCCCTAAAATACTAAATGGTCAAATTGTAAATAAATTGTAAATTGTAAATCCGTAAATTGTAAATGAAGATTATGAAACAGTTTAGTTTCAAGCGTTTTGTTAACGTCGCCCGCTGGGACCTCAGCGTCAACAGCAAGTTCTATACCCGTTCGGCAATCCTCATGATGGCGTTCATCAGTACGCCTGTCGTGCTCTACTACCTCTATAACATGCTTACAAAGGGTTTCATCCTTCACGGAAATCTCGTCGATAATGTTCAATCCTTTGTCCTTGTTATTTGCCTGATAGGCATCGTTTACTCCATTATTCCAGCAGGCTACATGTTCCACAACTTGTTGACCAAACAGGGACGCATCAATGAGCTCACGCTTCCAGCCACCAATCTGGAACGTTTCCTTTGGCACGCCTTCGTCATCTGTATCGGTGTTCCCATCGTCTTTTCCGGCGGAGTGGTGCTTGCCGATGCGATTCATGCTCTCTTCCGCCTGGCAATTTCAGGAGCCGACATCCAGTCCATCTCGGCAGCATACTTCTGGGGCGGCGGCATTGATTGGAGGGGTGATACCCCTAAAAACTTCATAGACTTCTATGACAGCTATGGCCTCGAAGTATCATGTCTCATCATGCTGTCGATGCTCTGTTACTTCAGGAGCTTCTCGCTCGTCAATGCCTGGAAGTACAGGTACAACATCCCCTTGACGTTCCTCTTCTACTTCATCCTCCAGACTGCCTTCCCGCTGGTTTTGCTCTTTATCGGCAATCTTTTCATCTCGAAAGACAACTTCATGGATATCGTAAACAGCTTGATGGACATAAATCCCCATCACGTATTGATTTCCTTGAACATCTTCTTTGCCTTGCTTTATATTGGCATCTGGCTCTTGACATATCGACTCTATACCAGAGCACAACTAACCACCAAACGTAATCCTTAAGACTATGCAATTCAAAGACCATAAACCCATCTTCCTGCAGATAGCGGAACTTATCTGCGACGAGATACTCGGGGGCAAGTATCCTGAAGGCGAACGACTGCCAAGTGTGCGCGAGTATGCCGCAGAGGTGGAAGTCAACGTCAACACGGTGGTGCGCTCCTTCGAGTGGCTCAGCCAGAAAGACATCATCTACAACAAGCGCGGCATGGGCTACTATACAAGCCTGGGCGCCAAGGAGACTGTCCGCGAAAGCCTGCGTGAAGCCTTCTTCCAGGAGACGCTTCCCGAGTTCGTAGGACAAATGCAAAAGCTCGGCATCACAGTCGAGGAAGTTGAACAAGCCATGAAATAGAAAAGGTGAAAAGTTGAAAAGGTGAAAAGGTGAAAAATTGAAAAGATGAATAAGAAGATAAAGAAAGGATGCGGCTGCCTCTTGGGAGCAGTTCTTCTGCTTGCCATTGCCGGAGCCATCACGCTGTATATGCTTCGCCCCAAGTGGCACGACGAATATGGCGAGCGCTACAAGGATATTGCCTACGGAAGCCTCAAGAACAACACCTACGACCTGTACCTGCCCCATGATGCTGCCGAGAAGGACAGTCTGGCACTCATGCTCTATGTGCACGGCGGTTCGTGGATAGCTGGCAACAAATGGGACCACAACAAGGAGTGCTACAAATGGGTGCAGGATGGCTATGCCACTGCCTCGATGAACTACAGTCTGCTGAATGAGGAGGGAACGTCGCTCTTCACCATGCTCGACGAGATAGAGGCTTGCATCCGCCACATCCAAAGTTATACTGAGGAGAAAGGCATCCACATCAGCCAGATGTCCATCGCTGGCACATCGGCAGGCGGGCACCTCGCCATGATGTTTGCCTACTCGCGTCAGCATCCCATCCCCATAAAGTTCGCAGCCATCAAGGTGGGACCAGCAGACTTCCGCATCCTGTTCCCCTATGACAAGAATGCCAAGCCAAAGCAGGAGGAAGTGGAGGGCTTCGCGTTCGCATGCACAGGAGAGCACATGGACGTGTCCTCGCTCACACCAGAGCAGCTGGACAGCATCAAGCTCATCGCCTCACCAATCTCTTACATCAACGACTCCACAGCTCTGCCCGCCATCTTTGCCTATGGAGAGAAGGACGGTATCGTCAAGCCAGGACACTATCACGCTCTGCAAAAACTGTACGACAGTCTGGGCAAACCCTACGACCTGATTGTCTATCCGAACTCAGGCCATCCTCTCATGGGCGACAAGGATTGCACAGAGCGCTACGAGAGCACCTTGGCAGACTATTGCAAGAAGTATTTCGGATATTAATATAACATCGAAAAGGACATGAAAAAGCGAACAATCAAGATAGCTGCCTTCACAGCTTTGACATCATTAACGACATCACTCGTTTCCTGTGTTATAGACACTCCGCAATCAATAGCCTGGAGCTATTATTATTGTGCCAAAGACACGTTGGAGGCAGGCGACCCATACGCTGCACTGGATTTCCTGAAAGGAGCGACTCCTGGACGTGACAGTGTCCTTGATCGAAAGGTAGATTCCTTGAGATTAGTCATAGAGAAGGCAATTGAGGAAGATAAGAAGGAAGTTAAAAATTCGTTTTAAGAGAATAAGGAATAATTTTTCTCTTTTCTCTTTTCACTTTTCATTTTTCTTCGTACCTTTGCATCCGCAATTAAGGTCGGTCTGGTAGCTCAGTCGGATTAGAGCAACAGCCTTCTAAGCTGTGGGTCATGGGTTCGAGTCCCATCCGGATCACAAAATATCCCGGCGGGATCACAAAAAATGCCAACGGGATCACTAAAATGGTCCAAAAAAAATGAGAAAAAGAGGGTCAATTTAAAAGTTGGCCCTCTTCTCTCAAAAACCCAACAAATTGAAAATCAAGCAGTAAGCGCCCTAAATTCACCAGTAATTTCGGCCTTTCTTAGTGTTTAACCTGTGGGTTAGTCACTTTATTGACGTAACTGCTTGATTTGGACATGTTTGGACAAAAGCTTCCTACCGCTTCCTACCAAAGTCGTTCTTAGCTTCCTACCAGTAGGAAGTTCTGAAACCTTGATGGATAAAAGGCTGGAGAAACTTTTTCATGAAAAATTCATGATCCCCAAATTGAACCCATGATTCTTTTACGGTCAAGGGTGCGAATCCCACACAAAACTGATAAAAATGAGATCAGAATTTGTGTCTGTCGTCTATGACAGGAAGAAGCGTGTAAGCGCCACTGGAGAAGGCAAAGTAGAGGTTCTTATCTACTTTAGCAAGAGTGAGAAAAAGTACATCACTGTTAATACCTGCACTCCTCATACGTGGAAAAGGTATCAATTGAGCAGTGAGTTAAGAACGCAAGTAGCCATGTATCACGAAGTGGTACAGAGCATGGTTAATTCATTTGAGCCGTTGACTATTGCCAATTTGAATCATCATCTTGGCATAGAGCCTAAAGAAACGGGGAAAAATGAAAAACATGAGCTGCTTGCCAAATCGGACGGCTTTATTGTATTCATGGAAGAATGCATTAAAAAGGAAAAATTCTCAGCCGGTACCATGTCCCACAAGAAAGTAGTAATAGATGCTCTTCTTCGGTTTGGCAGGCTGAGTCGTTTCAGGGACTTGACTCCTGAGAATATCAAGGCCTTTGATGAATTCCTCTGTGATGAAACAGGCCGCACCCGTACCACCCTTCATAATTATCATAAGAATTTAAGGAAGTATGTCCGTATGGCTTTCCAAATGGGCTACATATCAACAGATCCTTATTTGCATCCCCTCTGTCATTTCGACCGTGGCAAGAGCAAGGAGCGTCGCCCACTGACAGAAGAGGAACTGGTACTTCTAAGGGATATGGAAGGACTCACACTAAAGGAAGTCCATGCCCGCGACCTATTCATCTTCTGCGCATATACAGGACTTAGCTATGCCGATTCTCAGGTTTTCGACTTCGACACAATGACGGAGAAGCTAAACGACTACACATACATTGACGGCAAGCGCGTGAAGACAGGCAACACCTACTTCACGCCAATCCTTCCTCCGGCAATGGAGATATTGGAGAAGTACAACTTCAAGCTTCCTCACATGAGCAATCAGAAGGCGAATGACTTCCTACATCTGTTAGAGTGCCGACTCCCAGGAAACAAGCCATTGACCATGCACGTTGCCCGTCACAGCTTTGCAACCTTGGCACTCTCGTATGACATACCTATTGAGAATGTAGCCCGAATGTTGGGACACTCCAATATCAAGACTACCCAGATTTATGCGCACATCTTACATTCCACAATAGCACGGCACACTGAGTCCTTTGCCTCAAGGATTCGATAGTTAGTTGTACTCGTAAGCCCTGTAGCAAACAATCTTCATGACCTGCGACACCCCTGTTTCTGCAGAGAGTGTCGCAGTAATTTTCTCGGCCAAGTACTTCTTACCATGAATGAGGAAGATGCTGCGTACTTCGGGGACAGTATCAGAGAGAAAAGAGAACGTATATTTCCTGCGCTGATCCACCCAAAAGTTAGTCCGTCGTGTCGATGGTCTTTGCGTGGTGGTCAGGCGCATGGAATACTGATTCTGTGTATATGTGTTGTCCGGCTTTATTTCATGCTTGTCCACATAGGGGTGTGGCATTTTCGGGTGGTACTTCATATAGGTGCCATCCCAGAAGCCCACATAAATCTTATCGAAGTACTCGTTCTTCTTTTCCTTCTCTCCAGCGATAAGCGTATTCACCGGCTGCGTCTGGTTCTCGTCCCTGTCTTCAGCATCCTCCTCATCATCCCCAAGGGTACCGCATTCCACGAAGAGCATATCCCCATGCGCATCGTCCGTGTGGTCGATACAAGCGGGCACGATGCCCAGCTCCTTAACTTCTGCATTGTCATCGGGATTCATGAGGCGTGGCCCAAACATATTGATAGGCTGTATGCGCATGTAGTGGTGAATTACCCCGTTAATCGTCGCAGTCCCGACGCATTTCAGCACAAAGCACGTATCTTCCTCACGGCAGTAGTGAATGTATCGATACTGCCAGGCATTGTAAGGCCCTGCACAATCCAAGAGACTGTTAAGCTGGCTCCTCATGGAAGCAATGTTCGTGTAGGAATGCACTGAAATACGGGCTGTCGCCCAGGGGCAGCAATAGAACTTCCACATCTGATGTTCGCAGTCCTGATAAGCCAAGTTCATCTGTTCAACATAGCTGTCTTTTACATCCTCCGTTGCAATATCTACAGTATGACTGTCAATGACATTGTCGATAGTCACCACTCGCATGTTACCAATCGCCCCATTGTTGAACACAAAAGTCATCTTCTGTGTCTTCGGCTCCAGTTCAAAGGTGCCATTAAGGAAAAGCTCCACCTGTTCCAGAAACTCGCTCACTGTCCAATGCGGCAGGATTTGGTTCATATAAGGCATGTGCCAATTCAAGGGGAAGGCCTGACAGACGATAAGATTGGACCAGGCAGAGTTCTCGATGGCCGAGAGGTCGCAGGGATGCCCTGTTTTTGTCAGCACCTGCCTAATGACTTCAACGAGGAAGGGAAACCCAATAATTGAAGGGTCATAGGAAGGGTCGCCTCCCAAGTAGATATAGTAAGAGCCGTATGTACCCATCTTGTTCTGGATGTTGCCGGAAGTGTTGTTTACCCAAGGCGGACAGACATAGCCAAGATATTCCCCATCTCTCTTTTGCTCCGCATACGAGCGCATATAGTGAGATGCTCCCCAATGCGCATCGTCGCGTAGGGACGGCATACTCAGCTCATTGATATAGATAGAATCCATGTTGGAATAGTAGTTCGTGGCAGAGCGACCTTCCAGGAACTGCGTCTTCACCTCAGATTCAGAGATAGAGACAATCGACACACTTCCGTACTTATGGAAGTTACGGTCGTGTATCTCACAGTCCAGCATCTCTGTTTCCAAATCGAAGTCCTTACGATAGATATGCCCGAAGATAGCGATATTCTCAGGACATCCTTTTATAGGAAAGGTAATAGAGAGCGTATAACTGTCAGCCCCTGTGAAGAAATGGTTCTCTGCAATGAAGTCAAAGGAAGTGCCCTTCTTCAGGACAGCTTTTTTCTTATCAATGAGTATAATCATGAGCGACGCGATTTAGGAGTTTTGTTTCGAATCAGTTTGTCATATTCATCCTGAGCCTGCTTCATTCCTGTCTCTCCCGTGACGGAGTTGACAGTCAGGAAAGGCTCATCCAGCCTGTCCCGAAGCAGGCGAATAGTCTCAGCCAAATCATTCTCTTCAGAATTATCAGGCGTATTCTGCACAATGACCTGCTGCGGCACGTTTTTACTGTTCACCACATTGTCAGCAATGACATGGGGTGCAGTAATCGTCCGAGAGACATCATCCGCATTGAGCCTTCCGACGGTGTTTGTCTGCTGCGCATAGTCCAAAGCTTCAAGCAATGGCCTTGCCACAGGACTGTTTACCAGCTCCTGCGAAGCCACCCATTCCCCAGCGTGAACAATGCCAGCCACTTCATCTTTCTTGCCTTGTTTTGTGAAGCCGCCACTCATGTAGCCCTGAGCCTCCGAAGCCTGCTGTTGTTTCTTGATGGCAGCCACTTGAAGCATACCGGCAGCAATCGCCATAGCAGCCGCTATAGGCGCCATGACAAAGCCCACTACAGGAATTGCCGCAGCAGAGCCATACGCATTGATGGCATTTGTGGCCGTCTGTGCCACAGCCTGAATGACCTGCATGGCAAACATCTTCTTGTTGGCCTCGTTCTTGGCTTTGGCAATCTCCTTTTCCTTCTGCTTTTCGAGCTTCTTCACCTTGTAGTTGTTGCCCTCTGCAAGTGAAATCTCCCGTTCATACTTCTTCTCGATGCCAGCTGTCTGTATCTGAAGCTCAGCCTGCACAATCGTAGTCAGCTGCTGGAAGATGCTGCTCATGCCGGACACCAGGACATCAAGCGTACCAGACACGGCCTGCCCGAAGTCCGACTCCAAGAATGACATCACATCGTCGTTCCATTGCTGAAGGAAGTTCTTATTCAGTTCTGCCCCCTCGATGTTGTACTGTTCCATGAGTGCGATACGTGCCTCTTGGAAAGCCTTTTCTATGCGCAGCTTCTCCTTGGCATTATTACCAGCCGCAAGAAGCTCCTTGTTATAGACTTCCTGAAGCAATGCAAGATCTGTATTGTACTTCTCCCGACGCTCCGAAGGATTATCCCCGAAATACTTCTCCTTCATCTTGGCAAGCGCCTCCTGGTGCTTCTTCTCAGCATCTTCATACTCTTTCTGATGCTTGCGCTGGTTGGCAAGGAGTTTATCCTGAAGGCTTTTCTGTGCCTGAAGCTGCTCCTTTGAACCTTTCTCGTAAAGCGAAGCCATAGTATGAAGATGCCTAATCTCCATCTGCTCTATGGTTTCTTCATAGACAGTATATGAAACCTCCCCATCGATGTAGCGCTGCTTCTGCACCGCCATCATCTCGTTATAGAGAGCTTCCTCCTCCTCGACAGTCGTCTTGACAGCCTGCTGCGACTGCTTCTTCAGAGCCTCGTAATAGGCAGCTTCAATGGAAAGGCGTTCATTTTCTGTCAGGTCCGTATGCTCCAGCTTCTTCTTGTTATACTCCACCTCAATCTCCTGCATCCGCTTGGTGTAGTCAATGTAATGCTTTTCACCTTTAGCATAGGAGATACGGTTGACAGCCTCTTCTCGCTGCTTCCATTCGTTTTCCTTTTGGAACTTGTCCTTATTGGCCTTGTCACCATCACCATCATCATTGCCACCGCCACCATTACCACCATCACCATTATCAACGCCATTTCCAGCAGTCATAGAGTGAGCCTTGTCAGACAGTTCCTGATTCTTAGCCGAAAGCGAGTCAATGATGTCGTTAAGCTGGCGCACCTCAGCATCTGCCTCTTCAAGACGTTTCTTGAAGACACGATAAGCCGTAGGCGAAGCGTTAGCCTTACCTGCCGCTTCTTCAGGATTCATCCCACCCATCTTTTCATTGGCATAGGCATCCCAGAGATTGTCAGGGGCCTCTTTCTCCACTTTCCGAAGCCTTTCCTCTGCACCAGGCAGCTTAGCCAGTGCAGCATCAATCTTGGCCTTGTTTTTCAGCTGCTCCACATAGATAGCCAGTACCTCAGCATTATGTCCTATCAGCTTGCCTTCATCAGTAAGGCTGGCATGATAGTTAGGGATGATGCTTTGCAGTTCCTCGATAGCCTTGCGCCTGTTGTGTATGCTGGCTGTCTCATCCTCGATGACTGTCTTGAGGATCTCAATGCGTTTGACATCCTCAGCCGTATTTTCACGGGCTTCCTTCTCAATGTCAGCAAGCATCTTCTGCGCCTTGCTCTGCCTATTGATTGAAGCCACGATAGCCACGCCAGCAGCAATGACAGCGGCTGCAAGAAGGGCATAGACATTTGTCAGAGCGGCACCGTTCTTCTTCAGCTCCCCCATCAGCAGATTCTCCCTGGCCCAATTCCCGGAAAGACGCGCCATAGCCACCTGCAGGGCAAGGTGCGCCGTTTTGAGATGCGTCACCACAACGGCATAGGCCTTAGAAGCAGCAGTTGTAATGGCAACCCAGGCATTATGCGCCTTTAGCCTGATTGTGCTCAGATTGACAGCCACGTTATAGGCAACAATGGCAGCAGTAAGCGAGAGAAGCGCAACCCGATGTGCCGATATGAAAGATACTGTCGTACTGAGGAATCGAAGCGTCAAGGATGTGGAAGTATATACATGACGCATGACAGGCAGCAGCTTCTCGCCCAACTCTATGGCAAGCTCCTTGATGCGCTTACGCGCCTTGTCAAGGTCGGCCTGCACCGTATTGTTGAAGATTTGGTACTCATTTGTGGCCGATGTTGCCTCCTTGAAAGCCTTGTTAGCCTCCTTTGTTTCCCACTTCACCATGTCAAGGTGTTCAGCAAGCGTAGAAAGCACCTGCGACATACGGACACCATCCATGCCAAGCTCCTCGAACATAGGAGCCAGGATAGCGAGGCCATCAGCAGAACCCAGGTCGTGAATGCGCTGCAGGAACATCATCAAGCCCTCGTATGTGCTCGTCTTCAGTGTTTCCGTAAACACCTCCACATCAAGCCCTACCTGCTTGGCAATCTCCCTCGGCTTCTGGAACAAGTTCATCGTGAGTTTGCCAAGCGCAGAAGAAGACATCTCCACCTTCTGACCATTGGCATCCAGCGTAGCACCAAAGGCAAGCAGCTGAGGTATTGTCAAGTCAGCCTGAGCACCGACACCGGCCATGCGTTGTGCGAACTGCACCAAATAGGGCTTTGATGCCGTACAGTTCTGCGACAGCACATTCACCGTAGAACCAACGGCCAGCATCGCGTCACGAGTCCCCATCAGCTCCGACACCCCGAAAATGTCCGTCAGCTTGGCAATCGTCTGAGTGGCACCCTCTCCGAGGTCAACCAAAGCCACATTGATGATGTCAGCCGCTTCCACATAGCCCTTCACATCTTCGAGCGTGTTCTTGCCCAGTCGTCCGGCTTCCTGTGCCAGCTCATTCAGTTGCTCACGGGAAGTACGGGTATCCATCTTCTTGAAAGCCTCATTGAGTTCAAGCACCTTCTCCTCCGTCATCCCCGTATATTTTCGGGTGTTGGCAAGCTGCTCGTCCATTTCCGCGTATGCTTTGACAGCATTACGTCCAGCCATGATTAAGCCAGTGAGTGCCGCGATGCCAGCCATCAAAGAAGCCTGCCATTCATTGATTTTCCTGTTCATGCGGTCAAAGAAGCCTTCCCCGTCTCTGAGCTGCGCATTCATCTGTCGCAGCTCAGCCTTTACCAGCTTAATCTTCTCCACATGAGCCTTCCAAGCATCAGAGCCACGTTCTATGTACTCCAATTGCCTTGTCAGCGTTTGCAGGGTCTTGTTCAACTCACGGGGCGTAGCTTTGTCCAAATTCCTAAGAACCTGCTCCACCTGCTGTGTAGCCGATTCCATTTCCCTTATTTGTCTCTTGGTGTCAGCCAATTCCTTACGCAGACGCTTCAGGTCGCTCTTGTTGCCAGTAGCCGCAGCCTTAGCGATGGCGGTCTCTAACTGGAGCGCATTCTGTCGCAGCTGTGCCAGTGTC
The DNA here is from genome assembly GCA_017541265.1 of Bacteroidaceae bacterium. Classification (GTDB taxonomy): domain Bacteria; phylum Bacteroidota; class Bacteroidia; order Bacteroidales; family Bacteroidaceae; genus Physcousia. Next base: position 12,144 of record JAFXZK010000132.1, on the reverse strand, counting down.
TGCTGAGCCTGTTGTCCGTTAATCAGCAACTCGACGGTTGCCTTAGATGTCAAATCACTCATAAAATAGAAATAATTTGCTGCAAAAGTACCCCTTAAAAACCAAGTAAGAAAAGACGCAAAAAGCCCCCCTATTTCTTAGAAAAAACCTTAGAAAATCAAGGCTTAAAGAAAAGTTTGAAATTTTCCAGGACTCAAAAATCTATCGCGCTGTATATCAAAACAAAAGGGTCGAGGGAAAAAGAATTTTCCCCTCGTTTCCGTGAGAACACCCCCCGACCGCCCTGTATCGCCTGCCCATGACGAGAAGGAGGTCACGAGCGGAATATGTACCGAAGTCTCTCCGTAAAAACAGCCTCAAAGGTCTCATCATTTCAAAAATCACCTAAAGGTTACGACAAAGCCATGAGCCGCCACGACTGCCCCGAATAAAGGCAAGGGTTACAAGATTTCCGCAAAAGGCTTTAGGGTTGCCATAGCGACAGAAGCCCCCACCACTCCCGAAAAGGGCAAAGGGTTACATGATTTTCCAAAAGGCTTTAGGGCTGCCATAGCGAAAGAAGCCCCCAACACTCCCCGAAAAGGGCAAAGGGTTACTTGATTTCCCAAAAGGCTTTAGGGTTGCCATAGTAACAGAAGCACCCCCGACACTCCCGAAAAAGGGCAAAGGGTTACTTGATTTCCCAAAAGGCTTTAGGGTTACAGAACAATCCGCGCCCCTTTTGTCATCATCGTGCGGTAAGATGCTTTCGGGCGTGTATGAAAGAGCTGATAGAAAAACCTTTCTACCAGGCTTTCATACTTGCCCGTACCTATTTTATATCTCGCGTGTGCGCGTGTAAACCCCGATGTGCGGTAACGGCTTCCCCTGCGTATAGATGCAATCCATAGCAAGGGAAGGTGTTACGGCACAACGGCAGGCGTGGGCTTGCCCATAGTGTTCCCACAGCAGTAGCAGCAAGAGTAGCGCAGGCAGAGCAGACAATAATCAGAATGCAGTGTTGCCTGAAGTATGTGCGCCAGTGAGCCACAGCGGACAGGATATGAAAAAGGCCGCACCTCTTTCCATCTGGAATGTGATGCGGACTCATATCCTCTTCGCCGTGAAGAGAACCAACACTTGCTTCCGGCACTGATTCTTGTCTGCCAGCCGTAGCGGAACAGCTGGGGATGCTATGGGAACAAACGCCGTTTACGGATATACCAGGCTATTGCTACAATCACCATTATAGCTATAGCCGATAGAGTCAGGTGCAGCCGCAAGGACGGCACCTTCTTTTCCTTCGCTTTGACATTCGAGTGATAGCTGGAATGTCGCGTACTATCCAAAGAAGCCTCTGTCTTTACACTGCTGCTGTCAGCAGTGGTTGACTGGAGGCGTATGCCGCTAATGAGAATCTTCGTACCGCGATTGTTATTGAGCGGTGAAGCCCTGCTTGCGCCTGAGGCTTTAGCTGAGGAACTTCTTGTGCGGGTCTCGGGAGCACAAGGTATGGAGCCGCTGGTGTCACATGCCGAATCGATATGCCCTGTGCAATCGTCGGCTTGTGGCACCTGCGGCACAGACAGCGATGTAAATACGATACTGTCGATTTGAAGTACAATGTTCTGTAGGAACTTGTCTGTAGCGGAAGAAGTGACTGACTGTGAATGCGTTTGCAAAACCTCGCTGTCTGCCTTTTCTTCCACTACACGCTTTGTGGTGCGACACGACGAGAAGAGCAGGCACGAAACGACGAGCAGGATGGTTACTGCCAGACTGCGATACTCAGACCTGGCATCGAAACACGGGCAAGGCTTAGAAGAGAAATCCCTATGTCCGTAAATCTGGGCATTGGGATAACGCGCTTTCAGCTGCCGGAGTAGAGAAAGCAGCGCTTCCTTCTGCTCGGGCGTGCGCGTATCTATGTGCTTCTTGCCATCGGCAGACTTGCCTCCGATGTAGCAGATGCCGATAGAATGTGCATTGTGTCCCTTGCAGTGAGCGCCAATCTCCTCGATGGGGCGGCCATTATGGATGCTGCCATCGCGATAGATAACGTAGTGATATCCTATCGTGCGGAATCCTCTGTCCTTGTGCCAGCGAGTGATGTCCGCAACCGTATTGTCGCGACCTTCGGGCGTGTCGGCACAATGCACGATGATTTCATTGATGCTTCTCATTGTTCCTCCTCCTTTTCTTCTTTAACAGTCATTTGCTGCAGTTTCTTCTGCAGCGATATTTTCTGTGAAGCGAACATCGCACCTACGCCCAGTATAGATGCGGTGAGCAACAGGAACTGCGCTATGAGATATAGCACAGAGTCATGCACTTCACCAGGAGGCGGAACGATGAAGCCAGCAATACCAAAGCCGACCGCTGCCAGGAAGGCAGCTACGGCGATGAAGTATTGGATTTTAACTGATGTTTTCATGATGTGATAGGCTTAATAGGCATAATGGGCTTAATGGGCATGATGTATTACAGGATGCCCAGCTGTTTCAAGTCAGCAGTCAGAGCATCCGATGGAGCGGTGAGCTGCTGATATAGCGAGAGGATGGAGTCCTTCAGTTTCTCTGAAGGATTCTTCTTGTAGCGTCCCTTAGCCAGGTTTATCTGGCGAAGGATGTTCTTCTGTTCAAGACGCGCAGTCTCGTCAAGCGTCTGTTGACTAATCTCGTGCTTTGCTTCTGCCTGAGCAGCTGACGTGGGAGCGGTTTCACCGCTACCAGTACCGGCAGCGTCCGAAGTGGCAGTATAACTGTCATAGGCCTTCCAGTTCTGATGATACCGCTTATCGAGTTCGATAATCTCTTTGAGGAACGGATAGCGGTCGGAGTCAGGACAGGTAGAAGCCTGTGTAGAGAGATTGCGAAGCTGCAGGTGCAGTTCACGCATCTTCTGTATGAGCGAAGCATTCTCTACATAGAGTGCCTGGATTTCAGCAGGCAGCGTGTCGTGGTCGGCACGTTTGCCAGCTCTGAACTCCTGAGCCTGAGTCTTCGAAGGCTTAGCGTTAGAAACCTCTTTGTCAAGCGCGTGTTCTTTGGCGATGTTATCGACTTTGAGCTGCATGGCACTCACCTCCTCGTGGGTGAGGTCTTGCAGGCGATACAGGAGATAGCGCTTCAGCTTGAACTCGATGAAGTCAGCATGAGCTTTCAGATTGCTCTTGATGTTGCGATAGAGAATCTTGTTATTAGTGAGCTGGAGCAAGAGCGTAGCCCCGAGTTCAAGATCTCTCTCTTCAGCAGGAGTATTCAGCCACTCCTGCAACTTCAATGTAAATTGTTTGTCCATGATTTAGAGAATTGAAAGTTGATAATTGAAAATTGAAAATTATGACTTTGTTACTTTCTTCAGCTCATCGTAATCTTTGGCTTTAGCGTCAAGCTCAGTGAGCGCACGCCAGCAGTCCATTCGCAAGACTTCACGTTCCTTCGTGATGTCGCCGCCAGTGAGTGCGCGAATCTGTGTATTGACATTGTCCTGCAGTTGCTTGTAGGACGGAGAGAAGGCTTCGCCATCAGTGGCCGAACTGAAGAAATTCGTGAAGAGCGAAGCGAAGTATCTCTTGACAGAGGTGAACCAATAGAAGATGCAGGTTGCTTCTTCTTTAGTGAGCCGGATGAAGCGGGCCTGGTACAGGATGAGCGCCATGTCATGCAGAAGGTCTGCCTTCTGTGTCTGGAGATACCCCTGATACAAGTTATCAAGTGTTAGGAAATCCTCGAAGGTGACGTTCTGCAAGTCCGCCCTCACTGCACGGTGGAAGCCGATACGCGAGAGACGGACAGGAACAGACGGAAAATCGCCGAGCCATTCAAGGTTTGAAATGGCCTCAGTGATTTGAAGCGCGGAGATTGCGAACACTTGTTTCTTGTATCGAATGACAAATAATGCACCTTCTTGGCGAAGCACGCGCATACCCGCCCATCGCAAGAGACATCTTGCTTTTACCTGCGTAATGGTGAAGCTGCCATTGAGAAGGCGAAACACATAACGCAGTTCTTTGTCAGGCAGTTCCTGCCAAGACTTAGGGATAGACAAATCGATGACTGTTTTCATGCTGCAAAGGTACGGAAGCAGTCAAAAATGCGAAAAGACATTATTTTTGTACCACTTTGACGGGCTGCTACACATGTTATTTGTTAATTAATTGGAAAAACGGACAGAAATCTACCAATGTATATTGGAAAAACGGACAAAAAGGTTTATCTTTGCATTGGAAAATCGGACAAAGACATGCTTAAACGAAAAATTGACAGCTATTTAGAGCAGTTTTACAAGCGGACAAACAAGGCGCTGTTGGTGACAGGTGCTCGACAGACGGGTAAGTCGTTCTCTATACGCCAGTATGGTACGACTCATTACGAAAACTTTGTGGAGATAAATTTCATAGAACAGCCCGAAGCAGTGGAGATTCTGAAGGGGGCGAAAAAAAGCCAGGACATTCTGGTAAGGCTGTCGCTGCTGACCAGTACACCGCTGGTGCCTGGAAAGACGCTCGTGTTCTTCGATGAGGTACAGGAGTGCCCAGAGATAGTGACTGCCATCAAGTTTCTGGTGGACGAGGGCAGTTATCGCTACATCCTGAGCGGTTCGCTGCTTGGCGTGGAGCTGAAAGACCTGCGTTCTGAGCCAGTGGGCTATATGGACGTTAAGGATATGTATCCGTTGGATCTCGAGGAGTTCTTCATGGCGATGGGCGTGTCGGGGCAGGTGAGGGATGACCTTCAAAAGGCTTTCGAAAAGCAACAGCCCGTTGACGAATTCGTTCACAAGAAGATAATGGAACTGTTCAGGCTCTATCTCATCGTAGGCGGTATGCCTGCGGCTGTTCAGAAATATATAGACACACATAATCTGCAGGACGTGATGGCAGAACAGCAGGCCATCATCAGACTGTATAAACGCGATATTACGAAATACGACAAGAACCACAAACTCTATATTGACGAGATTTTCGACCTGATACCATCAGAACTGAACGCGAAGAACAAGCGGTTTATCTTGAAGGACCTGAACGAGAACCTGAAATTCTCGCGTTATGAGAATAGTTTCCTGTGGCTGAAGAATGCCGGCGTGGCGTTGCCTACGTATAACGTAGAAGAGCCTGTGGTGCCGCTGAAACTGTCGCGCAGCCGCAATTTGTTCAAGTTGTTCCAGAGCGACATCGGACTGCTGGCGTGTCAGTATGCTGAAGGTATCCAGCTACGCATCATCAACGATGAGAAGGGCATCAACTATGGCTCGATTTACGAGAATGTGGTGGCTCAGGAATTGCAGTCCCACGGCTTTGAACTCTACTACTTCAACAGCAAAAAGCAGGGCGAACTGGACTTCATCATCGAGAAGGACGGCCACACATTGCCTATTGAAGTGAAATCGGGCAAAGACTATCAGCGCCATAATGCCCTCAGCAATGTGATGGGCAATCCCGACTACGGAATTCCTCGTGCCCTGGTGTTCTGTAATGAGAATGTGAGCACGAGCGGAAACATCGTCTATCTGCCCATCTATATGGTTGCCTATCTGAAGAAGAAGGTCATCGGTGAAGTTATTTACGATGTTGATTTGGAGGGGATAGGTGATGAAAGAAAGAAGATGTGAAAATGGACATTAGCAACGTCAGGAAACACGATTAGAACCAAAAGCCTTTTGATTCTTTTTTATTCTCGAAGATGGGCGGTTCGTACAGTTCGGCGGTCGCCGAGCTGTGCCATTCAGGAAAATCTTCAGGATTATCCCGAATTGTATTCACGAGTTCAAAGAGAGCATTATGCTCGAAATGCATCCATGCGGTGGGGTCGGTGCTGTTCAAGCAACGAATCTCCACCGCCTGAAGGATGCGACAAATCTTTTGGTGGAGCATTGAGCGGTACTGCCCAGACTGTACTTCGGAGCGAAGCACGTCCATCAGTTCCACTGATAGGTACTGCGCAGCGAAGAACTGCTCAATGCCGATAGCCTTTTCCCGAAGAGCGAGGTAAAGCTTCCATCTGCTTTCCGAAGGTTTCGGAAAGCGGAGCGTAACCTCCATGTTCGGAAACATCGTAGCAGCAAAGAACTGAGCCTGTTTCGTGCCGAGCCATCCAGACTCAGCAGGAAGCAAGGAAAGCACCTGCGAGAGCGCTGCGTCCCGGTTGTCAAGCAGCGCGTCAAGGAGGCGGTTTATCCGCTCCTTGCTTGCAGGTGCAATGTTCGCGTTGCTGACGATGCCGAAGCCGTTAGGAGTGAGGATAATATCCAAGTGCGGGACAGCACGCCGGAAAGCTTCATAGACAACTGCCTGCGTGGTTGCGACACGCAAGGCATTCTCTTCCGCGTATTGACAGATGGTATCGAAAACGGACTCAGATGTGAAGACATCCGACAGCCATTTCTCAGTTGCGCTGAGAAAAGGCGATAGTTTGTCAATGAGCGGTGTTTCCCCAGTGACTGTCACCTGAATATTTGGGAGCAGTGCGTTAAGCTGTTCGTTAGAAGTAATGAGACTCATAGTATAATCATTTTTTGTGCTGCAAAAATACCGCTTATATAGCAAGTACGGAAAGACACAAAAATACCCGAGGCGATTGCCCCGGGCATTCTGGCAGAGAGGAAACCAATCAAGCAGCTTGTGCTGCCTGAATGGAACAATCCTCGATTGCCTTTGTAATCATGGCCGATGCTCTCTTGACATCGAGCAGGATTGTCTTGATGAACTGCGCTTCCTCTTTGAGAGAAGAGAGCCATGATTTGAGATAAGGCGCACTGTCCTCCTTGATGTATTTGTCCATACCGCAGTACTGGCAAATCATCGCACTTGTCAACTCCGCTACCAATTCCTCTTTAGCGTATTCAGGACTTCCGAATGCAGCAGGCTTCAGCCGATTCAGATGCTCCTCCGCTCCCGTGCTGTGAGCCATTTCGTGAAATGCCGTGCCGTAGAACGACTCACCATCCTTGAACTGTGAGAACTCTGGGAGTACGATTAACTTCTTGGATTGGCTGTAGAAAGCTCTATCCCCATGCAGCTGCTTGATAGGACAAATCCAGAGATTTTCTTCCATCATTCTGTCCATAGCATCGAAATGGAACATTTCTCCCTTGTGCTCCTGCTTCTTCCCGCCATTCTCCAGGATGATTTTCTCGTAAATCTCAGGCCTTGCCTCCTTCATGTTTGTCTGATCGATGTTGAAGACATTGTAAACCACTGTACTCGGATAGACATTGTAATGCTCCTTCTCGCTGTCAGACATTTGTCTGTACTCCTCGTACTTAATCTTGTTGTTCGTGTCCTTCTCGACGACCGTAAAACAGGTAAGGAAGACAGGGAAACTCTTCTCGCCCTTGTTAACCGAAACCATCGGGCGCTTATTCCCCTCGGCATCCACCGCAGGCACATTGCCCACCGATGTCTTGTTGTAATTGAGACCCATCACTCTGTCGAATGTACAGAACACCGGGTACTTGTACCCTTCCTTCTCGCAGTGCATCAGGAGCATGAGACTGTTCATGCCATTGTAATGTCTGCCTGAAAGATTCTTCGGCCATGAAGCGATGCCTTCCGTGAACCAAGGCTTTTGCCAATCTGTCATGATAGACTCAATCTTCTCGATCATCATGTCCGCGAAGAGATTCAAAGCTCTCTCTTGTGCGCTTTCGCTGTTAGCACCTGCGCCAGCCTTCTTAGCTTGCGCCTTTCTTGTCTTGTAAGCCATAATACTTGTTTATTAAATTGTTAATACTTAGGCTTGTAGCCTCTGATTTTTACGTGCAATACAGCAGGCAGCAAGGAGAAGGAATGTAAATGCAAGGGAAGCCCGAAAAAATTTCAACCTGCAAGGCGCAGAGAATTTGGACCAGGAGCGACTGCACCCCAAAATCTTTGAAACTTTTTCGAGGCAAGTATGAGCGTGCCCTTGCAGCATGACGCTTGCCCTACCTTTGCAAAGTAAAAATGAGGCGAGGCCAGAGTATGACAATATAAACAGTGGCGCACGAGACGCAGCAAGCAAGTGGCGGCACAGGTAAGAGAAAGTGCATGAGCATTGAATCAGCGAACATGGAGAGATTGAGCATGACGGGTTTGCAAAAGTCAACGGAGGCAAGCAGCCGAAGAATAGGCAGATGAGCATAAAGTCCATGCAGCACCGCGATAAGGAACCAGTGTTCCCTCGACAAAGTGATGGAGGTGAAGCCATGTGCCAGCAGTAGAGCCAAGACAGGGAATGAGCGACAAGGGCGGGGAATGTTTTCCCCTTACCTACGGGCGTGGACACAAACTGCAAAATGGAGTACCAGGAAGAGAAGGAGCTATGTCATTCCGAGCTGTGGCGAAACAGTCAAACCGAAGGAGGAATGCAAGGAGAAAAGAGAATGAGCGGTAGAAGCCAGGCACCTGAAGGGAACGGACGGAGCAGCGAGAGGCATCTGTGCTTGCACAAAGATGTCCGAGTCGTGACGGACGAAGGCAAAGCCAACGAAGCGATGGCGGGATGCAATGGAAATCCTGTCAAGCAGAGGCATGAGGATAGGCACAGCCAATCGTTAATCGCCTGTGTGAGCACAGAAGAGGATAGTGAGTCAGGCACGGCACGAAATGGCAGCACAGGAGCGGAACAGAGCATCGCCAACTAAAGGAAGTCCAGCAGAAGAGGGTTGGAAGCGGAGATGAGAGACTTTTCCCTCACTGACAAGGCAAGGCGGACAATGCGCCTTGGATTTCATCCGACCATTTCTCGCCATGACAAAGATTAAGCAGGCTTATCCTTATTCATTTGGCTTAACGAAAGGTTCAAATCATAGTTAGACACAAGAGATTTGCGTCTAAAAGAGTTAAAAATGCTTAGAAAACAAAAAAATGTCTTGTTTTCTGTCGTAAAAACGAGATAAAATGATTATCTTTGTAACCGAAAACAAAAAGGAAGTCATGTTGTCGAAACAAGTAGAATTCGCAGTTAAGGGATTAAAAAGTGACTATGTGTTCACTTTTCAAGACCTGAATCTCCCATCTGATTCCAGTGCAAGCGTCATACGCAAACTCAATCGGATGGTAGAAGCTGGTGCTATTACCAGGCTATCGAAAGGCAGGTACTATAAGCCACGTCAATCTGCATTCGGGACATTGAAGCCGAGTCAGGAAGAAATCGTGAAAGACTTGCTATGGAAGGACGGTAAGGTAACAGGTTACCTTACGGGTTTTTCCATCTTCAACCAATTGGGGCTCACGACACAAATTAGCAATATCATTGAAATAGGCACCAATGTTCGTAGGAATCGGATGCGGCGAGGGAACTATGAGATTCGCTTTATCCTCCAGTCAAACCCCATCAAACAGGCAGATGTGCCGCTGTTCCAGTTGTTGGATGCTATTCGTGGAATCAAAGATATTCCCGATACCTCGCTGGCAGATTCCTATCAGCGAATGAAAGCCATCATGCGCGAAATGGATGAAAAAGTCATTCGCCGCATTGTGATATTGGCACTGAACTATCCCCCGATGGTCAGGGCTTTAACGGGTGCAATGCTTGATGAAGTCAGGGATACTACGTTGTCTCAGCCTCTTTATGACTCGCTCAACCCTGTGACCTTCTATAAGATTGGATTCAACGCAGAATCATCAACACTAAAAAAATGGAGGATATTATGACTCTGCACCAAGATAAAACACAGTTCTCAGATGCCATCCGAGTTACCTCGGAATATCTCGGTATCCTGCCTGTATATGTAGAGAAGGACTATTGGATAACCCATATCCTACAACAACTATCCCGAAGCACTCATGCTGGTAGCGTTGTATGGAAAGGCGGAACCTCCTTGTCCAAAGGATATGGTTTGATAGACCGTTTCTCATCAGACATCGACATTGCTGTACTTGCCGAAGGCATGAACGGCAATCAGATTAAGGTCCTCATTTCGAGGGTGAATAAGGAGATGTCTGAGGGCATTCCCGAAAGAGAAGTAACAGGTGAAACGCGAAAAGGCTCACGTTATCGCAAGACCTACCACTACTACGACAGCACCCTTTCGCCCACATCAAAGGGTATGAATCTATTGGGCAATTATGTGATTATCGAAATCAATTCTTTTGCCAATCCTTATCCATATTTGCGGCGAACGATAAACAGTTTTATCGGACAGTACCTTATAGCAAACGGCTTAGAACATTTGGCCGACCAGTACGACATGCACCCATTTGAAGTAAATGTTCTTGATATGCGCCGTACGCTATGTGAAAAGACCGTTTCCCTTTTGCGCTATTCTTTCGTGCAGCCACCAGTTGATGGACTTCGAAAGAAGATTCGCCATTTCTATGACCTCCATTTTCTTTTGAATACCAACGAATGCAAGGAATACCTGCGGGGTGATTTCATAACCCATCTGTGTGAATTGGTTGAACATGACCAATCAGTGTTTGACGAGCCGCAGGGTTGGAATACCTCCAATATACTCTCTTCGCCACTGCTTTCATCATTCGAACAACTATGGCCATCGTTAAGTACTGTCTTTGAAAACGAACTTAGTCAGTTGGCATACAAGCCGATACCAGCTTCAAGCATGATAAAAGAAACAATAGGTGGCTTCCTTCGTTTCCTCAACGAATATTTAAGAAAAGTATAGACTACAGACGAAAATTGTGGTTTTCCACAAATTTCGTCTGTAAAAGGAAGCATTAGGAACTGTTCACGCTTCAGTGAACAACTCCTGTTGAACTGGAGCCACAATTTCTGTAGGCTTCTTAGAGGGCTTTTTCACAAAGTCCGTAATGTCATCGCAGATGGCAACGCGGATTCCGTGACGTATGAGCTTCGGCAAATACGTATCTAAACAGTGGTGTGGAAAGCTTGCGACAGTGATTTTGTCTTCTTCGACGATGTTCGTAAGACAAAGCACCTCAGCAGCTTTGATAGCATCTTCTTCGTAGCACTTGTAAACATCACCAGTGCGGAAGAGAAGGAGAGCATCGGGGTGATTCTTCTTCAAATCGCAGAACTGCTTGAAGAGAGCTGATTCTGCTTTCTTGTTCTGAGCAATCTGCTCCTGAACTTTTTCATTTATCTCATCGATGTTATCTTCACCCTTGAAGATGTCCCAGAGGCAGACCTTCTTGCCGCTGGCGACAAGCTTCTGGATGCACTCATCAAGATATTCAATATCGAAGACGAAATACGGTGTGCCATCACACAGGATTTCTGCTGTATTACCCAGAGCGGCAGCGCAAGCCTTAGCATCTTCTCCGAACTGTTCGCAGACAGAACCTTTACGACCGATGACAACAGCATCAGGATGTTCTTCACGGAACTTCTGCATCTTTGAGCAACAGACGAACTCATGGGCGGCCTCCGATTTTTCATCGGAAGACTCACCCTGTTCTGCTTCAGCGGCCACCTCTTGGGCTACCTCTGTAGCAGCCTCGGCGACCTGTGCCTTGGCAGCTTCTTTAGCTTGCTGATAATCGAGCGAGAGGGCTGCAAGCTGAACTTCATTGATTTGGAGATTCAACTTCTTGGAGAGAAGGAAGCTGTACCGAATTGCTTTGAGTGCATCGCGGAAATTCATTTCACAGCGGAGCTTACCCTCCATGCCTTCAACAAACACCTGCCAGCCCTGCTGACCATTCTTGAACTCTTTCTTCACTGCGGAAATCTGAACATTTGCTTTCATTGTCTTGTAATTTTGTAGATGAAACATAAATCTTATTTATTTTTTACGAACAACGAAGAGCTATAACGGGGAAAGGCCCTGTTGTCAAGGGAGGATGTCCGTGTATTTTGCAAAGAAAGTGGCAGCTCCGACGCCGAAGGGAATCATCTTTCTATGCCAAATAAATGGAAACCCTTGACTGGAGCCGCCGAGCTACCTTTGTGAGGAAAAAGTAAATGAAAGATTGTCGTGGAATCGGAGAAATGCAGAGACGATGACAAAAGCAGATGTAAGATGGAAGAAGTAAGAAGGAAGAGTAGAGAATGCGTAGCTGTCAGAGGCGAGAACATAGATGCAAAACGCCCCCTCAATCCTGAGGAGGCGCATCTGGTGTTACCTGTTTTGCATCCCTGTTCTCGTCCAGGGTAGTCAGTTGAATGAACGGGCATTCCGGGTAAGCATGTTTCCACTGATTGAATTTCATGATGATGCGATGCACGGTAAAGAGCAAATCGTGATACGGCTTTTGAAGCG
>JAFXZK010000131.1 GCA_017541265.1 Bacteroidaceae bacterium | reverse complement strand
TCTTCGTTGACACCCTGACCGACAACACCACACGCACCGTTGCCGACGTGCGCAGCGTCTTCAACAAGTTCAGCGGCAACATGGGCACGACGGGTTCACTCTCCTTCCTCTTCGACCACAAGTGCGTCTTCACCTTCAAGAAGAAGGATGGTATGGATATGGACGACTTCATCCTGGAGATGATTGACTGCGGCGTGGAGGAAGAGTACGACGAGGAGTACGACGAGGAGAAGGACGTGACCACCATCACCATCTACGGTGAGCCGACCAGCTTCAATGCTATACAGAAGAAGCTCGAGGCAGACGGCTACGAGGATGTCGGCGGTGAGTTCACCTACATCCCCAACGACGTGAAGGACGTAACCCCCGAGCAGCGCGAGACCATCAACAAGATGGTAGAGAAGCTCGAAGAGTTCGACGACGTCCAGACCGTCTATACCAACATGAAACCCGAGGAATAGTTTCCTCGGGCTAACTCTTGTTCGGTCGGATTTGCAATCCGACCGCATTGAATATAGGGATTTATAATCCCGTAATTCTTTTTATCGCATTACAAATGCTTATATTCAATGCTGGCGGATTGCAAATCCGCCAGAACAAATATCAGAACTTGTCTTCCTGCCCGGCTGGTTGCAGGTCAGAGAATGAATCGCTGGTGCCGATGGCATTGGCGATTCGTTCGCTTTCTGCCATCTCTTCCGCCGTCATCTTGGGCGAGACGAAGCGCCCGCCCATGTCGCTTTCCTGTGTGCCGGGCAGAGGGATGTTCGATTCGAGGTTCGAGAAGCGGGCGAACTCGCTGCGGAACGCCAGCTTGATGTCACCTACCGAGCCGTTCCTGTGCTTGGCGATGATGAACATGGCCTTGCCGTGCCAGTCGAAGCCCTGGTCATCGACGTAGAGCTTGTAGTATTCCGGGCGGTGGATGAAGCAGACGATGTCGGCGTCCTGTTCTATGGCACCCGACTCGCGCAGGTCGCTCAGCTGCGGACGCTTGCCCTCGATGCCTTCGCGGCTCTCCACGCCACGGTTCAGCTGGCTCAGGGCAATGACGGGGATGTTAAGCTCCTTGGCAAGACCCTTCAGGGCACGGCTCACGGTGCTCACCTCCTCCTGGCGGCTGTTGATGTTCAGGCCGCTGGCGTGCATCAGCTGCAGATAGTCAATCATGATGGCTTTCACGCCGAACTCGCGCACCAGACGGCGTGCCTTCGTCTGTAGCTCGAAGACGCTGAGCGACGGCGTGTCATCGATGTAGATGGGCGCATTGTAGAGCTGGCGCACGCGCTTGTCGAGCTGTCCCCATTCGTAGGGCGCCAGCTGTCCGCTGCGCAACTTCTCGCCGCTCAGTTCGCTCACGTTGACCATGAGGCGCTGCACGAGTTGCTGGTTGCTCATCTCCAGGCTGAACATCGCGCAGGGGATTTGGTTGTCCACCGCCATGCGCTTTATCATGGAGAGCACGAAGGCCGTCTTACCCATCGACGGACGCGCAGCGATGATGATGAGGTCGCTGTTCTGCCAGCCGTTCGTAATCTTGTCCAGTTCGCGGAAGCCCGACGGCAGGCCGCTCAAGCCGCCCTCCTTGGCCTGTGCCTTTTGGATAAGCTCAATGACCTGGCTGATGATGGGGTCGATCTGCGTGAAGTCCTTCTTCATGTTCTTCTGCGAGATGGAGAAGAGCATACTCTCGGCTTCCTGCATCAGGTCGGCGACGTCGATTGTGGCATCGAAAGCTTTCGTCTGTACAAGGCTGGCGAAGGTGATGAGCTGCCGTTGCAGGGACTTCTGGGCGATGACCTTGGCGTGGTACTCGATGTGTGCGGAGCTGGCTACCTGTGCGTTAATCTGCATCAGATAGACCTCGCCGCCTGCCGCCTCCAGGTTGTCCGTGCGCTCCAGCTGCTCCACGACGGTCATGATGTCCACGGGCTTCTGTTCCGCGTTGAGCGTCTGTATCGCCTGATAGATGAGCTGGTGGCGGTGGTCGTAGAAGCTCTCGGGCTTGAGCAGTTCCGCTACAAGTCCGTACGAGTCCTGTTCCACCATGAGTGCGCCCAGCACAGCCACCTCCATGTCGAGGCTCTGCGGCTGTTTGTGTCCGTACTGGTCAACCTGCGGCACTTCCACAATCTTCGTCGTGCCCTGTCGTCTTCTTCCTGATGTCTCTGCCATATCTGTTTTGTCAATTGCAATGCAAAGATACGACTTTTAATTCATAATTCATAGTTCTTAGATGCCTTTTTGCACTAAGACGCGCTTTTAATGTGCGGAACATAGTTCATAATTATTTTTATCTGGCTCAAAAGTTCCATAAAACAGCAATCCCCGAGGGCATGCTTGCGCCTCGGGGATTGCCTGTTGCCTCCCTCTCTCACGGAAGAGAGGCTGGGGGGTGAGGCTATTCCTCGCCCCAGATGTCCCAGCTTGCGTCTTCTTTGGTCAGTGCCTGACCGCCGTCGACGGTTGTGCCTGTGTTGATTGCCAGGCTCTCTGCCAGCATCTGTGCAGCCTGAGCCTCTTCCACCTTCAAGGCAGGAATCAAATACGTCTTCATAATTTACTATTTACAATTTATTTACTATTTAGTCATTTACCCCGCTGTTCTGGCGGATTTGCAATCCGCCAGCATAGAGTATAAGCATTTGTAATGCGATAATACATGT
>JAFXZK010000130.1 GCA_017541265.1 Bacteroidaceae bacterium | reverse complement strand
CGCCAAGCTCACGATAGCTCATGTCACCGCTTAAATACTCGGCAATAATCTCTTCTCGTTTCTTAATTGATACTTTCTTGAACTTCATAAGTTAATACATTTATTGTTCCTAAATGTGTCAACCTATTTCAGTATAAGACACGTTGAAAAAAATCGGGATTTGTTTTGTGGTGTGCCGACGGTGTGTCCGAAGGCTTGACATCGCCAAATGTGTTTCTGCTTTGAAATAACACTGAAGCGAAAATTACATTAGCCTGATTTAGAGGTGTTTGCACTTGAGGTGCACCCGCTACGTAGCGGCTACGTAGCGGGTGTGCCTCTTTTTTTCCGTAACTTTGCAGCGGAAACAATTGAAAATTGAAGATTGAAAACTATGGACTATGAAGCTTTAGCTCGACGAAGTCAACTATGAACTATGAACTAATATAGTATTAACCCGAGTTGGAGTGAGGAGGATGTTCTCGAGTAGAGAGCCAAAATGTAGCTTTTCGCTTTCCATTTTGAATTTGGCAATTATGAATTTTGAAGTTTGAATTAAATGTCGTACCTTTGCAGCCAAATTGCAAAAACGCAAATTGTAAATTGTAAATAGTTAAATTGTAAATGAAGATGGTGGAATTAGCAACGAAATACAGCCCCGCCGAGGTCGAGGCGAAGTGGTACGAGTACTGGACAAAGCACAAGCTTTTTGCAAGCAAGCCCGACGGGCGCGAACCCTATACCATCGTCATTCCGCCGCCAAACGTGACGGGCGTGCTCCACATGGGACACATGCTCAACAACACCATTCAGGACATCCTCATCCGCAAGGCACGACTTGACGGAAAGAACGCCTGCTGGGTGCCGGGAACAGACCACGCCTCGATTGCAACTGAGGCTAAGGTGGTGAACCGCCTGGCAGAACAAGGCATCAAGAAGCGCGACCTGACCCGCGAGGAGTTCCTAAAGCACGCTTGGGCTTGGACGGAGGAACACGGCGGCATCATCCTGAAGCAGCTCCGCAAGCTCGGTGCAAGCTGCGACTGGGACCGCACAGCTTTCACGATGGACGAGAAGCGCAGTGAGAGCGTGCTCAAGGTCTTCTGCGACCTCTACGACAAGGGACTCATCTATCGCGGCCTCCGAATGGTCAACTGGGACCCGAAGGCACAGACGGTGCTCTCCACCGAAGAGGTTATCTACCGCGACGAAAAGAGCAAGCTGTACTATTTGAAGTACTACATCTCGGAGAACTCAGAGAACTCGGAATTCTCCGAGAACTCCGAGAACGTCATCCACAAGGACTCCAAGGGCTACTACGCCGTTGTTGCAACGACTCGCCCCGAGACCATCATGGGCGACACAGCAATGTGCATCAACCCCAAAGACCCGAAGAACCAGTGGCTGCGCGGCAAGAAGGTCATCGTGCCGCTCGTCGGTCGCGTCATCCCTGTCATTGAGGACAGATACGTTGACATCGAGTTCGGTACGGGTTGCCTGAAGGTGACGCCTGCCCACGACGTGAACGACTACCAGCTGGGCAAGACGCACAACCTCGAAACCATCGACATCTTCAACCCCGACGGCACCATCTCCGAACAAAGCCCACTTTATGTGGGTATGGACAGAATGGACTGCCGCAAGCAGATAGCCAAAGACCTCGAAGCCGCAGGCCTGCTGGAGAAGGTCGAGGACTACGAGAACAAGGTGGGCTACTCGGAGCGCAATCAGGACACAGCCGTCGAGCCACGCCTCTGCAAGCAGTGGTTCCTCTCGATGAAGCATATGGCCGACATCGCTCTGCCGCCCGTGCTCGAAGGCAAGCTCAAGTTCCACCCAACGAAGTACGTCACGACCTATCGCAACTGGCTGGAGAACATTCAGGACTGGTGCATCAGCCGTCAGCTTTGGTGGGGACACAGGATTCCGGCATATTTCATCGAGACCCAACCCCTCTCCGACTCCCCCGAGGGGGAGAGAAAGGAAGCCTCCCCTCGGGGAGGTTTGGAGGGGGTCGAAGAGCGTTTCGTCGTTGCGCTTACAGAAGAAGAGGCATACAAGAAAGCTTTGGAAAAGTACCCCGAACTAAAGGCACTCCCCCAAGGGGCTTGGGTCTTGCATCGCGACGAAGATGCCCTCGATACCTGGTTCTCTTCGTGGCTCTGGCCTATCTCCCTCTTCGACGGCATCAACAATCCCGGCAACGAGGAAATCAGCTACTACTACCCCACCAGCGACCTGGTGACGGGTCCCGACATCATCTTCTTCTGGGTAGCCCGCATGATAATGGCGGGCGAGGAGTACATGGGCGACATTCCTTTCCGCAATGTCTATTTCACGGGCATCGTGCGCGACAAGCTTGGCCGCAAGATGTCGAAGTCGCTCGGCAACTCGCCCGACCCGCTGAAGCTCATTGAGGACTACGGAGCCGACGGCGTGCGCATGGGCATGATGCTTGCCGCTCCCGCAGGCAACGACATCCTCTTCGACGAAGCACTCTGCCAGCAAGGCGCCGCCTTCTGCAACAAGATATGGAATGCCTTCCGCCTCGTCAAAGGCTGGGAAGTGAGCACCGACATCGCCCAGCCCGAAGCAAATGCCACATCGATAAAGTGGATGCAAGCGAAGTTAGGCGATACTTACGCCGAGATTAACGACCTCTACAGCAAGTACCGCCTGAACGAGGCTCTGATGGCTGCTTTCAAACTCTTCACCGACGAGTTCAGCGGCTGGTATCTCGAAATGATAAAGCCCGCATACGGAAGTCCAATTGATAAGAAGACGCTCGATGCCACACTCGACATCTTCGACCAGCTCCTGCACATCATCCATCCCTTCATGCCCTTCATCACCGAAGAACTCTGGCAACACATCGCCGAGAGAAAAGAAGGCGAATCGCTGATGGTGTCTGTCTTCAAGACGGCAGAGCCGACAGCGGAAGATGCCAAACTCATCGCACAGGTCGAGGAGATGAAGCAGATTGTGAGCGGCGTGCGTGCTATCCGACAGAGCAAGAACATCTCACCGCGCGAACCTTTGGTACTGCAGGTTGTTGGCGCCGCAAAGAACGGCGTGACCAGTATTCCAGCGCTTTCTGCCATCATCGAGAAGCTTGCCGGACTCGAAAAGATAGAGAACGTCGCCGAGAAGGGCGAAGGCACACAGGCTTTCCTCGTCGGCACCGACGAATACGCCGTGCCTCTGGGCAGCCTGATTGATGCCGATGCAGAGCGCACAAAGGCAGAGACGGAGATTAAGCGTCTGCAAGGCTTTATGGCAGGCATCGAGAAGAAGCTGCAGAACGAGCGCTTCGTGCAGAATGCTCCCGCGCAAGTCGTGGAACTGGAGCGCAAGAAGCTCGCTGACGCACAGAGCAAGATTGCCGCCCTCGAAGCGACGATAAAGGCTCTCGGCTAATTGGCGACTGCCTTTCGGAACAGAAAAAGCAAATTATCGCAGAACCTTGCGAACAGTTCCATCGCTGTTTCGCATAATGTAGAGGCCGTGACGCAGAAAAGCGTTTGCGGCCTTTCCGTCTATCGTCCACACACCGTTGCCTGTTGAATATGGAGCAACGTCCGAGGGACATTCCGAGATACCTGTCCACTCTCCCGATTGTGTCGCAGCAATGTAGATGCACAGGTCGCTGATGGCACGAGTCAGCTGCTCATTGGTGAGTTCGAGGCTATTCAAATCTCTCGTAAAGATATTCAAAATGTACGAGAGGAATGTCTTGGCTCCGTCGCTGTACTCATCGCTATTGAGCATAGCCTCTGCCTCTTGGGCAGCCTGTTTGTACTCTGCCCAAAGGCTTGCATTGACGGCTATTTCCTCAGCTGCTGCATCAACGGCCTTCATGGCTGCAACGGCCTCTGCCTTGTTGCTTGCAGTAGCATTGAATGATGCGTCGTAGGCCTCGCTGTAACAATGACTGACGGTCACACCAGCATAGTTGACCTTCCTCTTCTTCATTTCGGTGAGCCACTGTTGATATGCTTCGGGCTGGTTGCCGTAATAGGTCAGGGTGAAGTCGTCGAAGATGCACCAATCCATTTCTATCACCTGACTCTTCTGCACGCCGATGGTGAGGGTGTGGTTTTCAACACCAACGAACACGACGTTTTTGTATGCGTTGAGCGTGTGCATGTAGTACTCGGCAGCAATCATGTCGTCGGGGATGTAGTAGGTCGTGCTGCCGTTCTTCACGCCTACCTCTCGCCCTACGCCTCTTGCCCGAGTAACGCTCTTGGAGAATGGCGAGACGAGGGGGTACGATAGCTTGTCGTTCCCGGACGCAGCATAGATGCTGGCATAGCGCGTCATCGGGTCTTTGATGCGATAGTGGGTGTTGGCTTCCTCTGCATTGCCGCAGCGGTAGAAGGCTTTGACTCCTACGGCATAGACGCCGTTGGGCAGGCCGGTAATCGTCTGATAGGTGTCGAAGTTGCGGTTGTAGTGCTCGGCGTTTTCGTTTGGATAGACGGCACCGAACTCGTCGCCATCCCAACCGTGACGCATGTTGCTGTTGAAGCAGGGATTGACGATGCGAGCTGTCATATCGAGAGGCTTGCGGTATGTCACGCTGTTCTCCTTGACCTGATACATGTCCTGCAAGTAGCGGAAGTTATTGTTGATGATAACATCCACAACCTCCTGACCTCTTGTGTTATAACCGTTGCTCGAGTTCACGCCGACATAGTCGAGCAGGACGATGCCCGTAGGTCCTGCTGTGTTTACAGGGTCTGCCAGATAGTCGATGATGGCGGCATTTGTATGGGCGGCATTGTCGCGATAGCCGTCGCTGGTGGATATCTCCTCGTCGACAATCAAGGGGATGTAGAGCCTCGATACCTTAGAGTAGGCAGAAGCGAAGTTATAGACCCAGACGATATCCGATGCAGAGTTGGTCTTGTGCTTTGTGCTGAAGTCGAGCAGCTGCTTGACGGCGGCGACCTTACGGTCCAAGTCGCCTTCTCTATGGGTGTCCGCGAAGTCCTGAATGTATAACTTCGCTGTGTTACCCTCTGCTCCGACAATCTGTCCGTTTCTCTGTGCATTCCAGTCTAACTCGCCTGTCCAGTTCTTGAAGAAGCCGCCCACAGGTTTGTCGGCATACTCGTTGCGGCTGAGCAAGAGTATCTTGCCGCGCATCTCCTTTACGGTAAGCGTGCTCTTGAAGTCGATGAAGAAGTCCTTCAGGTCGTCGCGCCCCAGCAGCTCAAGCAATCGTGCCCCGTAGTCACTCGAATTGTCGTCTCCGTCGGAAGCATGAAGCAGATGAATGACGACGAACTCCGAGGGATTCTCCCGAAGCTTGTCGCGCAGGAAGTAGAGCGCAGTGTCGAAATGCAGCTTGGTGGGCATGATGCCGTGATTGACGTTGATGTAGTCGTCCTGGACGGCAGGGCGAAGGTCGAAAGCGCGGATGCCCAAGTCCCACTGCTCCTGGAAGCTCCTGTCTTGCGTGCGGGCATACTTGTCGCCAAAGGGTCCGTAGATGGACGTAGTGATGCCCGGGAAGCCGTTGCCCGTGCCCGAGTCGTGGCTGCCGGGAATGGAGAGTGTGGAAATGTATGCGTCATCCGGAAGCCGATTCATCCAGTTGTCGGCATTCATGGGCAGAGCGAAGAGAGAGAATACGATAAGTGGGAAAATGCAATACTTCATGTCCTGTTCTTTTGTTAATTCGGTGGCAAATGAGGGTACACAATGCCTCTTGACGTTGCAAAGGTATAAATTATTTTCCACTCATCAAGGTTTTTTCGATAAAGTTTGCTTTTCTTCACTGAAATATCTAATTTTGCAGCAAATTACAATAAACACATCCTAATTCGATATTATGAAAGCAAAGTACTTGAGTCTGCTGCTTGCTGCAGCATTGCTGGGACAGACTCCTATTCTGGCACGAGAGAAGAAAGAGAAAGCAAAGACAGAGCAAAAAGCTAAGGACAAGAAGACTGACCAGAAGAAAGGCAAAACTTTCTTGGGCAAGAAGAAAAAGAACCAGCCTGCCGAAGCGCCAAAGGACAGCGCAAAGGTGGAGAAGCCAAGCGTGGACAGGAACGGACTCTTCCATGTGACAAAGATGAAGAACGACTGGTTCTTCGAGATTCCGGACAGCTTGATAGGCCGCGAGTTCCTGACAACCGTCCGCTACACCAGTACCCCCGCAGGCATAGGAAAGTTCGGCGGTGAGCAAGTCAACCAGCAGACTGTCTATTTCCAGCCTGCTCCCGACGACCAGCTCTTTCTTCGTGCCCGTCTGCTCGTCAACTATGCCGACACCACACAGAAGATAAACCGCGCCATCACCATTAGCAACGAGAACCCAATCATCGGCAGCTTCAAGGTGGAAAGCCACAAGGACAACGTCTATAAGATTAAGGTAACCTCCTTCTTCAATCAAGACAACCCGGCTCTTGGACTGCCCAAATACGTCAAGGACGGATTCTCTCTGCAAGGTCTCGTCGGGGAAATGAGTTACATAGAGGACATCAAGTCGTTCCCTTTGAACACAGAAGTCCGCACGGTAAAGACTTTCAACGGCGGCAATAATAGTCGTATGGCCGCCATCGGACGCACAGGAAAGGCGACCTTCGGCTTGAACATCAGCTTCGTACTCCTGCCCGAGAAGCCTATGATGCGCCGCTACTTCGACCCGCGCGTCGGCTACTTCACCGACGACTACACCAGCTACAGCGACGAGCAGCAGCGCGTGGAGGAGAAACGCTTCATCTGCCGTTGGAGGCTTGAACCGAAGCCTGAGGATGTAGAGAAGATGAAGCGCGGCGAACTCGTCGAACCCGTGAAGCCCATCGTCTATTACATCGACCCAGCCACACCGAAGCAGTGGCGCAAGTATCTCATTCAGGGTGTCAACGATTGGCAGGCTGCCTTCGAGAAAGCTGGCTTCAAGAACGCTATCCGCGCCGAGGAGTGGCCGGAGAACGACTCAACGATGAGTATGGAGGACGCGCGCTACAGCTGCATCCGCTATCTGGCAAGCCCCATCGAGAACGCTTACGGCCCGAACGTCCACGACCCACGAACGGGCGAGATACTGGAGAGCCACATCTGCTGGTACCACAACGTGATGAGCCTCGTCCACAATTGGTATATGGTGCAGTGCAGCAGCATCGATGAAGCTGCACGGAAGATGAACTACGACGAAGAGCTGATGGGCAATCTCATCCGCTTTGTGTCGAGCCACGAGGTCGGTCACACACTCGGCCTTCGCCACAACTTCGGCAGCAGTTCCACCGTGCCCGTCGATAGCCTTCGCAACAAAGCTTGGCTGGAAGCTCACGGCCATACACCCAGCATCATGGACTATGCCCGCTTCAACTACGTAGCCCAACCCGAAGACGGCATCTCGCGCGTCGGCATCTTCCCCCGCATCAACGACTACGACAAATGGGCTATCCAGTGGGGCTACACGCCGATGCTCGACGCAAAGAATGAGGACGAAGACCACAAGATGCTGGAGCCGATGACCGTCAAGGCGCAGCAGAACAAGCGTCTCTGGTGGGGCGACGGGGAAAGCGAACACAGAGACCCGCGCCGCCAGACGGAAGACTTGGGCGACGACCCCATCAAGGCAAGCTACTACGGCATACTCAACCTGAAGCGCGAAATCAAGGCTCTGCCCCAGTGGACGCTCGACAACGAAAAAGACCTCTACTGGAACGACATCGAGCTGATGCACAGCCACATCCGCACGCAGTTCCTCCGCTACATGGGGCACGTGTCCCGCAACATCGGCGGCTATAGGATTAACTTCCAGCCCAAAGGCTCAACCGAAGATGTCTATGTCCCCCAGCCTCTCGACAAGCAGAAGGCCGCGCTCAACTTCCTGAACGAGCAGGTACTCAATGAACCTGTCTGGCTTCGCGAACCGAGTTATATCCAGCGCTTCGAGAGCGACCCGCAGCGCGTAACCAACAACGTGGGAAACATCGTAGTGACGTACCTGATGAACCGCCTCGAAGACCTCAACGAACTCTACAAGCCGCAGGCTTACCTCACCGACCTCACCAAGATGGTCTTCAGCGAACTCGATAGCAACAAGAAGGTTTCGCCCTATCGAATGGCAATTCAAAACACAATGTACTTCCACCTGAGCCGTGCCTACGGAAACGGCAACCAGGAGGTTCGTCCTGCCGTGCTCTACACTTTGCAACAGCTGGAGCGCAAGACGAAAGCCGCCAGCCAGAACGCTTCCGATGCCGAGACACGTGCTCATTGGGCCAGCCTCTACGACCAGATAGGACGCCTCCTCACTTGGAAATAGTTCTCCATTCTCTTGCATGTAAACAAAATAAAGCGTAACCTTGCAGACGGAATAACTGATAACTGATGCTAATAGAATACGAAAAGGACTATTTGCAGGAACTCTATGAAAGGGGCAAAAGCAAGAACAAGAAATACCGCTATCAGCCAGAAGTTGTACGGAAATAGCAGAAGCGTATTGATACACTAATTTAAAATCCGTACAGAAGAAGCAGACAGTATTATCACAATCTGTGTTGTTACCGACATTACAAATCACTTTCAATAATAAATAAATTATGGAAAAGCGATTACCCACACATGTCATTCGAAAAATCTTTACAGAATAATTGAAAGTTCTGTGGCGTTTTGTGGAACGAAGCATGCCTCGTTTTCTATAAGAACGTGTTCTTATTGCCAACACTCCACGTTCTTATTGTCAACAATACATGTTCTGTTGTGTAGAAAATCACGGCTGTATTTACCGAAAAGCATGCGTCATTTTGCCTTATATCATGCCGTTTTGATGCTTTCGTAACAATTGATGCTTTCACATGGCTTTATAACCCATTGATTATCAGTATCAATTCGATTTAAGCCATTTTCCTGCATTTGGGGTAGAAAAACACCGCACGGACAAAAAACTGCCGTCAGAAGAAAGGTGTTTGCGAATTATTTTGACAAATTTCAATCAGTCAGTGGACTCTTATAATGATAGCGGCCTGCTACCACCTCACAACATCAGAATAATGCCTAAAGTAATCTACTTTAGGACACTTTTGCTTTAATTCTTACTTATTTTCTTTGAAAGGATTACTTATTTGTTTGTTTTGTTGTGAGAATGGGAAATTTTCAGTATCTTTGTCGTTCAAATAGCGAATAAGCAAGTATTAATTGAGCACATTGTCTAATGTGACGACTCGAAGAGGCGAGTCAATTCCTCCAAGCATCAGGTTTGCCCCTGATGCCTTCCCCGAAGCTAAAAGCTCAAAAACAGGGGTGTCGGTAAGATATGTTCCTGAATTAAACAAGCGATGGTATGTCTTTCGCGTCTCATACGGAAGAGAAGACAAGGCTTCAGACTATCTTGTGGAGGACGGCACCTATACTTATATTGCCAAGAAAATCGTTGAGAAGTATGTAGGAGGAAAGCGCAGGAGGTATCTGCAAACCCTCATTCCCAATCTGCTGTTTGCCTATACAACGGATGAAAAGGCCAAAGAATACGTCAGCAACACACCAGCCATCGCTTATTTGAGTTATTACTATAACCACTTCAAGCAGGACGAGGGCGAGAAGAATCCCCCATTGACGGTTCCTGATGAAGAGATGAGTCGCTTCATCCAGGCCACCTGCAACATGAACAAGCATTTGCTGTTTGTGCAGCCGTCACAGTGTCACTTCAAGGGAGGAGAAAAGGTCAGGGTCATCGACGGTCTTTTTGCCGGTGTTGAGGGGAGAGTGGCCCGAGTGGCAGGCCAGCAAAGAGTGGTCATTTCTTTGCCGAACATCGGACTCATTTCAACAGCATATATCCCAACAGCATTTATACAAAAGATTGATACAGATTGAGTAATGCAACAAATCACTGTTACTTCACCATTGCTGCCCGACCTGGACGAGTTTAACGAACTGCTGAAAGAGATTTGGGCAAGAAAATGGGTAACGAATATGGGTGAGTTCCATAAGCTATATCAAATGTATAAATTAGTCGCTTGATGAATGAGTATTCACTTGCGAAAGTTCAGTTATAATTATTATAGTAACATGAAAAAGCCCATTGAAATGCGCAATCTCTACGAGCATGAGACTGACGCTTACAATCTGAAGGACTTCAAGCCCCAGATTGTCGATGCCGAGTACCTGAAGCAACTCGGCGTAACGATTGAACCCTCTGAGGAAACCCTGCAAGGACTCATCCGAGGGTCGAAACTGTTTATGAAACGCTTGGAGGAACACACCGTCATCCCCAAGTCGGTGCTTTACTTGGAGGATTGCGACCCCGAGACCGTGGAGACCGAAATCCACAACTACACGGGCCGTTGCCCGACGCTGACCTTCGAGGTGAACCCCATCAAGGGCTGTCACGTTGGTTGTCAGTACTGCTTGGTTACCGACGGCGTACACGAGCAGAAGCTGGTGGCCTACGAGAACTACCACCTCTATGTGCGCAAGCTCTTGGAGGAGATGAACGGTGCCTGCAGCGAAAATCCCAATGCCGTAACGAAGGAAGACATACAGGAGCGCAACCGACTGTTGCAGGAACTGGCCAAAGCCATTGTCGAGGCACCGGAAAAGAAAAAGGAGATAGAACAGAAGATTGTAGTACTGAGCCGCGGCAAGAACTGGAACCACTACTACTACTTCACGCCCAAGACCGAAGCCCTGCAGGAACCGACTCTCTACACGGGCATCGCTCACCGCATCCTGCGTGAATTCATCGCCCACTTCAAGAAATACCCCAACTCCAACGCCCGCCTGTTCATCGCATCGAAGGCCGGCACCAAGCATCTCTTGGTGGAGAATGAGGGTGAGACCATCCTCGACCTCTTCGAGCAGCTGAAGGACAAGATGCAGTTCAACACCTCAGTGAGCATCATGCCAACTCCGTTCCGCGACCTGCCGGAACCCTATGCTGCCCCGATT
>JAFXZK010000129.1 GCA_017541265.1 Bacteroidaceae bacterium | reverse complement strand
CCCGCATGTCTCACGCCAACTATCACATAGTTGCCGTTCTCTTCGAATTCAACGGGACGATTCACTATCACCGCCTCATCCACCTCGCGTTGCTTACTGATCAAGCATTGTTTGATGACATCTTTACTGACACTCATATAAATTGTATTTTATAGGAATTGCACAATTTTATAAAGTTTGGTTTGCAAATATAGGCATTTTTTATAAAACAAAATTAACAAACCCTGTCTTTTTGCGATAATTTCACACTTTTTTATCACAAATCATCATTTTCCCTACTTGCCTATTGTATTTGCGTTGCCCTAAACACTTCTGTCAGATACGACACAATCCTTCTTCCACATGCTACCTCACCACGTCTTTTTTCCTTCCAATCAAGGAGTTGCTGATATATTTTACGCTTCATTACGATTCCGTCTGCACCTTTTTGAGATTTCTTTTCTGCCATGTTTTACACCTTTTTGAGATTTTTTATCGCTGCAAATATACACCTTTTTGAGATTTTCCGCAAAAGTTCTGTTGAAAAAACATAAGAATTTTGATTGTTTTAAGTCGAAAATATCCTCATTCAACAAAGAGAGAATCCACTCATTCCACATTTTTAACCATGTTTTTGCCCACTTATTCCGTTTTTGTTAGGTTGCGCCAGGGCATAACTTATTTAGATGCCTTTTCCAACCAAGGAGGATTTGTTTAACAACACCCCAGGAGGCTTTTCCACTGTCAGCGTGCTGACAGGACTCTGTCAACGGCTTGACAGTCCTCTGTCAACGTGCTGACAGAACTCTGTCAACAGCCTGACAGAGTTTGACAGCTACGAGGTTACTGCGAAAAAGTTGTTATTGCATCGGTTTTTTCTGCTGTTCTTCTTGTGCATGAGCGGAGAAATGCGTACTTTTGCAGGGAGAAGAGACAAAAAGAGCAAAGTGATGAAAGTTACGCTGATACAAATGGATATTGTCTGGGAGGCTCCAGAGGTGAACTGCAAGACGGCAGAGCGGTTGATGCGTTCTGCAGAGAAGAGTGATGTCTATGTGCTGCCCGAAATGTGGAACACGGGCGTCACGACGGAGCCGCAAAGGGTAGCCCCCATCCCCGCCCCCCTTGCCCTCCGTCGGACAGAGTCCTCCCCAATCGCACCGCTACCAACGGGCGATTGCCCCGAGGAGGAGGGGAGTTCTTCGCTGCAATGGATGCAGCGAATGGCGAACGAGCTGGATGCAGCTGTTGTGGGGAGCATTGCAGTAGCCAGCCCCCTCCCTTGCCTCCGTCGCAAGCTCCCCAATTGCTCCGCTATCAACGAGCAATTGCCCCCTTTAGGGGAGTGCTCTTACAGGAACAGACTTTACTTCGTCATGCCGCAGGAAACCGTAAAAAGGACTCTGCCGCAGGAATTTGTAAATTGTAAATCGTCAAATTGTAAATTCTACGACAAGCACCACCTTTTTGCCTACGGCGGCGAGACGAAGAACTATACGCCGGGCAATGAGTATGTGACGGTGGAGTGGCGGGGTGTGCGTTTCCATCTGTGCGTCTGCTATGACCTGCGCTTCCCGCTTTGGCTGCGCAACAGGGACGATTACGATGTGCTCATCTGCGTGGCTTCGTGGCCGGCGGTGCGGCTTCATGCCTGGAATGTCCTGCTCCAGGCAAGAGCCATAGAGAACCAGTGCTATGTGCTGGGCGTGAACCGCATCGGCAAAGACCCGTATTGCGAGTATTGCGGCGGGACTTCTGTCGTGGATTTCTACGGTATGGCAACCTCGTGCCCCGATGGTGAGGCTTCTGTCTTGACACAAATCCTCGACCTGAAGCGGCTGAAGGCTTTCAGGGAGAAATTCCCAGTACTTAAAGAGAGGGATTAGAACCTTTTCACTTCCTCGATTTCCTCAATCTTTTTCAGGTCGTGGCAGATGGCCTGTATGTCCCTCACGTCATGGACTCCGAGGTTGATGTCGGCGGTGAAAAGGCCATCGTTTGTCTCAATGTGTACGCTGTGGATGTTCACGTTGAGCTGCTGGGAGAGGATGCCTGTGATTTGATACAGCACGCCGACGCGGTCGAAGCCGACGATATGCAGTGTGGCAGGGAAAGACAGCTTTCCGTGGGTGTCCCATTTGGCAGCCAGGATTTGGTTGCCGTCGCTTGCCTTGAGGCGCTTGGCGATGTCGCACTGCCGCTTGTGTATGATGATGTGCTGCTTCTCGTCGATGTGGCCGAGCACGTCGTCGCCGGGGATGGGATGGCAGGTGTCGCACATGATGTAGCGGTTGATTGTCTCCTCGTTGAGGATGAGCGGCTTCTTCTTGTCTATTTGGAGAGGAACTTGTTCTGTGTCAGCGGGTGGTGTCTGGTTGGTTCCGTTCTTGCGCCGCTTGAATATGTTCAAATACTTTTTTAGCTTTGTCCTCTTCTGGGCCTCTTCGTTGAGTGCTTTCAGGTCTGCTTCGCCCAGCGTGATGGTCTGTGAACCGATGGCTGAGAGGAGTTCCTCGCGTGTGGCAAGGGCGTGGAAGCTGCACAGCTTGGCTATGTTGACGCTGTTTGGTTCTTTTTCGTTTTTTTGGAAGAACTCGTTGAGGATTTCCTCGCCCTCTTTCTGCTTCTCGCGTTCTTCCCGGCGCAGGATGGCCTGTATCTTGCCCATTGCCTTGGCGGTGGTGGTGAAGTCTATCCACTTCTTGTCCACCTTTTGGTTTTTTGAGGTGAGTATCTCCACTTGGTCGCCGCTTTGCAGCACATGGCTGATGCCCACGAGTTTGTGGTTGACTTTTGCGCCGATGCAATGCGTGCCAAGGAAAGTGTGTATGCTGAAGGCGAAGTCGAGCACGGTGCATCCGGACGGCATTGTCTTGAACTCGCCTTTGGGCGTGACAACAAATATCTCGTTGGCAAAGAGGTTGAGCTTGATAGTGTCGAGGAAGTCGATGGCATTTGGCTGCGGGTCATCGAGGATTTCCTTGATTTGATGGAGCCATTTGTCGAGTCCGTCGTCGCTTCCTTCCTGGCCCTCCGAAGTGCTGTCGCCGTCCTTGTACTTCCAGTGGGCGGCGAAGCCATGCTCGGCGATGTCGTCCATGCGCCGGCTGCGTATCTGCACTTCAACCCAATTGCCTGCTTTGCTCATGAGGGTGGAGTGGAGTGCCTGATAGCCGTTTGCCTTCTTGTTATGCACCCAGTCGCGCAGGCGGTCGGGGTGTGGTTTGTAGATGGAGCTGGCGATGTTGTATATCTTGAAGCATTCGTCGGTCTCGTTCATGCCTTCCGTGGCTTCAAAGATGATGCGCACAGCGAGGATGTCATAAACTTCTTTGAACGTGACGTTTTTCGTCTGCATCTTGCTCCAGATGCTGTAGGGCTTCTTGATGCGTGCCTTTATCTCATAGCGAATGCCTGCCTTGTCGAGTTCCTGCCGAATGGGAGCCGTGAACTGGTCGAAGATGGTCGTCAGGTGTTCGCTTATGCCCTCCAGCTGTTCCTGTATGCTGCGGTATTCCTCGGGGTGCTCGTATTTGAAGCTGAGGTCTTCGAGTTCTTCCTTGACCTTGTTCAAGCCGAGGCGGTGCGCCAAGGGGGCATAGATGTAGAGTGTTTCGCCTGCAATCTTGTACTGTTTGCCGGGGAGCTGGCTGCCCAGTGTGCGCATGTTGTGCAGGCGGTCGGAAATCTTGATGAGGATGACGCGAATGTCCTCGCTCATGGTGAGCAGCAGCTTCTTGAAGGATTCTGCCTGCACCGATGCCTTGTCGCCGAAGATGCCGCCCGATATCTTGGTCACGCCATCGACAATCTGCGCTATTTTTTCGCCGAAGATGTTGGCGATGTCCTCCACCGTATAGTCCGTGTCCTCCACCACGTCGTGGAGCAGAGCGGCACAGATGCCTGTACTGCCCAGCCCGATGTCTTCGCAAGCAATCTGCGCAACGGCAATGGGGTGCATGATGTAGGGTTCGCCGGAAAGACGGCGAACACCTTTGTGTGCCTCCTTTGCGAAGTTGAAGGCCTTGTCGATGATTTCGGTATGCTTGCGATGATGGGATGCCAGATAGGTGTCTATCAGGTGCTGGTAGGCTTCGCCCACGATCCTCTCATCTTCCTTTTCCCTAAGGTTAGTGTCTTCCATAGTTTTTCCTCCCCATTACTTTATTTCACTCTAATCCTCTGCCCAGCATAGATGTTGTTGCCCTTGATGCCGTTGAGCGCCTTCAGCTTGGCAACAGTGGTGCGATTGCGTTTTGCTATGGCACCGAGTGTATCGCCGCTGCGGACGGTTACCGAAGTGCCGCCACGACCGCCTTTGCCTTTCTTTTTCGGCTGTTCTGCTATGGGTATTTCCCTTGGTGCCTGTACGTCGCCCATTGGGACGTAGATGGAGTCGCCGGCCTCGATGAAGGCATTTATGGCGGCAGTCGGCATACGCAGGATGCAGGTGTGGGTGTCGCCGGGGATGAGTGTGGTGCGGTATTGCGGATTGAGTGCGCGAAGCTCTTCGTCCGAGATGCTACAAAGCTCTGCGATGCGTTCCATGCGGACGTTGCGGCTGACTTGTATCGTGTCGGTGCCCATCGGCAGACGGGTGTTGACGGGACAGATGTTGTGGTCGCAGTAGTAGTTCATGATGTAGTTTGCCGCGATGAAGGCGGGCACATAGCCGCGTGTCTCAGCGGGCAAGTAGGGGTATATGGTCCAGTAGTCCTTTGCGCCGCCTGCCCGCTTCATGGCTTTGAGGATGTTGTTCGGTCCGCAGTTGTAGCTGGCAATGGCTAATGTCCAGTCGCCAAAGATGTCGTAGAGGTCGCGCAGGTAGCGTGCTGCGGCATAGCTTGCCTTGACGGGGTCGCGCCGTTCGTCAATGAGGCTTGTCACCTCCAGCCCGTACTGCTTGCCTGTGCCTATCATGAACTGCCAAAGCCCGACAGCCCCTGCGCGACTGACGGCGGTGGGGTTGAGTGCGCTCTCGATGATGGGCAGGTATTTCAGTTCCAATGGTATCTGATAGCTTTCGAGAGCTTCCTCGAAGATGGGGTTGTAGAAGTTGCTTGCACCGAGCAAGATGGCGACGGAGCCGCGCAGTCGTCCGCTGTAGAGGTCGATGTACTTCTGCACCACGTTGTTGTATGGCATGTCGATGACGTTGGGCAGGCGGTTGAGCCGATGGGTATATGTCTCGGCGTCGAACTCCGGGTTCTGCCCTGTCGTTTCGCAGCTTTCGTCGAAGAGGAGGAAGTTGCGTGTCTGCCAGTCCAGTAGCAGGCTGTCTATCTCTCTCTGCTGCATGCCTTCTGGGAGTTCGAGGGTGGTGTCCTGGCTGTCGTCCAAGTCATTCTCCTCCTGGGCAGACATCGTTCCCCAAGGGGCAAGGAGCAGGAAAAGGAGGCAATATATCTTGTAGTTCATAGTTTGTCGTTTAGAAGTTAAGCACGCATTGTATGCCGGGTGTTGTCCTGCGGTGGTGTATGTCGATGCGTTCTGTCTCAATCATTGTGGGCAGTATGTGCAGGCTGAGGTCGCGCGAGATGTCGAAGGTGGAGAGTTCTGCATCGACGTAGGCATCGATGACGGAGAGAAGGTAGACGCCTCCGAAGGCGAAGATGCTGAGGTCGCGGAATCGCCGGAAGGTGTCCTTCTTGCTTTTGAAGATGCCGGCGAAGCGGGCTTCCTTGCCTACCATGTCATAGTTCGGTGGCAGCATCTTCTCGTAGCTTTTCGTGTTCGGGTCGCTATCCACGATGTCCAGGAAGGCTTGCGAGTAGTCCTGCAGCATCTGGCTGTTCCATGTGAGAGCGTATACGCAGCCGAGGAATCCGCCATAGACGATGGGCAGTTTCCAGTACTTGCGGTTGTATATTTGTCCTGCTCCGGGTATGACCAGTCCGAGCCACAGGGCGCGTATGGGGTTTGGCTTGAACTTTGTCAGGTCGCGTCGCATGAGCAAGGGTTTCTTCTTTGCCAGAATGTTTTCGGAGATGGCATAGAGCGCTGCGGTGTCGATGGTGAGGGAGTCGGGAATCATCGCTTCGATTTCCGTTTTGATGGAGTCGGGCAGGAGCACACCCTCCTCTTCCTCCTGCGCCCTTAAAAGGTGAAAAGGCGAAAAGGTGAAAAGGAGGAAAAGGAGGCAAGATGTTTTATAGTTCATAATTCGTCGTGCTGTCACAATTGATTCCTAACCCCGAATCTCTAATCCATACTCCCAAACTCATTAGGCTTCGCGGAGCTTGTCAAGCATTTCTATGATACGTTCCAGTTCTGCTTCGCCCGAGAAGGGGATGCTTATCTTTCCCTTGCCGCTGTCCGAGCAGGTCATCTCGACGCGTGTCTTGAATATCTTCCTCAACCCTTCCCGCAGGGCGCTGTAATCGGCGCTAAGGTTGGAGCCTTTCTGGCGGATGCGTGTGCCGCTCTTGGTCTTGACGGACGCGCCTTCGCTGAGCTGCTTCACCATTTCCTCAATCTTGCGGACGCTGAGGCGGTCCTTCTTCATTTCGGCGAAGACCTTGAGCTGTGCTTCTGTGTCGGAGAGGGTGAGCAGGGCGCGTGCGTGTCCCATGTCTATCTCTCGGTTGCGGAGCGCCATTTGTACGCTTGCGGGCAGCTTCAGGAGGCGGAGGTAGTTGGTGACGGTGGCGCGGTTCTTGCCCACACGTTCGCTGAGCTGCTCCTGCGTCAGGTTGTATTGCTCGATGAGGCTCTGGTAGGCGAGTGCCACTTCGAGTGCCGTGAGGTCTTCGCGCTGAATGTTCTCCACGAGCGCCATCTCCATCATGTTCTCGTCATCTACGGTGCGGATGTAGGCAGGGATGGTGGTGAGGCCGACGCGCTGGCTAGCCCGCCATCGGCGTTCGCCAGCGATGATGATGTAGGTGCCGTCGCCCATGTCGCGCAGGGTGATGGGCTGCACCACGCCTATCTGCCGGATGCTGTTGGCGAGTTCCTGCAGGCTGTCGTCGTCGAAGTCACGGCGCGGCTGGTTGGGATTGGGGCGGATGTCGTCCATACTCACTTCGCAGAGGTTCGAGGAGCCGCTGGTGTGTACCTCCGCTTCTGTCTGCAGCAGGGCATCGAGTCCCCTGCCCAGCGCCTGTCCTTGGTATTTCTTCTTGATGGCCATCTTTGTAAAAGTTGAAAAGTTGTAAAAGTTGAAAAGGTTAAAAAGTGAAAAGGTTAAAAGGTTAAAGGGTGATTTGTTTTTCACCTTTTCAATTTTTCACCTTTTCACCTTTTTCTATTATCTCTTGTGCCAGTGCCAAGTGTGCTTTCGAGCCTGCGGCGTCGGCATCGTAGAGGATGGCCGGCACGCCGTGGCTTGGAGCTTCGCTGAGCTTCACGTTGCGCTGGATGACTGTCTTGAACACCAGTTCGCGGAAGTGTCGGCGCACCTCCTCGTAGATTTGGTTGGCGAGGCGCAGGCGGCTGTCGTACATTGTCAGCAGGAAACCCTCGATTTCGAGCTTCGGGTTCATGCGCGTCTTCACTATCTTGATGGTGTTGAGCAGCTTGCTGATGCCTTCAAGGGCGAAGTACTCGCACTGCACGGGGATGATGACGCTGTCGGCTGCCGTCAGCGCATTGACCGTGATGAGGCCGAGGCTGGGGCTGCAGTCGATGAGGATGTAGTCGTAGTCCCCGGCGATGGGCTGCAACAGGTCCTTCATGATGCGCTCCTGACCCTTGAAGTTCAGCAGTTCAATCTCTGCGCCCACGAGGTTGATGTGCGAGGGTACGATGTCGAGGCCCTCGATGTCGGTTGTATAGATGATGTCGCGGATGTCAACTTGCCCCAGCAGGGCGTTGTAGATGGAATGCTCCAGCCCCGCCACGTCCACGCCCATGCCGCTGGAGGCGTTGGCCTGCGGGTCGGCGTCCACGAGTAGCACCTTCTTCTCGAGTGTGGCAAGCGAGGCAGCGAGGTTCATGCTCGTCGTGGTCTTGCCCACACCGCCCTTCTGGTTGACTATTGCTATGGTTTTGCTCATCTCTTCATTTACTATTTAATCATTTACCATTTTATTTCTCCCTTCCCTTTAGGGTAGGGTTGGGAGAGGCTTTTGTTTCCCCCTTCCCTTTAGGGGAAGGTAGGGATAGTCTTTTTCATTTTGCAAAGATACGACAAAAAACTGAAAAACTGAAAAGGTGAAAAGGTGAAAAGCCCACAATTGTTGACAAAAGGCCGTTTTTGTTGATAACTGCCTTATAAAAACACCTTTATATCACACGGAAACATGTCTTTTTTGTTTCCCACGGAAATCACAGAAAACTTTTTTTGAACACGGATTCAACAGATTAAACGGATTTCTAAACTTTTTTCGTAACTTTGTGCCGATATTTGCAATAAGTTAATTAAAATAACGATAAAAGTGAAACCATTAAACAAACAGACAGCACCTAAAAGCTCTGCTCCAGAAAGGATAATCCAGTTTGGAGAGGGTAATTTCCTGCGGGCATTTGCAGACTGGATAGTCTGGCAGATGAACCAGAAGACAGACTTTAACGCATCCGTAGTAGTGGTGCAACCTATTGAGAAGGGAATGGCAGATGTCCTGAACGGACAGGACTGCCTGTATCATGTGAGTCTGCAAGGACTGGAGAACGGGAAGCCGGTAGATTCCATTACACGCATTGACTGTATCTCCAGAGCGTTGAATCCCTATCAGCAGTTCAAGGCCTTCATGGCTCTGGCAGAGCAACCCGAAATACGGTTCGTCATTTCCAACACCACCGAGGCGGGTATTGCTTTCGACCCCGCTTGCCGGCTCAGCGATTCTCCTGCCAGCAGCTACCCTGCCAAGCTGACGCAGTTGCTCTACAGGCGTTTCCGCACTTTCGGGGGACATCCTGAACGCGGCTTGATTATCATGCCTTGCGAGCTGATTTTCCTGAACGGACACCACCTCAAAGAGTGTATCGTGCAGTACATCGACCTATGGAAGGAAGACCTGGGCACAGATTATGAGGCGTTCCGCGAGTGGTTCGAGAAATACAACTATGTATGTGCCACCCTTGTTGACCGCATCGTACCGGGCTATCCCAAGAAGGACATCGAGGAAATCTGGCAGCGTATCTCGTATGTCGATAATATGGTAGTGCGGGGCGAGGCCTTCCACCTATGGGTGATAGAGCGTCCGCAGAACATGAGCGTGGAGCAGCTGAAGCAAGAGTTCCCGGCAGAAAAGGCGGGGCTGAATGTGCTGATAACGGATTCCGAAGCTCCCTATCACGAGCGCAAGGTAACATTGCTCAACGGGCCACATACTGTCCTAAGCCCTGTAGCCTATCTCTCGGGAGTGGACATCGTTCGCGATGCCTGTCAGCATCCTGTATTGGGACGTTTCATTCAAAAAGTCATGTACGAGGAACTGATGCAGACGCTCAACCTCCCCATGCAGGAACTACAGGAGTTTGCCGCCCGTGTGTTCGAGCGCTTCGAGAACCCGTACGTTGACCATCAGCTCACCAGCATCATGCTCAACTCCTTCCCGAAGTACAAGACACGCGACCTGCCAGGATTGAAGACATACCTGGAAAGGAAGGGACAGCTCCCGCAGGGACTGGTGCTCGGACTCGCCGCCATCATTACTTATTATAAGGGAGGCTCGCGCAGCGACGGCACGCCCATCCAGCCGAATGACGACCCGCAGATTATGAATCTGCTCACTAACCTCTGGCAAAGCGAAGACCTACACGCTGTGGCTCATGGCGTGCTGGCTGCACAGGACCTCATTTGGCAGGAGCACGGCGACCTGAACGAGATTCCCGGCTTGACGCAGATGCTCACTCACTTCCTGAAAATGATTCAGGAGCAGGGAATGTTGGAAACGGTGAAATCCATCCTGTCATGAAGAATGTCATACTGAAGATACATCCTGCCGACAATGTGGCTGTGGCTTTGCAACCGCTCACCAAAGGAACGGAACTGGAGGTGGACGGGACAAGCCTGACCGCCGATGAAGATATTCCGACAGGCCATAAGATAGCCCTGACCGATATAGCCGGGAATCAGGATGTCATCAAATATGGCTTCCCGATTGGTCATGCCTGCCGCGATATAGCCAGAGGGCAGTGGGTAAACGAGCATAACCTGAAAACAAACCTGAGCGGCACATTGGACTATGTCTTCAAGCCGCAAGGGTCGGAACAGGTCTTCCGACAGGAAGGACTTAGCTTCATGGGCTATCGCCGCAAAAGCGGAGGAGCCGGCATCCGCAACGAGCTGTGGATTATTCCGACCGTAGGGTGCGTGAATGGCATCTGTCAGCGACTGGCCGGGGAAATGCGCCGGGAGACTGGCTCGGAGGACATCATCGCCTATACCCACAACTTCGGTTGTTCGCAATTGAACGGTGACCACGAGAACACACGGAAGATACTGCGCGATATGGTGCTTCATCCCAATGCTGGTGCTGTTCTGGTGGTAGGCTTGGGATGCGAGAATAATCAGCCCGATGCGTTTGAGCAATTCTGTGGAGACTATGACCGGGAAAGGGTGCGCTTCGTCACCATCCAGCAGATAGAGGGGGATGAACTGGAAATATGCCTCCCCCTCCTGCGTGAACTCTATGCCCTGATGCAACAGGACCATCGCGAGCCTTGTCCTCTCTCCATGTTGAAGGTGGGATTGAAGTGCGGCGGCTCCGATGGCTTTTCGGGCATCACGGCCAATCCGCTGCTGGGCGTCTTCAGCGACTGGCTGGTGGCTCAAGGCGGTTCGGTAGTGCTGACGGAAGTGCCGGAGATGTTCGGAGCAGAGAGCATCCTCATGAATCGCTGCCAGACAGAGGAACTGTTCAAGAAGACCGTAAGCCTCATCAACGATTTCAAGGAATTCTACTTGCGTCACGGAGAGCCTGTGGGCGAGAATCCCAGTCCGGGCAACAAGGCGGGAGGCATCTCGACCCTGGAGGAGAAGTCCCTGGGGTGCATACAAAAGTGCGGTACCTCGATGGTGCGTTCCGTACTGGATTACGGAGAACAGTTACATTCAGAAGGGCTTAGCCTTCTCTCTGCACCGGGCAATGACCTCGTGGCCTCCACGGCATTAGCCGCAGCCGGCTGTCAGATTATCCTCTTCACGACTGGTCGCGGCACACCATTCGGCACATTTGTTCCCACGTTGAAAGTATCCTCCAACAGTACGCTCTTCCACAACAAACCCGCCTGGATGGACTTTGATGCAGGCACACTTGTATCGGGTACAGGCATGGATGCGGTTTTCCGTAGCCTGAAAGAGCTGGTCATTGCAACCGCCAACGGCCATCAGGTCAGAAACGAAATAAACGGTTATCGCGAGATGAGTATTTTCAAAACGGGAATAACATTATAATAGAATTTTCTGTTTTTTTGCCCATAGCTGTTTGTAAGTATGCGTCAAAAATGTTTACAGCATAATGGCAAAGAAAACGGCGTTTCCTTTGAAGGGACACGCCGTTTTTCTCATAAGTACGTGGACTTATTGCCATAAGTACACGTTCTTATTGTCACAAGACGCTGTTCTTTTGGGTGGAAAAACTGCCCCGTTTTTGCAGAAAAGTTTGCTCTGTTTTGCAAAACAAAATGGCAGGGTGATGCTTTCTATACATTTTGTGCTGCAGAAGCATCTTGTAACCTGCTGGTTTCCAGTAGCAATTCGATTTAAGCTCATTTCTCGCGTTTCGGGCAGGAAAGTGCCATGCGGACAAAAAACTGCCGCCAGAAGAGGCGCGTTTGCGAATTATCTTGACAAGCCGTGTGGGTGTTTTCTTGCATAAGGGAAAAGGTTAATTAAAATAATCTGTTCTATTCTTTTGCCAAATGCTTAATTATCCGTATCTTTGTGGCATCAACAACCAAAACTTACTTCAAAATGAACAGAACATTACGCAAAGTCACGCTGTTGTTCGCGATGCTTTTGGGCGGCGTGCTGTCGTCGTCGGCACAGTCGGCGCTGAACGCTCTCGTCGTGCTGATGAAGAACGGCTCGAAGATGACCTTCTTCCTGAGCGAGAAACCGCAGGTGCTGTTTCAGGGCGCATACCTGAAGGTGGCGTACGGAGTGGCATCATCGACCACCTTCGCCCTGGAGGATGTCCAGCGCTTCACTTATGAGACGCAGGACGAGGATGCTATCAACGGGACATCCGGAGACTTCGCCGACGTCCATGTCCGCGACGGCGAACTTGTCGTCAGCCAGCTGAAGCAGGGCACTATGGTCAGCATCCTCGCCAGCGACGGAAAGGTGATGAAGCAGTTTGCCGTCCCCGACACCGGCACATATCGTCACGACCTCTCTACGCTCCCACAGGGAGTCTATCTCGTCAAGGCAGGAAACATCACCTACAAGATTACGAGGTGAAAGGTGAAAAGGTAAAAAGGTGAAACGATTAAAAGCAGAAACGATGATGAAACTGACTATACATAATTATATGCGCTGCTGCTGGCGGGTAGCATTGATGCTCCTAATCTTCAATTTTCAATTTTCAATCTTCAATGAACTTCACGCTCAGGCGGAACAGGATGCACTCTACATCTTCCGCAACGACGGACAGTTCAACGCCTTCTTCTTCTCGGATATCGACCGCTTCGAGTACAGCAAGATAGACACGCTCGGCGTGGAGCACGACGACTATGTGACACAGGAAATCCATGCGATGGACTCCGTCTTTCGCATCCCCCTCACAGCTATCGACTCCATCTCCTTCGTCACGCCCGAGAACAAGATAAAGCACGATGTGTTTCGCATAAGCCCGCAAATGTTCGACTACGCCAGATATGCCGAAGAGCAAGTTTACACCAATAATGATGGGTCAGTGCATCGTCAATATGATTTTGCGCTGTACTTTGGGGTTCCTGAAGAGCTGGTTCCTGAAAGTGGTCAAACAGTCATATTCGATGGCTCAAATGAATACTTCCCTGAAGGCTTCGCCGGTGTAGTGACATATATGTTCAATAACACCGTTCCTGGCGAGTGGCAGAACATACATTATATGTTTACAATTGAGCCTGTGGCCGACCCTGCCAATCT
Organism: Bacteroidaceae bacterium; assembly: GCA_017541265.1. Lineage (GTDB taxonomy): Bacteria > Bacteroidota > Bacteroidia > Bacteroidales > Bacteroidaceae > Physcousia. The sequence continues at coordinate 11,427 of JAFXZK010000129.1, read as the reverse complement.
ATACGATGTGCTGGTGGTGAAAGGCAGCACAGCAGGTACGGACGAAGAGAGCCAAAGCAGGCGCAAAGCAGGGCCAGGCCCCGACTGGAGCTACGAGTCGGCAAAACCCATCGAGTTCCCCGCCTTGAGCTTATCGGCGTCACTGGCCTCTGGCCAGCACAAGCTGACCGACGACCCGAACGCACCCATACAATTCACGGTTGACGGCTCGGTTGACTTAAACGCCCAACTGACATCGAAGGTCGATTTGCGCTGCTTCCTATACGTCAACGCCCTCTGCAACCAGACACGTTACTACCAGATTGCCAAGTTCGACAACAGTGTTGACTTAGGTGTGGCTGTCACAGGCGCCCTGACGGCACATGCCGACATCCCCTTCACCTTTGCCAAGGACATTGTGGTGAACGGTGTGAAGCTGGCCCTCAAGGAGGGCGGCAAGAAACTCAGCGGAAAGATTGGCGGCTTTATGGTGGACTTCTCCTTCGGCTTCTTCGTGGAGGGACAGGCGACAGTCTCGGGCGGCTACACCTGGTCCAACAGGCACAAGCTAAACACCACACTCCAGTTTGACAGGAAACTCCTGTCGGATGACTGGGATGCCTTCTACCATTGGAGCGTTAATAATCTCCGCGACACCACCTCCTGGAACTACAGCGGCGGCAAATTGGGGCTAAGCGCGGGCATCTACGGACAGGCAGAGGCTGTCCTTAACCTGTTGGGTGTAAAGGCAGCATGTGCGCTGCGTGCTGATGCCGGTCTGAAATCGGAATTTGATGTGCCCGTCTTCACGGAAGAAGATTTTATACCATTCTTCCAAACGCCGAACATTTACGCAGCGATTAACCACGACAAGAACATCACCTTATCCACGCCCGGCAACATCTCGTTCTCCGCCGCTTTCGGCAAAAAATGGTCATGGACGCCCAAGGTCAACTTCTCCCTCATCGAGCCCATGTCGTTCGGTATCGTGCCAAACATCTTCGGGCTGACCTATAAGAAGGAGGCGAAAGAACCCTATCACTTCACCTTCGAGTCGCCCGTCACGCGCAAACTGCTGCTACCGAGAGATTGCGGCTTTGCCGTCTTCAACGAGAAGGACAGCCTCGTGGATGACTGGTGGTGGGAAATTCCCTATTGGGACGATACCGTCTTCAAGAAGTACAGCCACGTCTTCGAGACGCTCGACCCGCTCCCCGACAAGCCAACCTATTATACCGTCTGCCCGCAGATTTCGTATATGGGACATCCCGTAAGGGTGGATAGAGATGTGCTGATAACAGTTGACAAAGCAAACATCGACATCGGCAAGAGAAAGCTCGAAATCGACGAAAAGCCAGGCTATGAGGAACTCAAGTTCATTCCCAACATGAAGAACGTCGAGATAAAGTCCGACTCGGAATGGCTCACTTTCCTCCGTGTGGACCACGAAGGCACACTCAACCTCTACTGGAACGCCCTGCCCGAGGGAGAGCAGTATCGCGTTGGCAAGGTGTATGTTGCAGGCATGAACAAGGACAGCGTCGTGCTTGTGCGCGACACCATCGTCGTGGAGCAGACACGGAGCGGCTACATCCCCATCAGACCCGGCATGAAATTCCTTGGCACATGGGAGTATGGGAAAGAGACTGATGACTATTATGTATCCTACCACTTCGGCAGCGACGGCTCGTATCGTTATGTCTATAACACGCCTTACTACCCGCATCAGACCTCCTCGGGAACATTCACCATCATCAGCTATGAGGAATTCAGCGAGGGCGAATTTACCGCTGAGGCAAAGCTCTTTGTCAAATACAGATCCTCTCTCACACCCGATGAGGAGGACACAACGGAAAAGACCGTGAAAATACGACGGAACAACGGTTATCTGCAAAGTGGAGCGAACACATACAAACCCAAGCAAGAATAGCATGACGAAGCGTCCCTTGATACTCATCTCGAACGACGACGGCGTGCAGGCGCAAGGCATCGGGGTGCTGACCGACCTGATGCGGCAGCTGGGCGATGTCGTCGTAGTGGCACCTGATGGGCCGCGCAGTGCCGCATCGTGCTGCATATCGCCCCTCGCGACCATTATTATAAAGTTATTGAAGCAGGAGGAGGGGCTGACCGTCTATCAGTGTAGCGGCACGCCCACCGACTGCGTGAAGCTGGCTATGGATGGGCTGCTCACGCGCAAGCCCGACCTCGTGGTTAGTGGCATCAACCACGGCGACAATGCCTCCGTCAGCCTACACTACAGCGGCACCGTCGGGGCTGCACTCGAGGCCTGCATGAAGAACGTGCCTGCCATTGCCTACAGCCTCAAGACGAAGAAGACGCAGGGCTGTGACTTCCGCCCCTACGAGGAGGTCATCATCGAGACAGCACGCTATGCCTTGGAGCATGGACTGCCCCAAGATGTCCTGCTCAACGTGAACTTCCCCGAAGTCCCGGCTTTAAAAGGAACAAGGGTGTGCCGCATGGGGCGCGGCAGGTGGATGAAGGAAATGGTGGAGGAGACGGACAAGCCCCTCGGAAAGGACGAGAGAGCTTTCCACCTGACGGGCTACTTCCAGAACCTCGAACCAGATGCAGAAGACACCGACTACTGGGCACTCGACCACGGCTACGCTGCCATCACACCCATCGGGCTGGACATGACAGCAAAAAGCCCCCTCCCCGCTCCCCCTTTGGGGGAGTGTTTAGGAGCGGCAGTGCTGTTGAAATGTGACACTCCCTCGAAGGGGGAGAAGGAGGGGGCTTCATGAAGTACTATCTCATAGCAGGTGAGGCAAGCGGCGACCTTCACGCCAGCCACCTCATAGGTGCCATCAAAGAGGAAGACGCGGAGGCAAGGTTCCGTTGCTTTGGCGGCGATATGATGGAGGCTGTTGGCGCGGAGCTTGTGCAACACTACCGCGACCTTGCCTATATGGGCATCTTCCCCGTCCTTATGCACCTGCGCACCATCCTGAAGGGCATGAAGCAGTGTCAGGAGGACATCCTCAAGTGGCAACCCGATGTGGTCATTCTTGTCGATTATCCCGGCTTTAACCTTAAGATAGCACGCTTCCTGAAGCAGCACAGCAGCATCCCCGTCTATTACTACATCTCGCCCAAGATATGGGCTTGGAAGGAATGGCGCATCAAGGACATCAAGCGCGACATTGATGCCATGTTCAGCATTCTGCCTTTCGAGGTGCAGTTCTATGAGAAGCACCATTATCCTATATATTATGTAGGCAACCCGACGGTGGACGAGGTGAGTCAATTCAAAATTCAAAATTCAAAGTTCAACGAACAAGACTCTGGAAAGCCCATTATCGCTTTGCTGCCCGGAAGCCGCAAGCAGGAGGTGCGCGACAACCTGCGCCGGATGATTGAGGCGGCAGCACCCTACGCCGAAGACTATCAGCTCGTGATAGCCGCTGCTCCAGGTCTCGACGATGACTTCTACAGGGAATGCATTAAAAGGGTAAATGGTAAATGGCTAAATGGTAAATGTTCTGTTGTCCGCGACCAGACGTACCAGCTCCTTCAGCACAGCACGGCGGCACTCGTCACCAGCGGCACAGCGACACTTGAAACGGCGCTTTTCCGTGTTCCGCAAGTTGTGTGCTATTATATAAAGTGGGGCAAGCTGGCATCCCTCGTCCGTCGGCTGATACTGAAGGTGCCTTACATATCTCTTGTCAACCTCATTGCAGGCGGGGAGGTTGTGCCCGAACTCGTCGCAGAGCAGATGAACGTGGAGAACGTCCGCCGCCATCTCGCTGCCATTCTCCCCGGCGGCTCCGCAAGGGAAGCCCAGCTGCAAGGCTACGACCGCATAGCTGCCATCCTTGGTGAGCCAGGCGCACCGGGGAAGGCAGCAAAGAAAATGATAGAGTTATTACGAAAGAACGTTATTACGTCATAACGACATAACGACAAACCCCTTAAAATCATCAATTATGTTACGACTGAATTGTTTCTTCCAAGCCAAAAAGGGCAAGTACAACGAAGCCCTGGAGGCAGCCATCCTGCTTGTCGCTAAGACACAGAAGCACGAGGGCATGATTTCTTATGATGTGTTCGAGAGTGCCACCCGCAAGGACATCTTCATGTTCTGCGAGACATGGGAAAGTGAGGAAGCCCTCGCCAAACATGCCGCCACGCCCGAGTTCAAGGAGCTTGTAGGCATCATCGAGAGCTGCGGCGAAATGAAGATTGAGCAGCTGAAGCTGTAGTCATTGTGCCGGCAGTAACTCCTGCCGGTCACTTGACAATGACGATGCGCGTGACGATGGCTTTGCCACCATCGGGCGTGTTGGCCACGACATGGTAGATGCCGCTGGAAACATGAAGTCCGCTGTTGGACAGACCGTTCCATGTGCAGGTGCCGCCCACGGATGTGCCGTTCCAGACGAGTTGTCCGCCCGTGGAGATAATCTTCACCTCTGTGTTTGCCACCAGTCCGCGTATGGCAATGGGGCCGTTGTAGTCTGGGGTGACAGGGTTCGGGAAGACCGTCACGTTGCTCTTGTTCAGTTCTGCCTCTGGTGTCGTGGCATCGCTAATGAAGCTGCACAGTCCCTTGTCTGTGCCAAATACCACTTCTCCCGTTCCTGGATGTACAGCGATGCTTTGCACATTGTCGCTCAGCAGGGGGCTGTCTTCTGTTGTGAAGTGGTGTATCATCTCCTGTCCGTCGGCGCTGATGAGATAGGCTCCGTTGCTCTGTGTGCCTATCCATTTGCGATTGGCGGCATCGGCGGTGATGCAGGCGATGGACACGTCGTTGAGCAGGTAGTCCGCCAGTCCGCTGCCGTCGTTGCGGTTTATCTTAATCTGTGTGAACTGGAAGCCTGTGGAGAAGACTTGCGAGACATCCTCGATGACGAAAAGTCCGGATGACGTGCCGACCCATACCATGCCGTCCAAGTCTTCGTAGAGGCAGAAGAACTGCTCGGGTGTATAGAGTGCTCCGTCCTGGTTGGAGAAGGTCTGGTGCATGATGATTTTGTCGTCTGTGGTTCGTTCCGTTCCCTTTGTGTCGAGACAATAGATACCGCGCTTATCTATCCTTCGGCTGACGATGAGTTTGATGCCGCTGCTGTGGTGCAGAATTTGGTCTATGAGTGAGACTCCGTCCAACGCTTCGTAGTATAGGCTGAGCCACTTGCCGTCTGGTTTGAAAACTTGAAGCACTGTGTCTCTTTGCGATTGTGCCATCCACAGGTTACCATCTTCATCGCAGCTCAAACCGGAGCACATGACGTAGTTGTATTTCCTGCTGTTAGTGGGCAAGAGACTTTGCAGCGGCGAATTTTCATAGTTGTAGAGCTTGACGAACTTGCCGTTTCTGTACTCGCAAAGCCCACCTCGGTAGAGGCTGGCGAAATGATGTGTGTCGTCCGTCGGGTCTTGCACAAGGTTGGTTGTGTTGACGAGCTTGAAACTCGAGTAACCTGCGGGAATCTCCATCTCTATGAAGTTCGTCCACTCCCCGTTCTCGTAGTACATGGCAGTGGCGGGATTCTTGAAGCTGCCCACCGTGTTGATGCCGCCGGCGACAAGGAGGCGGTCGCCCACCCAGCTGATATTATAGCCGAGGTCGCGAATAGGGCTGCTGGGCTGAATGATTTCCCCTGTGGGCGAGAAGGCGGTGCCGTCTGTTTTGTAGCCGCGCAGTCCGTTCTCCTGTTCGCTCATCCAGTATGTGCCGTTGACGTAGGAGACATCGCTCCAATTGTTGTTTACGGTAATGACGGTTGCTGTTACATTCAAATCCGAGGTGAAGCCGACTTTTGTCGTGTTGCCCCAAACAAGTTGGTTTCCTGTATTCTTCAGGAAGGTGTAGTTGCCGTTAGAGATAGTTTTGTACTGACCGCCAGTTCCGGTGTCTGCAGGGTCAAAAGCATAGATTCCCTGTGCGTTCATTGCAATTACTCTGTCTTGAAAGAAGCACATGTTTGTGACACCGTCCAGCGCGACTCCCATTGTCCAGTTCTCATCAAGCTGCATGTTGTCTGTCTTCGCGCAGCGCCGTATGCCTTCGGAGGTTCCGATGAACACGGCGTCGCCTGATGCCGCAATGCTCGTGATGGGATAGCTCAGCTTGTAGGTGTTGCGGAAGACTCCCTCTTTCATGTCAACTTCTACGAAACCGAATCCCGTCACCAGATAAGCCATTGAGCCATCGATGCTGACGTATGAAACCTCCTTGCCAAGGATGCGCTTGTCCTTCAGAGCCGACAGGTTCAAGACGTTCCCGTCTCCGTCAATCAGGTCAACATTGCTGTTGCTGTAGACGATGAGCAACTTGCCTGCTTCTTTGCTATAGGCAATGTAGGCGATGCCCACGTCGCTCAGCGTGCTCATGTGGTCGTATGTGCGTACCTCGCCGTCCTCTGTGTCGTAGGAAAGCAGGTTGCCGTTCATCAGAGAATAGATGGTGCTGCCGCTGACCGCACTTTTCGTTGCGATGTAGTAGCTTAGGTACATGCGCCATGTGCCCAGCTGCTGGGCGGTGGTTGTAAGGCAGAGCACGAAGAGGAGCAATGCCAGGGAGGTAAGTTTCCTTATCATGGAAATATATAATTAAACGAGTTGACGAGTGAGGTCTTCTAATTAAGAAAACGTGTAAAGCTTATTATTTATTGTTCAGACAGAGAAAATCTGCCAGCTTCTTTGTGGCTCTGCCGCGATGGCTGATGGCGTTTTTTGCTTCGGCACTCATCTGGGCAAAGGCGAGACCGCCTGCTTCGGATGGTTCGAAGACGGGATCATATCCAAAGCCTTCCTCTCCGACACGCTGTTGCAGAATCTTGCCTTCGACGATGCCCTCGAAAAGCATCTCCTTGCCGTCCTGCACAAGAGCGATGACGGTGCGGAAGCGGGCAGTGCGCGTCTCTGCCTCTTTGAGTTTGTCAAGGAGGCACCGGATGTTGGCGTCGGCATCATGGCTCTCGCCGTAGCCGTTCATGGAGCCGAAGCGGGCTGTATAGACACCAGGTGCTCCGTCAAGGGCATCCACCTCAAGACCTGTGTCGTCGGCAAAGCAGTCCACGCCATAGTGCTCATGGACGTAGTGAGCCTTCTGCAGCGCATTGCCCTCGAGTGTGTCGGCTGTTTCGGGAATGTCCTCTGTGCAGCCAATATCGATTAGCCCCTTTACGGTGAAGGCATTGCCCAGTATCTGCCGGACTTCCTCCAGCTTGTGGGCATTGTTGGTTGCCATGATAAGTTCTTTCATTTCTTGATGGTGTCGAAGCCTTCACCGAAGACACCCTCCACGTTGCTCATGGAAACGAATGCCTTCGGGTCGAGGCGTTTAATCAGTTGGAAGATGCTGCGGCTCTCGTATCTTTTGGCTAGGATGAGCAGTACCTGACGTTTTTCCTTACTGTAGAAGCCTTCACCAGAGAGGACGGTCACGCCGCGCTCAAGCCTTGTGTTGACTTCCTCGGCAATTTCCTCGTAGTGTTCGCTGATGATGATGAACTGTACGCTTTGCCGTGCAGAGTTGATGACGTAGTCGATGAAATTGGTGCTGATGAACATTGCCAGATAGCCAACGACTACGGTCTCTATGTCGCGTTCAATCAAGTAGCTGAAGCCAATGATGACGATGTCGCACATCAAGAGCAGACGACCGAGCGAAATGTCCCAGTACTTGTTGATGGAGCTGGCAATGATGTCTGTGCCGCCCGTACTGCCTCCGGCCAGGAAGATGATGGCAAGGCCGAGACCTTCGAGGAATGCGCCGATGACGCACGCCATGAACTTCTGTTCCCCTACAATGTGCATGAGTACAGGAGTGCCGTTCGCCATCGATTCTGTGAGATGCACCTGCATTACGCCGATAGCTACGGAGATAAGCGAGGTGACAATCACGGTGCGCACCAGATAGCGCCATCCCAGCACACGCATTGCCATCAGCAGCAGGAACACGTTGATGATGAAGTAGGTGTTGCCTGCAGGGAAGCCTGTTAGGTAGAAGAAGATGGTGGAGATACCAGACACACCGCCGCTCACAATCTTATACGGCAAAAGGAATGTCGTGTAGCCAATCGTGTAGATGATTGTACCGAGGAGCATTTGCAAGTAGTCGCGCAGAAGCTGCCAGGGGGAGGGTCCTATGATGTCTTTAATCTTCAATGTTTAATCTTTAATTTTCAATCTTCAATTATCAATCTTCAATGGATTACGCTCTGATGGCGTTAAACCCGTTCCCATAGACACCTTCGGCGCGGCTTTGCGAGACGAAGGCTGCAGGGTCAGCCTCCTTTATCATCCTCAGGATGTTGATGGACTCGCGCTTGTGGACGATGGTAATCAGGACTTTGATGTCTTGGTGGCTGTAGAAGCCTTCACCATTCATCAGTGTAACGCTGTGGCAAGTCTCTGTGATGATGCGTTGGCTTATCTCGTTGGGTTTGTTGGTGAAGATGATGAACTGGATGTCCTGCCTGGTGCTGTTGATGAGCATGTCGAGTGCGTAGGTATAGACAACCAGTGTGACGTAGCCAAAGACCACCATCCGCACATCGTGGAAGATGGGCCAACAGGAAGCGATGACCACGAAGTCGAGAATCAGCAGGGCACGGCCAAAGGAGATGTTCTTGTACTTGTTCACCAGTGCCGCTATGATGTCCCATCCGCCTGTGCTTCCGCCGGAAAGGAAGACGATGCCAATGCCCAGTCCGTTGAGGATGGCTCCCAGCACGCAGGCCATCGAGTCCTGCCCCGGACCCAGAATCTGCATCAGCGTTCCGTCGGAACTTGTCATCATCTGCTGCCCCATCTCGAGGAAGAAGGAGAGGGCTACGGCTGCGTATGCCGACTTGCCGACGAACTTCCAGCCCAGCGGTTTGAAGGCGATGATGAGCAGTATGGCATTCGAGATAAGCACGGCTGCCGAGATAGGGAACTTCGTCAGGTAATAGAGGATGGCGAACATACCCGTCATACCGCCCGTGGTGATGTGGTAGGGCAGCAGGAAGGCAGCCCAGCCCAAGGCGTAGGTTGCCATACCGAGGTTGATGGCGAAGAAGTCCTTTATGAACTCCCAGACGCGGCCTTTCTTCAATTTGAAATCCATTAGCAAGGCTTTAAAACGATGTTGACAATCTTTTTGGGAATAGCGATGGTCTTGACAATCTGCATCCCTTCGAGATACTTTGCTGCCTCTGGTGCTGAGGTGGCAAGCTCTACCATCTGCTCGGGTGTTGCGTCGGCAGGGAAGAGCATGTCGAAGCGCACCTTGCCGTTGAACTGCACACCGAGTTTCACGCTTGTCTCCACGAGGTACTTCTCTTCGAATGTAGGCCACTTGGCGTCGCAAACGCTACCCTCGCCGCCCATCTGTTCCCAAAGTTCTTCGGCGATGTGCGGGGCGAAGGGTGCTATGAGGATGACCATCGGCTCCAGAATAGCGCGGCTTGTGCATTTCTGCTGCGAGAGTTCGTTCACGGCTACCATGAAGGCGGGGATGCTGGTGTTGTAGGAGAACACCTCGATGTCTGCCGTCACCTTCTTGATGAGCTTGTGCAGAGCCTTAAGCTCCTCGGCACTCGGAGTGCTCTGATTATTCTGACTATTCAGAATGCTTTGAGCCAGTGCCCAGAACTTCTTGAGGAAGCGGAAGCAGCCGTCGATGCCTGCTACGTCCCAAGGCTTCGACTGCTCGATGGGGCCAAGGAACATTTCATAGAGGCGGAGGGTGTCGGCTCCGTAGTTCTCGCAGATGTCATCGGGGTTCACGACGTTGTACTTCGACTTCGACATCTTCTCGATGGCCTGGTTCACGATGTACTGTCCGTTGCCGTTGAGGATGAACTCGCCTTCGCGGAACTCAGCCGTCCATTCGCGGATTTTCTCCACGTTCAGCACGTTGCCGTTCACCATGCTGATGTCGGCATATACGGGGTCAGCCTCTGTGCCTTGATAGAAATAGCGGTTCTTCTTAGCCTCGTTGTCGTACTGGACGTCGAGGAGGTCGAAGCTGACGAACTTGTTGGTGCCTCGCAGACGATAGACGAAGCTGGACCAGCCCTGTATCATGCCCTGGTTGATGAGCTTCTGGAAGGGTTCTTCCTTCTTGCTCACACCAAGGTCGAAGAGGAACTTGTTCCAGAAACGGGAGTAGATGAGGTGACCTGTAGCGTGCTCGCTGCCACCCACATAGAGGTCCACGTTCTGCCAGTAAGCGGCAGCTTCGGGGCTGACCAGCGCCTTGTCATTGTGCGGGTCCATGTAGCGGAGGTAGTATGCGCTGGAGCCTGCAAAGCCGGGCATCGTGTTGAGCTCGATGGGGAAGACGGTCTTCTCGTCGATGAGTTTCTTATCCACAATCTTGCGATTCGCTTCGTCCCATGCCCAGACCTGAGCATTGCCAAGAGGCGGTTCGCCTGTCTCTGTGGGCAGGAACTTATCGACCTGCGGCAGTTCTAGGGGCAGACATTCTTCGGGAATCATTGTGGGAATGCCATTCTTGTAATAGACGGGGAACGGTTCGCCCCAGTAGCGCTGACGGCTGAAGATGGCGTCGCGCAAACGATAGTTCACCTTCACGCAACCAAGGTTGTGGGCCTTGACGAAACGCTTTGTCTCAGCAATAGCCTGCTTGATGCTAAGTCCGTTCAGGCAGAGGCTCTCGCCGTCGTACTTCACGCTCTTGTCGGGGCTGATAGGCGAGTTCATTACGATGCCCTCCTTAGCGTCGTAGCTTTCTTCCGAGACGTCGGCACCTTCCACGAGGGGAATGATGGGCAGGTTGAAGTGCTTGGCAAAGGCATAGTCGCGACTGTCGTGGGCAGGAACGGCCATGATGGCACCTGTGCCGTAGCCGGCAAGGACGTACTCGGCAATATAGATGGGGCACTTATCGCCCGTGATGGGGTTGATGCCATAAGCGCCGCTGAAGACGCCCGTAACGGTGTGGTCAATCATGCGCTCCCTTTCGGTGCGGCTCTTCACGTACTTGATGTACTCATCGACGGCTGCACGCTGCTCGGGTGTTGTTACCTTATCGACCAGTTCGCTTTCGGGAGCAAGGACGAAGAACGTCACGCCAAACATCGTGTCGGCACGGGTGGTGAAGATGGTGAAAGACCCACCCCAGCCCTCCCTTAAAGGGAGGGAGTCCTCCCCCTTTAAGGGGGAGTTAGAGAGGGTCTTTATCTCCACTTCCGTTCCTTCGCTTCTTCCTATCCAGTTGCGTTGCGTTTCCTTGATGCTTTCACTCCAGTCGATGGTGTCGAGGCCGTCGAGGAGGCGCTGGCTGTAGGCGCTGACGCGCAGGCACCACTGGCGCATCTTCTTCTGCTCCACGGGATAGCCGCCGCGTTCGCTCACGCCGTTGACCACCTCGTCGTTGGCCAGAACGGTGCCAAGCGCAGGACACCAGTTCACCATCGTCTCGCCCAGATAGGCGATGCGGTATTGCATCAGCAGGTCGCT
>JAFXZK010000128.1 GCA_017541265.1 Bacteroidaceae bacterium | reverse complement strand
TCTTTTGTATTTATAGCTTGATCACTACAAATATACAAAAAACAGCGGTTTCCTTCTTTTCCTATTACAATATCACTCGAAATGTCGGATGAACCCAAATTCATAGTATTTGTTGTCCGAGTACATGAACTTCACATCAGCCAAATGTGCGCCAAGAGAGGGGAAAAGCATCGGAAAGAGAGGTTTCTGTACGTCTTTTGAGGCCTAAAAGAGGGGTTTTGGGGGGCTTTTTGTCACATTTTCGAGGTTCGGCATCTTGGGAGCAGAAGCCTTGCTAATGTCGTATCTCATTGTTAATCTGCTTTTAGATGAAATTTAACTTGGTCGTTCATTCCAATTCCAGTTATTCCAGTTTATTTTTTGACACCCCCTTTCTTCTTAATACCATATATAACTATATATATATTAATTAGTTAAGTAGTCTTCAGAAAGGAGTATAGGTACTTAATTTTAATTGGAATAATTGGAATTGGAATAGACTCGGTTTTTTTATATGGCCAAAGACATCTTTATAAGGCTGGCGAAGCAATACAGAAAAGTACAAATTACATCTATGGTTCTATTGCCTCGTCTCTTGCCTGTGGCGTATGTTGTGTCATTGCTGGATGTTCAGATAACAATGGTGCCAGAACTGGATTGTTTATAGGAGGTGGTGTGTTGGCTGGTGTCTCTCTTGGATGTTTGTTCCCTGCTCTTCATTTCTACGATAAGGCAGGACGGGAACTTCGACTTTCTGCAGGCGAAGTTACATATAGGTTTTGACAAGATGAGCGATGAAGACAAGAACATGCTGCCCCTGAAGCGTATATCTTTCCTCGGCAATAACGAATAATCACAAAACCAAGCGAGAGGCTCGGCATTCATTTGCACGGGCCTCTCTTGTTTTGTGACTCGGGAAACAGCTGCGCCGCCTTCAGAAGCGCTTGATGAGGAAGCTGGGGTTGACGCGGAGGTAGATGCCGACCTTTAGGCATTCTGCATTTTCTTGTGGATAAAGTTGTGTGCATTAAAAAAAAGCTGTACCTTTGTAGCAGATTTTCATTACTATTATTAACAACAAAAGAACAACAATGAACGCAAAGACGATCTTCAACCGTCTGGTACTGGCCATGCTGATGCCAGCCACGCTGCTGACCACCGCTTGCCATAACACCGACGACATCATCGTCAACGTGCCGAACGCTGCGATAGGCTATCCGCTTCCCGTAACCGTCAACGTAACCCTCAAGGACGATGGCACCCGAGCAGAGTATGACGAATCGCCCCGGAAGCTCGCCTTCAGTTCGGGCGACAAGCTGTTTGTGAAGGGTAATGACGTCAGAGCCGCTGGAGCACGCGAGTTTGCCGGCACGCTGACATGGGTGTCCGACGGAACATTCAGCGGCACCATTTATACCCAGCAACAGTACACCGGCACTGCCGACGAACTTCTCTCGGCGGCAAATTCGGCCAAAGCTACACTTCTGCCTGCCGGCTATGAAACCCTTGGATATCTTTCTATTTCACATCCCGGTTATTATGATGCTGATGTATCCTGTGTTGCATCCAATGCTTTTGCCACCTCAACGCCTGAGAAGACTGCGAAGGCTTTGGCTGTAGAGCAGTTCAGCTATGAGACGGGATATTATACCAGTGGCTCGGGCTTTGTCCTGGCTCCCCAGAATGCCATTCTCAACTTCACCGTCGCCGGCTATGAGGCCTCTACCGTTGTCGATGTGGCATTAAGCCCTTTAAGCCTTAATATTATTGGGTCAGTAACAACGGATGAATCAGGCATTGCAACATTTGCTGTAGGTGTAGTGAAGAATACTGCCTTAAAAAGTCTCTCCCTGACAGTAGGCGGTAGGGCGCTCAGCTTCACCGTGGGCAACCATACGCTCACGGCAGGCAACTTCAGTTTTGACCTTAGCAGGGATGCAGCCAAGACCGCCGCTGAAGCCACTGCCGAGGACTTGGGAATGGTAATCGGTGCCGACGGCAATATCTACGCCACCGCAGACGCAGCTAAAGCCGAGGGCACCAAAGCCGCGGCCATGATTTGCTACGTGGGCAGCGACAACTGCGAGTCTGAACCCTACAACCACGGCCTGGCCTTGGGGCTGGGCAATGCCAACGGTTCTCGCCCTTGCATTTGGCAAGAAACATTAAAAAATGCTGATCATGCCAAGCAAAACAACAGCGATTTTTCACCCGAGAGCGGCCTGCAGTACAACGCGACACACAACACCGACGAATTTCCCGCCTTCAAGGCTGCGATAGACAATAATGGCACTGCTGTTCCCACGGGCTGCTCTGCCTGGTTCCTGCCCTCTGGCTATCAGTGGAATCAGATGATAAAAGCCTGCACGAATGTGTTAGGCACCGATAACAGCAGCTGGGATTTGTGCTTAGCCTTCAGTCGCGTTGGCGGTTCGAATATATCGAATGTCGGCACCTTCTGGTCGTCTTCGGAGTTCAACATGGTCAGCAGCGCATGGGCCTTCCGGTTCGAAGATGGCCTTTGGATTAAAACCATGAAGGATGAGCAGGAGACCTATGTCCGTTCCTGCCTCGCATTCTAATAGCTCTGCTTCATAATCTGTCATTATCATTCTAAAAAAACTACGGATATGAAAACCAACGACAATCAACAATCCTACGAGAAGGCTGGCTTCTGGTCAGTTCTCTTTGCATCGGGCATTATCCTATGTGCCATTATCATGCTTATCTATGTCGAGCGAAGCACCACTCAGATGCAGAAAGCTTCCGACTACATGATGTCGAACTTTGTGGAGCTTACTGACACGGCAACGCTTCTTCCCGAGAACGACAACAAGATGGTCTATTTCAGAGCCTTTGAGCAGACAGACCATGACATCTTTGACCCGCTTTACGGCATCGGCGGACGCTATCTCTCCATTGACCGTTTCGTGGAGTACTATCAGTGGATAGAGATTGTCACAACCGAGAAAATCAAATATGGAAAAGAGGTTGAAGAGAGAACAGAATACACTTACAAGAAGGGTTGGTCGAAGACTCCTGTCAATTCCGACAGGTTTGACGACAGGAGGACTCATGTGAACATCGCCCCGCTTATCATTGAGCCGGAGGAAACAAGGGTCGGCACTATCAAGATGGGACCTTACTATCTGGGAGACTATATCAGGAAAAAGGCAGCCAACATGACGTCGAAGATTTTGGAAATCAACATAGATATGGCTACAGCAGAGAAACCGCTTGCAAACTCTTCCGTCAAGCCGAAGGTTCACTTGCTCAGCAATGAGATTTACTATGGGGAAGACCCCGACAGACCGCAAATCGGCGATGTCAAGGTGTCATTCAGAGCTGCCGTGCCTGATACCATGTATATTCTGGCAAAGACAGAGCAAGACAAGCTGGTGCCTCATTATGTCGAAGCTACTGATTACCAGATTTGCCAGTTGACCCCCAGAGAATTCGACCCGAATTACTATTTGGACTATGAGGAAGAGGGAGCTTTCTGGCTGGTCATTGTCTTCCGTGTTATCTTCTGGCTGCTCATCGTCTGGGCTGCCTATTATCTGCGAGGAAAGCTTGTCTATCCCATGCGCAAGATACCTCTCCTCAATAAAACCCTTCCCAAGGCAGACAACAAGCTGGCGCTTTGGGTTGCAGGCACTTATCTCTCGCTTGTCCTCATGGTTATCTGCCACAATTTATCAAGCTAAGACGTCATCAAAATAAGGTGAGCCTCCCTCAGAAGCGTTTGATGAGGAAGCTGGGGTTGACGCGGAGGTAGATGCCGAAGGAGAAGCTGAGGTCGCTCTTGTGCGACTGCCAAGTCTGGAAGGCTTCAGCATCGGCTCCAAGGGTATAGCCACGGGCAAAGGTATGGTGGAAGCGGACGTGCAGGGCTGCGGTCTGAAGCTTGCCGTAGTCCACTCCGTCCTTGACGCTGAGGGTGGAATAGAAATGGTTGCCGTAGAGACTGACAAAGTGGCGCGGGGTGGCAAAGAATGAGAGGCCTGTGTCGAGGAACTGCCAAAGGCCGAGACGCACGGAGGCATAGCCCGCCACACCGCTTTTGAAAGGCCACAGATGACCTGTCTGCTGATAGGAGAACATGCCGTCCAACTCCATCGTGAGCGACTTCAGGACACGCTTGCCGACATTCCACCGAAGCCCCACCCCCGCCGATGCATTCCAGATGGTCTGTACATTGCGGTTCCACACATTCTGCTCTCCGCCACGATGCTGGGCAACAAGCTGAATGGGGAGGTAAACATTCACCTTTGACCGTTGAACATTGAACATTGAACACTGAACATTGGACTTTCCTGGCATGATGCGCCAAGTTGTGCCTACGGTGAAGGCTTCCTGGTGGGTGTCTTCGCGGAAAATGTAGCTTTGCCAGTTGAGCCAGATATCGGCATGAAGGTGGGGACGGTCCCAAAGGAGCTGGAAGCCCATCTCAGGGTCTTGCGTGAGGTTCGTCTCTGGATTGAAGAGCGGCTCAATAAGTCCGTGGTTCTGTCCGCCATAGATATTGCCAAGCACGATGGAGAGGCGGCGGAAGTCTGCCTGTGCGCGGAACCACGGCAGCAAGTGCGCTCCGCTGGTGTACTGGTTACCCTTCCAGAGGGCAATGTCATGATAGACATAGTTAGGGTAGCGGTTGGCTCCGTTGAAGATGAGTGCCTGGAGTCCGAGTTCAAGCTTTATCTGCCGCAAGGGCATGTAGGTGAGCTTGGGCTGCACCCAAAGTCCAGGCAGGGAATAGCCATCCGCCAGACGGCCTGAGAACTCATTGTCGCGGAAGAAGCTGATGCTCTCCAGCTCCACCTTCAAGGCACGCACATCGGCTGTGTCAAGACGGTAGGGCGATGTGGCAAGGTGCTCCCACATCTGCGCAAAAGTCAATTGAAAATTGAAAATTGAAAATTGAAACAGAAGCAAGTATCTGAGACGACGGAATAACATAACTTTCTTTGTAAAGCGCAGGCGGAGCAATTTTTAACTTTCAATTTTCAACTTTCAATTCTTCTTCACTCCCTTATATATAAGGTACAGCACCACAAAGGCTCCGAGGGCAAGCATGGCTATCTTCAGCTCACCGCTGTAGAGGGCAACCTTCTCTTCGAGCTGACCGCTGTAGTAATGGCCTATGTACCAGCCCATGAAGGCAAGGACGGCGTTCCATGCACCTGCGCCAAGCGTGGTGTAGAGCAGGAAGCGTCCAAGGCTCATGCGTGCCAAGCCAGCGGGAATGCTGATGAGCTGACGCACGGCAGGCACAAGGCGGCCAAAGAAGGTGCCAATGGCTCCGTGCTCGTCGAAGTAACGCTCCGCCTTCTCCACCTTCTCCGGGTCTATGAGACACATGTGCCCTACCCTACTCTCAGCAAAGCGATAGACAAGCGGACGCCCAAGATAGCGTGCCAGATAGTAGTTGACGAGGGCACCAATGCAAGCTCCGAGCGTGGCGCAAACCACCACAAGGAAGACATTCAGCTCACCCGTCGTGGCTGCCTTATAGGCGGCAGGCGGCACAACCACCTCGCTGGGAAAAGGAATGAAACTGCTCTCAATGGCCATCAGCAAGGTGATGACCCAATAATTCAAGTGCTCCAGGCACCAGGCTATGAAAGGAATGGATTGCATTTACTATTTGACGATTTACAATTTACAATTTATCTAAAGTTTGATGACCTGTCGCTTTGACAACTTAACGGGCTTGCTTTGCAGCAGAACGCTCCGGCGGCAGAGAATAACGGCTGAGGTTGAACGATAGAGGGAAAACCTGCGGCGGAAAATGTATGACGAGAACCAGTTCAGCTTTCGCTTGCGGTCTGTGATGCCTACAGCGACATCAGCCTCATCGTTGCAGCAAGCCATGAGGTTCCGAAGCCAATCCTCGCCTTGCAGCTGTGTCTCGGCAGGCAGTACGGCAAGCCATTCGTAAGCCGCTGCCTTGGCTCCCAGCGTGAGCGCAAGCTTGTGTATGTCAATGCCTCGGGATGTGGCAGGGCAGAAAGTATGACTGAGGCCAGGGTAGCGCAGTTCCATATCCTCGAGCCACTCTATCATGTCCTTGTCGTGCGCCTTGTCAACCACTATCACCTCATACTCGCCTCCGTATTGCAGGGACAACAGTCGAGGCAACAGCCGCTGAAGCTCATGCTGCTGATCCTGACATGTGACTATGATGCTGAAATTTTGCATTTGACAATTTTACTATTTATCAGTTCGCCTTTTCAATTGTCAATTTGTCCGATTGTCAAATCGTCAAATGTATAGGCTTTGGGCAGTTCGCGGCAGTTGTACTGGCTTGCCATTGTCTCGCCGTATGCTCCTGCCGAACGGATGGCAAGAAGGTCGCCGCGCTTTGTTTCCGGCAACAGACAATCCTTTGCAAAGATGTCGCTGCTCTCGCAAATAGGGCCGACAACATCATATATAGAAGCCCCCTCCCCGCTCCCCCTTTGGGGGAGGGCCTCATTTCCGCCGCCTCGCCGCTCAGAAGCACTCCCCAAAAGGGGGAGCGGGGAGAGGGCTTGCACTCTTGTGATATTCTGTATGAGATGGCAGGCGCCATAGAGAGCGGGACGGATGAGTTCCGTCATGCCTGCATCGACGATGACAAACTGCTTGCTGGCTGTGTCTTTTACATAGAGGCAACGGGTGATGAGTGAGCCGCACTGACCAACAACAGCCCTGCCCAGTTCAAAGTGGAGTTGCTGACCCTTGCGCAGCTTCAGATGCTTGGCGTATGTCCCGAAGTAAGCCTTGAAGTCGGGAACGGGATGTTCATCGGGACTCTCATAGTCAATGCCCAAGCCTCCGCCCACATTGATGTGCTCCACCTCGATACCCTCTGCCTCGAGCTGCTCCTGCAACTCATTGATGCGGTGGCAAAGTGCCTCGAAGTCGTCCATCTGAAGTATCTGACTGCCAATGTGGAAGTGCAGCCCCACGAAACGCACGCCCGGCAATTGCTGGCTGATGCGGATGACGTGGGTCATATCCCTCATGGCAATGCCGAACTTGTTCTCTGCCAGGCCTGTGGTGATGTTGGCATGGGTATGTGCCCCCACATCGGGATTGATGCGGAAGCTGACATCTGCCACCTTGCCCATTCGCGTGGCAATCTCGCTGATGACTTCCAGCTCGGGAATGCTCTCGACATTGAAGTGCTGAATGCCAGCCTCAAGTGCCAGCTCAATCTCCCAATCCGCCTTGCCTACGCCGGCAAAGACTATCTCGCCAGCAGGAAAGCCGTTCTCTATGCAAGTCCTAATCTCACCGCCGCTCACGCAATCTGCGCCAAAGCCTGCCTGCTGTATCTGCCGCAGCACTTTGGAGTTGGCGCAAGCCTTGACTGCATAGTGCAGATGCCAGCCCTCGTGGCTGTCCGTCTCGCTCTTGATGGCAGCAAGTGTCTCGGCCAGCAGCCGAGTGTCATAATAATAGAAAGGCGTACGCAGCTGCCCGAAGCGCTCCTTCATGTCCTGTAACAATCCCTTTGTCATTTTGTGTCGTTTGGTCGTTTAGTTGTTTTGAGGATACAACCAAGCGGGTGCAAAGGTACGAAAAATTATTCATAATACAAAAAAATGAGGTGTGGCATGACGAAATTCACGGCTTATTGTCACTGGAATCATGCTTGCTGTTTTAATACTCCTTTTTTTTTCGTACCTTTGCAGGCGCAAACAAAAAGACACGATGACTTTCTTAAAGAAATTGAACGACACGCAGCTCCAGCGTGTCAAGGATGCCAAGCGCCTGGCAGAGACAAAGCTGAGAGGATTGGAGGAGAGTCTGGGACACCTGCAAGCCCAGCAACAATGGCTGCGCCGATACAACGAGACATACATGGCGCTGGAACGCGAGAAGAAACGCCTGTTTGAACTCGGCAAGAAGAAGGCTGTGATGGCGAAAGAAGCCAGTATGCTGGAGCGCTATGACCTCTTCGAGGGCATTCATGGCATCTACCAGAAGCTCTCCGTAGTGAAGGAACAGATTGGCATGGACAAGCGCGGACTGAGCCTCCTGGAGCGCGAAGCGGATGAGAACCGCCAGAAGCAGACAGACCAGGAGAAGCGCCAGCAACACCTGGGCGAACAGCTCAAGGCGGCAAAGAACAGCCTGCTGGACACCTTCGACCATGTCTTCTCCGCTTGTCAGCTGACAGGCAACAATGAGGCAATCGACACCGAGCTGGCCTTCCTGCTTGACTATAATAATAAGGTAAAGGAGGAGATGGATGCGCTCTCCTCCATAGCCGGCGAAAAAGAGCGGGGCACCGCTGCTCTGCAAGGTGAGCTGGAACAGCTGCGCACCAGACGGCAGAGCATGGAGATGCACGAGAACATGATTCTCCACGGAGAGGCCAACCTTTTGCTGCTGAACAGTTTGCAGGAGACAGACAAGCAACGGTCCGACCTGCAGCAGAATCGCCAGCAGGCCATACGTCGGCAGAACGAGGAGAACGAGATGCTGGGCAAAGCCTTTGCACAGTTCCAGGACGTCGTCTCGCAGGCCGAAACCGCTGAGGCAGAGCTGGACATGCACCGTTCCTACATCTTGGGGCAAGACGGCCTGATGCTGCAGGAACGTGCCCTGATGCTGAAGGGTCGCAGGCAGATGCTGCTCTCCGCACTTTCCCTGTGGAAGCGCATCAGCACCGGCTACGAGAACATCGAGGAGAAGAGCCGACGGGTGACGGCATTGCGGCTGCACATCCAGCATCTTGGCGACAATGTGCGCCAGCTCGAAGCAGAGACAGGCAAGGCACAAAGGCTCTGCAAGGAGAAGGAATACACCTATCTGCTGAGCAAGGGACAGGACATCATACAGATGCGGGCCGACCTGCGCGAAGGCACGGCCTGCTCCGTCTGTGGCGCCACGCATCACCCCTACCACAGCGACACAATACTCGACCAGAGCAAGCTCATCGGCGAGATGAAGACCGACTTCGAGCTTCTGGCATCCGAAGCAAATGCCAAGCAGCAGCAGCTCTCGGAATTGCAAGCGGAACTGGCAACCAATCAGGGACAGCTCAATGCCGAGGAGGAAGCGCTCAACACCATCCGCATCCGCCAGAACGAGGACGTGCAAGAGTGGAAGCTCTATGCCGAACTAGACCCCACCTTCGCCGAATGTTCCGACAGCACAAACCTGGAGGCACGCACAACACAGCTGCGGCAATTCATTGAAAACGTCAGCCGCGACGCAGAGACGGCAGAGAAGGAGCTTGAGACATTCACTTTCCACCAGAGCAGTATCGCCCGCATCAGCGAAGAGTTGCAGAAGCTGGAACAGCGGAAGAGCGAAATCAACGTCCGCCTGGGCGAACTCAACACGGGCTGCCAGGTAATCAGCAGAGAAGTGGAACAGCTTGGCGTGCGTCTGGATGGCGCCAACAAGCAGTTCACACGCATCTATGAAAGTATGCAAAAAGCCATCACCATCAAGGACTGGTACTCGGTTTGGCAAAAAAATCCCGAACAAATCCACGAACAGATACAGAAGCTCATCGCCGACTGGTCTGCCGTGGAACAGGAGATTGCCGCAAAGCAGGCTGTCCTCGACATAGAAACCGTCAAGCTGGAGAGCATCAGGATACAGCTGCAACTGCTCACCCGCGCTTTGGCAATCGCAGGGAAGCGTGTAGAAGACATTCGGGAGCGCAAGGCGGAAAACATCAAGGCCTATCAGCAACTGATACCCGAACGCGATGCAAAGAGGCTGCACCAAAAGCATGTGCAGATTGTAGAGACCGCACGGACGCAATACGAGGCAGAACGCGATGAGGGGAACAATATCCGCCATCAGGCCGACATTATGCAAGGCCGACACGACTATTACATGGCACACATCAAGCGGCTTGAAGGCGAACAAAGCCAGCTCAACGAGAAACTCGACCTCTGGATGCACGGTTTCAACCTGCAGCATCCGCCCGTACGGCTGGGCGAGTTGGATGAGGTATTTGCCGACGGCAAAGACTGGAGCCAGATACGCAGCAGCCTCAAGCAAATCTCGACCGATATGCTGCTCTGCCAGGCAAAGGTGGAAGACCTGAACAGCCGCATCATCGCCCTCGAGACAGAAGACGGGCATTGCAGTACCTCGTCGCCTAACATCCAGGAGGAAATTGCCGCAAAGCAGCAAACCCTGACCAGGCAGCGCAGCGAGACAATGATGCAGATTGCCAGGCTCACCGTCCAGCTCGAAGACCACGAGAGAGCACTTGCCGCAGAACGCAACTCGGCAGACCCGGAAACGAACCTTGCCTAAATCTTAAATAAGTATAAACTCTAATCCCTAATCCTTAATCTCAAATCTATTTTTCGTACCTTTGCACCCACAAAACCCATAACCCATAACCCATAACCATTAAATGAAACGTACATTCGCATTTATTGCCGCTGCCGCCTTTGCCTTTGGAGTGCAGGCGCAAGCTATTTACAAGGACACCAAGTACCATGCCCCCATCAAGGTGGAGGCTAATTGGCTCAAGTACAATCCGGGAGATGTGGAGTTCCACGACGAAGCCCCACAATCGGAAGGCTCCAGAATCTACCACAACATCATCCCCAACCCTGCGCCCTACATCCAGGAGAATGCCCTTCGCGTGCTGCAGACACTCTATTGGGGACCGGAAGACCCCAATGTGCCTCGCCTGAAACGCATCATCTATACCATCAAGGACTACAACGGCATCAGCGAAAAGTACGGTCACGGCGACCATGTAGGCATACGCTACAGCACAAGATGGATTGAACGCTGCTTCGAGGGCAACGACACCCTGCGCCTTGACTATGAGACGCGCGGCGTGCTCTACCACGAACTCACCCATGCCTATCAGCTCTCGCCCGAAGGTTGCGGCAAATACGACAACAAGAGCGAGTACTGGCTCTTCATCGAAGGGCTGGCAGATGCTGTCCGTGTGGCTTGCGGCTGCTTCGACCAGGACTTCAAGAGCAAAGACCGTACGCGCGGCGATTCTTGGCGCAAGGGCTATCGCGTGACGGGCTACTTCCTCTACTGGCTCTCGCTCAACAAGGACAAGGACTTCATCCGCAAGTTCAACCGCTCCGCCGTGGAACTCAAGCCCTGGTCGTGGGACAAAGCCATGAAGCACATCCTTGGCGACAAGCCCGAGAACACTACAGATGCCCTCTGGCAAGAGTATATCAAAGCCGTCGGAGATTAATCGTTTAGTGGTTTCGTCGTTTGGTCGTTTAGGGAAGCAACTTATTTCCCCAATCTACCAAACGACCAATTCCCAAATCTACCAATTATGAATGCACTCATTGTTCTTTCTGGCGGACAGGACAGCACAACCTGTCTCTATTGGGCACTCAAGCACTTCGACGAGGTGCGTGCCCTCAGCTTCCGATATGGGCAAAGGCACGTCAAGGAAGTGGAGATTGCCAAGCAGCTCTGCGAAGAAGCCGGCGTGCCTTGGGAATGTATGGACATCAGCTTCATCAGGCAGCTCAGTCCTGAATGCAGCCTGACCAATCCCGACCTCGACATCGAAGCAGAGAAGAAGGAGGGCGACCCCTACCCCACAACCTTCGTGCCCGGGCGCAACCTCTTCTTCATCTCCGTAGCAGCCATCTATGCCCGCAATCATGGCATCTACGACGTCATCACAGGTGTCGGGCAGGCCGACTTCAGCGGCTATCCCGACTGTCGCGACGGCTTCATCAAGAGCCTGAACACGACACTCAATCTGGCGATGGACGAGCAGTTCCGCCTGCATACACCCCTGATGTGGCTCGACAAGGAGCAGACGTGGGCACTTGCCGACAAGCTGGGAGTCCTCGACACCGTCCGCTACCGCACCCTCACCTGCTACAACGGCATCGTGGGCGACGGCTGCGGACATTGCCCTTCCTGCAAACTCCGCCGCGAAGGACTGGAACGATACTTAAAGAAGAAAAATGGAGATAAATGAAGATAGAAGACGTTAGTTCGGGCTAATGCAAGTGCTATTGTCCTCTATCTTCGCCGCTGAAAGCGGCATATCTTCTTCTATCTTCCTCTAACTACTAAATAATGAATTATGAATACCCTTAAAGCTCTCGGCAGGAAGGCCGAGATTCCGCAGGACTATAACCCCGATGTGCTGGAGGCTTTTGAGAACAAGCATCCGGAGAACGATTACTGGGTACGCTTCAACTGCCCGGAGTTCACGGCTCTCTGCCCTATCACAGGACAGCCCGACTTTGCTGAGATACGCATCAACTACCTTCCCGACAAACGCATGGTGGAAAGCAAAAGCCTCAAGCTCTACCTCTTCAGCTTCCGCAATCACGGCAGCTTCCATGAGGACTGCGTCAACGTCATCATGAAGGACCTCATCCGCCTGATGGAACCCAAGTACATCGAGGTGACGGGCATCTTCGTTCCTCGCGGCGGCATCAGCATTTATCCATACGCCAACTACGGCAAGCCCGGCACCAAGTACGAGGAAATGGCACAGTACCGCCTACTGCACCACGACCTGTAAGTAAATAAATAAAACCACGGATTACACAGATTAAACGGATTATTTCACGTCACGAATTATAACAGATTACACCGATTGGCTTTCTTGACGAAAGCCCCTTTCAGGCGAAAAACAAAGAGTCGTCCACGACTCAAATCCGTGAAATCCGAAACAAATCAGCGAAATGGCAAAGCTATTGGCATTAAAATCCGTTCAATCCGTGGTTAAAAAACTCACAAATGAATTAAAAGTATAGCAGATATGAAAGAGTCAACCCGTTCGAGACTGACCGTCTTTTCCCGCCTTTGGGCTGTTTCCCTCATCCTGTTCATCGTGTTGTGCATTCTGGCAGTCATTGCGACAATGGGCGAGAAGACCGATATGATGGGGCTTGCTGTCGTCGGTTTCTGCCTCATGTTCATCGTCCAGCTGTGCCAACTGATAACCGCTATTGTGGTGCGCCGCTGGTGGTGTGCAGCGGGTGCCTTCATAGGCATTCTCGTTTCCTGCTTTGTGTTGACATGTGCTATTGTTGCCTTGGCAGCAGGTCAATACCGTCCGCCAAAGATAATTGACGAGGCTGTCGAAGAGGTGGCCGACACCACCCTACAGGTCGAGTCTGTGAGTGATACCATCGGGTAGCTCTTCCTGATAGTGCGTGACCATAACAAGCGTCTTGTGTGGGCGCAGGCAGAACTGCTTGATAATCTGACGGACAAGGCTGCGGTTTCGGTCGTCGAGGCCGTGCAGGGGTTCGTCGAGGATAAGCAGTTCCGGGTCTTTCACAAAAGCACGAGCCAAAAGGCAGAGGCGCTGTTCGCCGCTGCTCAACTGCAGGAACGACCTGTCGGCAACTCCTTCCACACCGAAAACACGCATCCAGTCAAGACATATCTGTTTCTGTTCAGGGCGTGGGCGCACATAAAGCCCAACAGAATCGCTTAAGCCGCTTGCCACAACATCGACAGCCGGAATGTCCTTTAGGTAAGCTCTGTGCATCTCCGGGCTGACGTACCCGATGTGCTTCTTAATCTGCCAAATGCTCTCCCCTGTGCCTCGGCGATGCCCGAAAAGCTCGATGTTGCAGGCATAGGCTTGCGGATTGTCGGCACAGACGAGACTGAGCAACGTGCTCTTGCCCGAGCCGTTGGGACCGCTCAAAGCCCATCGCTCCCCTTCATGCACAGTCCAATTGAGAGGCTTCAGAATAGTCTTGTCGCCATAACGGATGCTGACATCCCTGAAACGCAGTATCTCGCCTCCCGATGCAGGGTAGAAGTCTGATTTAGAGAGGTCGCGGACAGGCAGACTGGCAATCCATTGCTTCACCTCTTCGCCAAGTTCTGGACGAGGAACGGCGGCATATTGCTCACGATACTCCGCAAGTGTCATCTTAGGTAACAAACGCAAGCCCTCGACAGGCAGGACGTGTGTGATGAAGTTGGGAATATCGTCGCGCTTGCTCAGGACAAGGATGACGAGGAGGTCTGTCTCGCGGGTCAGCGTTTCGAGCAAGTCCCGGAAATCAGTCCGCGCCTGGACATCAAGGCCGATGAAGGGGTTGTCGAGGATAAGCACACGGGGATTGGAGGCAAGTGCCTTCGCCATCTGGAACCTCCGCAATTCGCCGCTGCTCAAAGAGATAAGCGTAGCCTCCCCTAATTCCTCAAATAGAGGAGAGAACAGTCGCATCCATTCCTCCCTCCTCTGGAGGGGTCGGGAGAGGCTGTCCTTCACTTTCGGCATATCGTCGGGGATGTCGTGCTGGTTCCAGCGTTGCTGATAATAGTAAGTGCCGTCTTGGTCTCCGTAGGAATCCCGGAAGGAGATGTACTTCAAGTTATCGCTGACGAGGCGTGAAGTGCTGGGCGAGAAGTCATACTGCACCTCGTTTAAGAGCAAAGGATAATGCCCCGTCAGGATTTCCACGAGGCGCGACTTTCCCGCAGCATTATCGCCAACAATGGCAATCTGCTCCCCCCTGTTTATCTCCAAATTGACAGGCTCCGCCATCCGCCAAAGCGGGTGCCGCGGAACGCCGTTCTCTATCTTAATCATTGATGACGAATTATTTATCATTGTTGTCGCATTATGATTCATGGTGCAAATTTACAACTTTTTTTCGACACACAAGTCAGCGCATCAAAGAAATCTACAAAGTTTTCGCAAGGTACATACATACATGCATGAGAAGTTGTGCCGCATTGGCAAACAGCCTACATGTCCCACGAAACACGCCTTGTTGGCTACACTTTCAGGCTGTATGTAGGCTGCACAAAAATAATTTTTGGATTTTTTTGAATTACTAAAGAGAGTTAACAATGGAAAAGTATGTGAACAGTATGGGCGAAGCGAAGGAAAAGCGAGAGTAATGGCTGGCAGAAGCGAGTACGATAAAACGAATGCATAAAGAAATTAAAAAACACCCGTCACCTGTCACCTTGCCTTGCATAGTTTTAATTATCAGAGAATTACGAGAGCGACAAGTGGTGACAGGTGAAAAGCTACCTGTCACCCGTGTTAGCTGCTGCTAACAGTCAGACCGTTAAGACCTATTGGTGACAGGTGACAGGTAAAATACATTCGACTAAAAACATCACTGGGAGTTGTGGCAAACACTCCACGTTGCGTGGCCCAACGCAACACGTTAAGTTGCCCGATGAAGCACGCTTAGTTGCCCGATGAAGCACGCGGTTATTTCGTTGAACTTATCAATCCGCCTTCTTCTGTTTGCTTTGCAACAGGGTTTGCTACTCTCTCTTTGTTCTTCTTCACGAAGTCTGCCCAGCCGCGATACTTGTGGTCGGTTTCGGGCTTGCCCATCTGCAGGAAATGACAATAGGCGGCACCAAGGGCGTCGGTCGCATCAAGGAATTTGCCCATCTCTTCCTTCTCGACATGCAACATACGCCGCAGCATATCCGCCACCTGTTCCTTGCTGGCATTGCCGTTGCCCGTAATGGCCATCTTAATCTTCGACGGAGCATATTCCGTGATAGGCACTTGGCGCTGGATGGCTGCGGCAATGGCAACGCCCTGGGCACGTCCCAGCTTGAGCATACTCTGGATGTTCTTGCCGAAGAAAGGCGCCTCGATTGCCATACAGTCCGGCAAGTAGCCTTCGATGATGCTGCACACACGCTCATGGATGTGTCCGAGCTTGAGATAGGGGTCGGCGAACTTGCGAAGGTCGATGACACCCAATGCAAGCATCTCGGCTTTTTTGTCTTCGACGCGAAGGACACCATAGCCCATGATGCTCGTGCCCGGGTCAATACCAAGAATGATGCGTTCCATTCCTTTTCCTCATGTTTTCTTGATGCAAAGATAAGGCTTTTTTGCTGAACTACACCCATGAGAACACTTTTATGACATTTATTTTGTAAAAATAAAACAAAAACATTACCTTTGCATCAAGAAACCCTAAACTACGCTATTATTATGGTAAGACATTTTGCCACATTCTTTCTATTCTTGTGCTCCCTCGCTGTTTTGTCCCAGCCTCATGTCGTAGCGCATCGCGGCTATTGGCGCATGGAAGGCAGCGCCCAGAATTCCATCACCTCGTTTCAGAAGGCAGCCAGCGTGGGTTGCTGGGGCAGCGAGTTTGATGTCTGGCTGACGGCAGACGGCGTGCCCGTTGTCTTTCACGATGCGACGGTGGACGGCATACGCATCGAGGACACGACTTACGCCACGCTCATGAACCACCGCCTGCAGAACGGCGAGTTCATCCCTACCCTGCAGCAATACCTGACCGAAGCGCTGCGCTGGCCTGACTGCCGCCTCATCTTTGAAGTGAAGCCGCATCGCAATGCCAAGCGCGACGCCCGCATCTCCGAAATGTCCGTTGAGCTGGTGAACATGCTTGGGCTTGCCTCCAGAACCGACTACATATCCTTCAGCAAGAATGCCTGCAAGCGGCTCCACGAGCTGGCTCCAGACGCTAAGGTTGCCTATCTGAACGGCGACCTCACGCCACAAGAAATCAAAGACATGGGACTGACCGGCATCGACTACAACATGGGTACCTTCGACAAGCATCCCGACTGGCCGCTCGAGGCAAAGAAGCTCGGGCTGGAGGTCAACGTATGGACGGTCGATGGCGAAGAGGCATTGAGCCGCTTTGCAGGGATGCCCGGCATCGACATCATCACAACCAACGACCCGGAAATACTCATTGAAATAATTAAGAAATAATTTCGGAAGTTAAAGTAGTTAATGAAGTTAAAGAAGTTAAAGGACGATACCCTTCGGATGCGGTGTGCTTTCAGGCAAGCTGGTTCTGCCACAAAAACTATTGTCTTTTAACTTCCCCAAGTGAGCGAAGCGAGCTAACTTCTTTTACTTCTATAACTCCCCCAAAAATGTAACAAGCGAAACTTAAATAAATAGTATATGGCAAAATACAACATCATCCCTAAGAAGGAAAAGGTAAAGACGCTCTCCTATCGAAATTCTGTCAACCCGACATTAGTCGAAGAGATTGCAAAGGAAATCATCATGAAGCTGATGGTCGAGAAGAAGTATCGTGACCCGAAATACTCTGCCAGGCAACTTGCAAAAGACATTGGGGCCAATATGCGCCAAATCAGCGCAGTCATCAATATGCGCTTCCAGCAGAACTACGCGCAACTGGTGGGCGGGATGCGTATTCAGGAAGCGAAATACATGCTGCAGGACAGCCATTTCGACAAGATGACAATGGAAGACATAGCCATCAACGTCGGCTTCTCCACACGCCAAAGCTTCTATGCAACATTCTACCGCCAATGCGGAATAACGCCGAAGGAATACAAACTCAACAATCAATGTTGAATTGCACCGACGAACGTTTTGCCGACTTACAGCTTCTGCGTTACGAGGTGCCGGGCTTTGACGGCCTACCCTTGCGCCAGAAGCTGCTGGTCTATTACCTTGCGGAAGCAGCACTCCTGGGGCGGGACATTCTCTGGGACCAGAACTGTCGCTATGGCCTGCAGCTTCGCGAGGTGCTGGAAGCCGTCTATACGCACTACGACGGTCCGAAGGACGATGCAGACTGGCAGGCATTCGTCGTCTATATGAAACGGGTCTGGTTCTCCAATGGCATCCATCATCACTACAGCTGCCAGAAGTTTGAGCCAGGGTTCAGTCGCGAGTTCCTACATTCCCAATTGTCAAATCGTCAAATTGTTCAATTGTCAAATTGTCAAATTGCTCGATTGTCAACTCGTCAAATCGAAGACCTTATCTTCAACCCCGACGTGATGCCCAAGCGCGTCAACCAGGCAGACGGCGAAGACCTGCTGCTCACCTCCTCCTGCAACTACTATGCAAAGGGCATCACCCAAGCCGAAGCAGAGGCTTTCTATGCAGAGCAGAAGAAAAAGGTTTCCGCCGAGCGACCGCCAATGCTCGGCATGAACAGCCGTCTGGAGCGCAAAGCCGACGGTTCGCTCTTCGAGAATGTGTGGCACAGCGGAGGACTCTACGGAGAGGCCATCGACCGCATCTGCGACATGCTACGCCAGGCACGTCAGCATGCTGAGAACACCAAGCAACAAGCCGTCATTGACAAACTCATAGATTTTTATCGGACAGGCAACCTAACGACCTTCGACGAGTACGCCATCCTTTGGGTTGAAGAGACGGAAGGCGAGGTTGACTTCACTAACGGCTTCACGGAAGTCTATGGCGACCCGCTCGGCCTAAAGGCAAGCTGGGAGGGCTATGTAAACATCATCGACCACGACGCGACACGCAGAGCCAAAACTTTAAGTGACAATGCCGAATGGTTTGAAAATCACTCACCTGTAGATGAACACTTCAAGAAGAAGGAGTGCAAAGGCATCAGCGCAAAGGTCATTAGTGCGGCTATGCTTGGAGGCGACCTCTACCCGAGCAGTGCCATCGGCATCAACCTGCCGAACAGCAACTGGATTAGGGAAGAATATGGCAGCAAGAGCGTGACGATTGCCAACTTGACCCGTGCCTATAACATGGCCGCTAAAGGCTCCGGGATGCGCGAAGAGTTCGTCATCGACGAGGAAACGCGCCAGCTCATTGACAAATATGGTGACGCCTGCGACGACCTGCACACCGACCTTCACGAATGTCTTGGTCACGGAAGCGGTCAGCTCCTACCCGGTGTTGATGCAGATGCGCTTCGTGCCTACGGCAGCACAATCGAGGAAGCCCGCGCCGACCTCTTCGGCCTCTACTATATCGCCGACCCGAAGCTCGTTGAATTAGGGTTGACACCAAACGGCGAAGCCTATAAGTCGCAGTACTACAGCTACCTGATGAACGGCCTGCTGACGCAAATGGTTCGCATAGCGGAAGGCCAGCAGATAGAGGAAGCGCACATGCGCAACCGTGCGCTCATCAGCCGCTGGACACTCAAGAACTATCCAGAAGCGGTGCAGATTACAGAAGAGGGCGGCAAGCATTTTGTCCGCATCAGCGACTATCGCCTGCTTCGGAAGGCCTTCGGGGAACTGCTGGCAGAAGTGCAGCGCATCAAGAGCGAAGGCGACTATGAGGCAGCACGGCAGCTGGTCGAGCAATACGGCAATAAACTCGATGCAGAGCTGCACCATGAGATTCGCGAACGCTACAAGCGACTCAACCTTGCACCCTATAAAGGCTTCATCAATCCGAGGTATGAACTTGTCCGCGACGAAGAGGGAAACATCACGGACGTAACCGTCTCCTACGATGAAGCCTACGACCTGCAGATGCTTCGCTACAGCCAGCAATACAGGACGTTATAGTTCATAGTTCATAGTCCATAGTTCATAGTTCATAGTCCATAGTCCATAGTTCATAGTCCATAGTTCATAGTTTATAGTCCGTGGTTAAAATGGTCAATGAAATAAAGCAGGAGCTGCGAGCCAGCATGAACGGCATACTCTCTGCCCGTATGAGGGAGGCAGGGATGCCCTTCAAGCTCATCTTTGGTGTCGAGCTGCCCAGGCTTCGCACCATTGCCGAAGAGTTTCCCCGCGATGCAGAGCTTGCCTGTCAGCTATGGCAGCAGAACATCCGCGAGACAAGACTGCTTGCCATTATGCTCATGCCGTCCGAAACATTCACACAAGAAAGGGCAAACGCATGGGCAGACACGATGCTGACGGCAGAAGAGGCACAAGTGATGGCCATGATGCTCCTGCCCAAGACAAGCTGCGCCAAAGAGGTCTGCATGGCATGGATTGCGGCAGGGAAGCCCCTTCCGTCCGTCTGCGCCTGCCTCTGCCTGCGCCATCTGCTTGTGCGGGGTGCCGTGTTCAGCGAAGAAGAGCAGCACTTCCTCGACAACAAGACAACAAGCTTGCTGCCACAGGCAAATCTGCACCTAAGAAAAGCCATTCAAGCACTCAAAGATGCCCTATGAGAGTTTATAGTTCTTCAAAGTTAATAGTTTGGAATGTTAAGAAAACAGAATGAAAGGAAAAATTATGAACTATGAACTATGAACTATGGACTAAATTTCGTACCTTTGCACTTTAGATATGGACAAGAAGCGTGAAACGATAGCTCGGCAAGGTCAGCCCCTCGCATCGCCCTACGACCGGCTGACCCAGTACATGGAAGAGAAAGCCATGCGCAAGACCCCTGAACGCTATGAGATACTGCGTGTAGCGAGTCTGGCGGAAGGCATCTTCACCATTGATGCGCTCATGCAGCTGATGAACGAACATGCGAAGTTCCAGGTGAGCCGCGCGACGCTCTTCAACACGATGGAGCTGTTCTGCGATGCGGGCTTGGTTATCAAGCACCCGTTAGCCATTGCAGCACACTACGAGATGCGAACCGACTGCAACCCAAAGGCATACGTCATCTGCCGGCAGTGCAACACCATTGCGCGGGTTTCAGCCAGCACAGCAAGGCTCGCCCTGCAGAACCTGCATGTCCGCTACTTCAACATCGAGGACAAGCTTGTCTATATGCATGGCCTTTGCCGCAAATGCCAGGCAAAGAACCGGCAAGAGGCCAGAAAGAAACAGAAACAAATCAAACAGGATAAGATCAAAAATGGGAAAAGGTAAAGTGGATGCCTTGCTCGGCATCGTTTTCGGTGACGAAGGAAAAGGAAAGGTCGTGGATGTGTTCACGCCCAAATACGATATAGTGGCACGCTTCGCAGGCGGTCCCAATGCCGGACACACCATCATCTTCGACGGGAAGAAGTTTGTGCTTCGCAGCATTCCAAGCGGCATCTTCGACGAAGGCAAGCTCAACATCATCGGCAACGGCTGTGTCATTGCTCCCGACCTCTTCATGCAGGAAGCCAAAGAGCTTGAGGAAGCTGGCTATGACCTCAAGAGCCGTCTGCACATCAGCAAGCGCGCTCACCTCATCCTGCCCACTCATCGCGTCCTCGACCGCGCTTACGAAGCTGCCAAGGGCAAGAACAAGGTCGGCACAACAGGCAAGGGCATTGGCCCCACCTATAGCGAGAAGGCAAGCCGCACAGGGCTTCGCGTGGGCGACATCCTTGAGAACTTCGAGGAGAAGTACAAGACTCTCAAGAATCGCCACGAGCAGACTTTGCGCGACCTCAACTATACGGATTACGACATCACGGACGAGGAGAAGCTGTGGATGCAGGGCATTGACTACATGCGCCAGTTCCCCCTCACCGACACCGAGATAGAGCTTGGCAAAGCCCTGAAGGAAGGGAAGAGCGTGCTTGCCGAGGGAGCGCAGGGCACAATGCTCGACATCGACCACGGCACCTACCCCTTCGTCTCTTCCTCAAATACCGTGAGCGGCGGCGTCTGCACAGGTCTAGGCGTTGCGCCTAATGCCATCGGCGAGGTGTTCGGCATCTTCAAGGCCTACTCCACCCGCGTCGGCAGCGGCCCCTTCCCTGTGGAACTCCTCGACGAGACGGGCGACAAGATACGCGAGATAGGTCATGAGTACGGAGCCGTGACAGGCCGTAACCGTCGTTGCGGCTGGCTCGACCTCGTTGCCCTCCGCTATGCCATTATGATAAACGGCGTCACACAGCTCATCATGATGAAGAGCGATGTGCTCGACGACTTTGCCGAAATAAAGGTCTGCACCAAGTACACCAAGAACGGCATCACGACCGACGAGATGCCCTACGACACCGAGGGCTGGCAGGCTGTCTATGAAACATTGCCCGGCTGGCAGACCGACCTCACACAGCTGACCAGCGAGAGCCTGTTCCCGAAGCAGCTCAAGG
The DNA here is from genome assembly GCA_017541265.1 of Bacteroidaceae bacterium. Taxonomy (GTDB): domain Bacteria; phylum Bacteroidota; class Bacteroidia; order Bacteroidales; family Bacteroidaceae; genus Physcousia. The sequence goes on along the minus strand of JAFXZK010000128.1, from coordinate 10,194 downwards.
ACTACATTGCCTACATCGAGAAGGTTACAGGCACACCCATCACCATCGTCTCAGTCGGCCCTGATAGAGAGCAGACCATCGAAAGGAAATAAGAAATGTAGGCAATCAGGGATGAAGAAAGCTCTTTATTTTCTTATTCTCATATTATCTTATCCTCAACTTCACGCCCAGACCTACGAGCAGAATGTACGCTCCATCGTATCGGCCTTGGCTGCGGATTCCCTGCAGAAGGCAGAGCTGATGATTCACGAGACTCTGAACCTCGACCCTACAAGGAAGTCCAATGCAATCCTTTATCAGTACTTGGGCGAAATATACCAACGCCAGGGACAGAACGACAAGGCTTTAGAGGCATACGGCAATGGCATGGAGTTCTCCCCCTCTTCGCCCGATTTGCGTCTTGGCCGCGCTTCACTTTATTTGCAGCTGAACAACGAGGAGAAGGCTTTGGCTGATTACAATGAAGTCCTTACTGCCGAGCAGGATAACGAAGAAGCCCTCTTCTTTCGTGCTTACATCTATTCTCAACAAAGGCGTTACAAAGAGGCGCGTGCTGATTACAAGCACCTCCTCGAAATCAACCCGATGCACGAAGATGGACGGCTTGGCCTGGCTATCCTGAACAGCAAGGACGGCAGGCCTCGCGAGGCAATGGAGCAGCTCGACGCCCTTGTGCAGTTCCACCCCACTCATGTCCGCCACTACCTGGCCCGCAGCGGATTGTATACCGAACGGAAGGAATACGAAAAAGCCATGAAGGACATTGAAAGCGCCCTTGAACTTGAGCCGAAGAATCCCGAATGCTACCTCACCCGTGCCTCGCTCTATTTGACGATGAAGAAGAAAAAACTGGCTCAGCAAGACTGTAAGACAGCCATCAAACTTGGCGCAAGTCCAGAGCAAGTTACACCATTGTTAGGGGCAATCCGCTGAAACCTCAACACATCATAAGTACCCCCCCACTCTTTTGTAATTGACATTACTGGATGGGGGGAAGAAAACTGCATGTAGCGGTCGTTGCTTTATCATGATGAAGCACTTGCTTGGTCATGATGAAGCAATTGCTTTGTCATGACCAAGCAATCAACACTCCCTGTTGTGTTGACTTGGGGGCTGTGCGATTATTTAAAAAGGGTGTCGCTAAGGGCTTGGAGGGTGCGCTTCTTGTTCCCCGCTTTGACAACGAAGGAGATATTGTGCGGCGAACCGCCATAGCTTATCATGCGTACAGGAATGTCCTTTAATGCCAATGCGACCTTGGTCTCGAAGCCGACGTTGTCGCTTGCCAAGTCACCCACGACGCAGATGATGCACATATCCTCTTCGACACTCACCGTGCCGTACTTCTTCAGCTCGTTGACGATGTCGTCCAGGTGATTGCGGTTGTCGATGGTGACGCTCACGCCCACCTCGCTCGTGCAGACCATATCGATACTGGTCTTGTAGGTCTCGAAAATCTCGAACACTTTGCGCAGGAAGCCGTAGGCAAGGAGCATCCGACTGCTGTTTATCTGGATGCAGATGTTGCCGTCGCGAGCAGCAACAGCCTTGATGATGCCGCGCTGGAAGTCGTTGTTGATGATGGTGCCCGGAGCTTTGGGGTCCATCGTGTTGAGCAGACGCACAGGCACACGGGCGAACTTGGCTGGCTGAATGCAAGTGGGATGCAGTATCTTCGCGCCAAAGTAGGCAAGCTCGGCAGCCTCCTCGAAATAGAGCTGGCGCACAGGTTCCGTATGCTCCACAAAGCGAGGGTCGTTGTTGTGCATACCGTCGATATCCGTCCATATCTGAATCTCCTCTGCCCCGATGGCGGCACCTATGAGGCAGGCACTGTAATCGCTACCGCCTCGCAGCAGGTTGTCAATCTCTCCGTAGGCATTGCGGCAGATGAAGCCCTGCGTAACGTAAATCTGATAGCCGGGATTGCCCTCGAGCACCTTTGTGGTCTTCTCCTTGATGTAGTTCATGTCGGGTTCTGCATTCTTGTCGGTGCGGATAATGTCAAGGGCATTGATGAGGAGTGTCTTGACGCCGCATTCCTGCAGATAGTTGGCGACCATATTGGTGCTGATTATCTCCCCCTGTGCCAAGATGACTTTCTCCTCGAAGGATGTGAAGTGAACCTTGGTAAAAGAGCGAAGGTAATCGAACTCTTCGTGCAGGAACTTCATCGTCTTATGCTTAACTTCTTCGGTACGATAGAGACTGCCAACATGCTCTATGTACTTTTGTTCAAGCAGGTTAATGATGGTGTTGGCTCCTTCTGGATTCTTCTTATAAAGGTAATCGGAGATTTCCACAAGTGTATTTGTCGTACCCGACATGGCGGAGAGGACAACGACCTTGGCTTCTCCGTCCTCGGTAATGAGTTTGGATACGTCTTGCATTCTCTGCGGCGACCCTACGGAAGTGCCACCAAACTTCAATACTTTCATGATTATCTAATTAAGAATTAAGAGTTAAGAGTTAAGAATTCCCCTTCCCCTCGGAGAGCGCAGGGGTGAGGCTTCCGTCGGCACAGCGATAGACGGTACCTGGGAAGTACTCGGGCCACAGCAAGTTGTGCGTGCTCAAGATGATGGCGGTATTGTTCTGGCGGCGTATCTCGTCGAGCAGAGCCAGAATGAGTTCGCCGTTCTCTGCGTCAAGGTTGCCTGTCGGTTCGTCTGCAAGGATGACCTTCGGGTTGTTAAGGATGGCACGGGCAATGCAGATGCGCTGCTGCTCGCCACCCGATAGCTCATAGATGAACTTGTCCCTTTTGTCACCGAGCTTCACCATCTCAAGCACTTCCACGATGCGCCTATCGCGGTCTTCCTTTCGCTTCCAACCCGTGGAGCGAAGCACGAAGTCGAGGTTACGATGAACGGTGCGGTCGGGCAAGAGCTGGAAATCTTGGAAGACGATGCCCATCTGCCGACGAAGAGCAGGCTGATGCTTGGTTTTGAACTTAATCATATTGAAGCCAAGCACTTCGGCACTACCTATCTCGATAGGCAGTTCACCATAGATGCTCTTGAGCAGCGATGACTTACCGCTGCCTACAGGACCAGTGAGATAGACCATCTCGCCTTCCTCCACGCAGAGATTCACTTTGCCAAGCACAAGGTGTTCGCCTTGATAGATGTCAACGTCTTTATAGTTAAGTATCATCCTTTCATTTACGATTTGACGATTTACAATTTACATGGAATTGAAGGGAAGTTAAAAGGAATTGAAGGGAAGATAAAGGGACGACAGTTTCGGACACAGGAGTATTGTCCTTTTAACTTCCAAGGCCGATAGGCCGATAACTTCTTTTCCATTCCTTTCCATTCTGTTTTTATTTTCAATGTTTCTTCCATCCGGGGTTATGCCGTTCCATCAGCTCCGCAGCCATATCCTCAATGCGGAGGCCTTTGCTGGTGAGGAGCACGATGAGGTGGTAGAGCATGTCCGAGCCTTCGTAGATGAGACGCTCGTTGGTGCCGTTCGTGGCCTCAATGACAAGTTCCAGAGCCTCTTCGCCGACCTTCTGTGCCATGCGGTTCAAACCGTCCTTGAAGAGCGAAGTAGTGTAGCTGCCTTCGGGCATTTCCTCGTGGCGCTTCTCGATGAAGTCCTGCAGCTCGGAGAGGAAAAGCAAGGGATTGGGCTTGTTCTCCTCACCCCAGCAGGTATCGGTACCTGTGTGGCAGGTAGGTCCGTCGGGATGAGCTTGGATGAGGAGCGTATCATTGTCGCAGTCGCTCTTGATGCTGACCACATGCAGATAGTTGCCGCTCGTCTCGCCTTTCGTCCAAAGGCACTGGCGCGAACGGCTGAAGAAGGTGACGAGTCCAGTCTCTTCTGTCTTCCTGAGCGACTCCTCGTTCATATAGCCGAGCATCAGCACGGCTTTCGTCGTTGCATCCTGAATGATGGCAGGCACGAGGCCGCCGCACTTATTGAAATCTATCTTTAATTCACAATTCATAATTCTCAATTCATAATTATTCCCCCGAAAGGGGGACAGGGGGTCGTACATTTATTCCTTCTTTCCTTAGATATTCCTTGAGGTCTGGTATGCTGATTTGCCCGAAGTGGAAGACGCTGGCGGCAAGGGCTGCATCGGCATGACCTTGGGCAAAGACGTCGCGGAAGTCCTCCATGCGTCCAGCGCCGCCGCTTGCAATGACGGGAATGGTAAGTTCCGAGGCGAGTCGCGAGAGAGCTTCGCAAGCAAAGCCTTGTTTCACGCCGTCGTGGTTCATGCTCGTGAAGAGTATCTCTCCAGCTCCTCGGTCGTTCACTTCCCTTGCCCACTCAAAGAGGTCGCGTTCCGTTGGGATGCGCCCGCCATTGAGGTAGCAGGTCCATGCCCCATCGTCTTCTTGCTTTGCGTCGATGGCTACGACGCAAACCTGACTGCCGAAGTGACGGACAATCTCATCGATGAGTTCTGGTCTTCGCAGGGCAGCGCTGTTGATGCTTATCTTGTCGGCTCCAGCTAAAAGCATTCGCTCCACGTCGCGAAGTTCGCTGATACCGCCGCCAACGGTAAAGGGGATGTCTATCTCTGCAGCAACCTTCTGCACCATGTCTGTAAAGGTCTTGCGGCCCTCGTGGCTGGCGGTGATGTCGAGGAAGACCAGTTCGTCTGCCCCTTGCTGACTGTATATCTTGCCAAGCTCCACGGGGTCGCCTGCCTGCCGGAGTTGCAGGAAGTTCGTGCCCTTGACGGTCTGACCGTCTTTGACATCGAGACAAGGTATGATTCGCTTTGCTAACAACTCGTTAATTTACTATTTGACAATTTACAATTTACAATTTTGCTTTTCCTCCCATCCCTTTTAAGAAGGGCTGGGGAGAGACTTATCTTTCCTTCATAGTATGCTTTGCCGAAGACGACGGCAGGGATGCCAGCCGCTTCGAGGGCAAGGATGTCTTCCGTGCTGCCCACGCCTCCGCTTGCAATGAGATAACATTCGGGGTATCGAGCCATGATGCTCTTGTAGAGTTCGATGGCAGGTCCTTCCAGCGTGCCGTCACGGCTTATCTCCGTGCAGAGCACATTCTTCGTGCCTGCTGCCATATAGCGAAGCAGGAAGTCCTCGAGCCTGACGTCCGAATCCTCCTTCCAGCCGTTGATAGAGACCATTCCGTTCCTCACATCAGCACCAAGTATGAGCTTGTCTGCACCATACTTCTGGAGCCAGCCAAGGTAGCGGTCTGGGTCAGTAATGGCAATGCTTCCTACCGTCACCATTGCGGCTCCTGCCTCGTATGCCATTACAAGGTCTTCATCCGTCTTCACACCTCCGCCGAAATCGACGACGAGGTTTGTATGAGTCGTGATAGCCTTGAGTGCCGCAATGTTTACCACATGCTTGCTCTTGGCGCCGTCCAAATCGACAACATGCAGGCGACGCATGCCCAAGTCCTCGAACTGCTGGGCCATCTCAAGCGGGTCGCCATAGACCTTCTTCGTGTCGTAGTCACCTTTCGTTAGACGTACGCACTTGCCTTCAATGATGTCTATTGCTGGAACCAGTTCCATTTACAATTTGACGATTTACAATTTACAATAAATTTACAATTTTACGATTTACTATATTATTTCCCCCTAAAGGGGGTTAGGGGGTCTCCAGGAAGTTCCTTAGTATCTGTTGGCCCACTGCCCCACTCTTCTCCGGATGGAACTGCGTGGCGTAGAAGTTATCTTTGTGCATTGCTGCGCTAAAGGGATGGATGTATTCGGTGATTGCTGCCGTATGCTTGCAGACAGGGACATAGTAGCTGTGGACGAAATAGACGAAGGGAGTAGCCCCCTCCCCGCTCCCCCTTTGGGGGAGTGCCTTAAACAGTTGAATGGAATTGGCGGAAGTGGTACTCCCCCAAAGGGGGAGCGGAGAGGGGGCTGTTATACCATTCCACCCCATGTGCGGTACCTTGTCCTCGTGGCGAAGCGGCACGAAGCGCTTGACTTCTGCGTCGAAGATGCCAAGGCAATCCACATCTCCTTCTTCCGAATGGCGGCACATCAGTTGCTGCCCGATGCAGATGCCCAGGACAGGTTGTGTGAGGGAAGGGATAACCTTGTCCAGCCCCCGCTCACGCAGATAGTGCATTGCACTCGATGCCTCGCCCTGACCAGGGAAGATGACTCTGTCGGCACTGCGCAGCTCCTCCGGAGAGTCTGTCAGCAGAGGCTCCACGCCCATTCTTTGCAGAGCGTGAACGACGGAAAAGATGTTCCCTGCATTGTATTTCACTACAGCAACCTTCATCTCACATTTACCTTTTAGGCATTTACCATTTTGTCATTTACCGCCCCTTCCCTTTAGGGGTTGGGAGGAGGCTTTGCGTGTGCAAAGGTACGAAAAAAAGATTAAAGAACAGAGATTAGGGATTAAAGATTTTTACTTCTGCTTCATACTTTCCACGAAGTGCTGCGTTATCTGGCGGAAGAGGTGGTTGCGCGTGTTGCCGCCATAGATGCTGTGGTTGCGGTTGGTGTAGGTCAGCTCGCGGAAGTCCTTGTCTGCCTGTACGAGGGCTTCTGTGTATTCTGCTGCATTGCGGAAGTGGACGTTGTCGTCGGCCATTCCATGAACGAGGAGCAACTTGCCGCTTAGCTTCGAGGCACGGCTGATGGGACAGACGTCGTAGCCGCTTCCGTTCTCGTTCGGGGTACGCATAAAGCGTTCAGTATAAATGCTGTCGTAGTAGCGCCAACTGGTGGGAGCCGCGACAGCAACGCCGCAAGCAAAGACGGGACGGCCTTCGCTCATGCTCATCAGGGTGTTGAAGCCGCCATAGCTCCAGCCCCATATAGCAATACGCTCCTTATCGACATACGGCTGCTGACCGAGCCAAACGGCAGTTTCCACCTGGTCGTGACTCTCGAGCTGACCAATCTTGAGGTAGGTGCACTGCTCGAAGTCCCTACCCCGTCCGCCTGTGCCGCGGCCATCAACACAAACGCTGATGAAGCCCTCCTGCGCCAAGTACTGCTCGTAGAGGCAGCCGCCCATGTTGCCGGCACTCCAGCTATCCACAACCTGCTGACTGCCTGGACCGCTGTACTGGTACATCACGACCGGGTACTTCTTGCTTTCGCTGAAGTTGGCAGGCAGCACCATGAAGCCGTTGAGCTGTACGCCGTCGGCGGTGGTGAAGGTGAAGAACTTGCGTTCGCCGAGCCTCAAGCCAGCAAGCTTTTGGCGCAGGGCGGCATTGTCCTCGAGTGTCGCCAATTCCTTCCCCGAAGCATCGCAAAGCGTAGTGACAGAAGGTGTGTTGAGGTCGCTCCAAGTGTTCATGTAGTAGCGGCAGCCGTTGCTGAAGATGGCGCTGTTCCATCCCGTCTGCGAGGTGCTGAGTCGTGTCAGCTTACCCTTGCTGTCGCTCTTATAGATACTTTGGCGAAGCGGACTCTCCTGGTTGCTTGCAAAGAAGGTAGTGCCGGTCTTGCTGTCGTAGCCATAGAAGCTGCGAACCTCGAAGGAACCGCTCGTGAGCTGACGCTTCAGTGTTCCGTTTAAGTCATAGAGATAGAGGTGCTTATAACCGCTTCGTTCACTCATCAGTACAAACCCGTCGGATGTCACCTTAAAGGCTTTGAGTGCATCTTCCGGCACATAGCATTCCGCCTGTTCGCGCACGATGACGCGGCACTCTGTGCTCCTCGGATTGGCCAGATAGATGTCGAGCTGGTTCTGATGACGGTTGAGGGTGAGGATGAGCAGCTTCTCCGCGTCGTCGGTGAAGAAGATGCGCGGCACATAGCCGTCCGAGGGGATGGGGAGCTGCATCTTGCGGATGGCACGGCTCTTGATGTCGAAGCTATGGACGCTCACCGTCGAGTTCCTTGCTCCTGCAATGGGATACTTGTAGTCGTAGGAACCTGGATAGTCGGCATACGCCTTTTTCTCCGGGTTCATGCCCTTGTACCAGGGAAAGCTGAACATCGGCACTTCGGTCTCATCATAGCGAATCCATGCCAGCATCGTGTTGTCGGCATTGAAGTCGAAGGCACGGGCAAAGGAGAACTCCTCCTCGTTCACCCAGTCGGGCTTGCCGTTGATGACCTTGTTGAACTCGCCGTCCTTAGTGATTTGGCTCTCGCTGTTGTTGAAGAGGAGCTTGACGAGGAAGAGGTTGCCGTCGCGGACAAAAGCCACCATCGTGCCGTCGCGGCTCCAGAGAGGCTGCTCCTGCGGCCCGCCCTCGCTGAGGTGGGCAAGGGTGCGGTTCTTTACATTATATATATAGTACTCTGCCGTTTTGCTGTGACGGTAGATGCCCTTCGTCTCTGTGCGCACGAGGATGTTCTTCTCGTCGGGACTCATCTGATAGCCGTCGATGCGGTCAAGCTTGACGCGGTTCTTGATGTTGTTCACATCGAAGAGCACGCCGGTCTCTTTGCCTGTACGGAAGCTGTGGGCGACAATCTGCTTGCCGTCGCCGGAGAGCTGGCTGTAGCTCTCGCCATCGAGCAGCGGCGTCACGCCATAGATGCCTTTTGCTGAATAGACACCGCCTGTGAGGTCCTTCAACGTCAGCGCGTCGGCCTGACAGGCAAGGACAAGGAAATAAGAAAACAAGAAAACAAGGATTCGTCTCATCTTTCGTTGGTTTTTATGGATTACGCTGCAAAGGTACAATAAAAAATGAGAAAATGAAAAAATAAAAGGAGAAAAGGTGAAAGGATTAATAGTTGAAAAGTGAAGAATCCTCCTTTCAGAACAAAAAAGTGACAGGCCTCGCACCAAAGCAAACCTGCCACCAAGCTTTCTTGTCGTCTTCTTTCTTTATTTCCTTTTTTCTTGTTTTCTTAGTATCTTTCTAACGCTTCCGTCACTCATGCGGATGATGTTGATGCCCCTGGGCATTTGACCATTTGACCTTCCGCGACTACAATCGCGCCTTGGTGCTAAAGCATCCAAGAATTTACCATTTACAATTTGCCGTCCGCTTAGGTCATAAGCCTCTCCGGGGGAGTCCTTCCCTTCAGGGGAGGATTTAGGAGAGGCTATGCCGTCTGGGTCTATATCCATAAAGAAGAACTCTTTCCACTGGTCTGCGGCTTGATATAATGCCAGGCTCTCATCTGGAACAAGAAGCGTACACTCCCACTTGTTAATGTCATCAAGGGCTTGTGTGCCACAAATGGGAGGTATAGCGGCTTTGCTTATAAGTTTGGTCATAGTAGAACAATCCGAGAATGCTTCCTTTCCTATGCTTTCTACGCTTGAACCAAAGCTAAAGAAGTCGAGGCTGCTGCAACCAGAGAAAGCCCAGTCGCCAATGGTTGTGATGCCATCGCCCAAGCGCACATTCTTCAGGTTCGTGCAACCGTAGAACTCGTTGGGAGTTATCTCCGTTTCAGCATCCGAGATGTGTACGCTCCTCAATGAGGTATTGCGGCAGAAGGGTGAGTAGCCTTTGCTGCTGCCTGTGGGATAAGTGATGTTCCTGCCGATATAAACGGAATCGAGCGGACAACCGGCAAACAAGGGGCTGCTGCCATTGCTGCCCAAGGTCAGTTCTGTGTTGCCGTCGTCCATCAAAATTGTTCCAAGCCCCGTGCAACCGCTGAACGCATAATTGCCAATGGCATTCACAGATTTGGGGATAGTGATGGCAGTCAAGGAACAGCAGCCACTGAAGGCATAGTCCCCTATTGATGAAACTTCTTCTCCCAATGTTAGACTTGTTATACCTTCACACCCGCTAAAGGCATGTTCAGATACACCTCCATTATTCTCGCAGCGAAGTGTCTCAATGAGGTTGTATCCATAACACAGATAAGGCTGCACGTTTTTAACCTTTGTAAACGAACTTATTTAGCCATATTGCCATATCACTTGACTTGTTAAAAGGATTAGTCCTTAGATAATCATCAAAGTCTGCGAGTTCATTTATCTTATATTTACCTGTAGATTCGTCATATTTTGCATTCTTGCCAAGAAACGTATCAATAATATTTGTAAGTCCTCTTTTGCGGATGAGGTCATTATAGAGATAAAGGGAATTGATAGATACGGCCATAATAGGGTCGCAAGCCATTTCGGATAATATCATTTTGGGTTCATCCGACATTTCGAGTGATATTGTAATAGGAAAAGAAGGAAACCGCTGTTTTTTGTATATTTGTAGTGATCAAGCTATAAATACAAAAGATGAACAGCAGTTTCCTATATCACGGTTGGGGTCTTTATTCCCATA
>JAFXZK010000127.1 GCA_017541265.1 Bacteroidaceae bacterium | reverse complement strand
GCACATCGCCTGCATCAACACACTGATGCAGGCGATTTTTGTGTGAAAATGAGGCCTATCTCCCCCGTCCACCTATCATTTTTTACTTTTCACCTAAATTCTGCAGCACTTTAGTTTAACTGTTTTTATAAGTTCCTGAGCAACGAAAAAAAGTGAAAGGTAAAGCTTCCCGGCGACACACGCAGGAGTGTTCGTTGCTTCATCATGACCAAGCAATTGCTTCATCATGACCAAGCAATTGCTTCATCATGACAAAGCAATGACAGGAACGTGCTGTGTTGTCAGAGGGCCAACAGGTCGCCGCAAGTTTCTTCTGCGCGTTTGATGCGATTCCATACTGTTTGCTTCTTCGCATCCATCACCCGGCAGATCTGTATGGGCTTCATGCCGATCTTCATCAGGCATATTGTGCGGAGCAGCGGTTCGCGCATATCTTTCTTGAACCGTCCCTGAACCTTTTCCAGGAATCCAGGGTACAGAACCTCTATTGCCGTCATCAGTTCCCTCCACGAGTTGGCTTTCAGCCTTGCCTGCCCGGCAGAGACCTTGCGGAAATGCTCTATGACGTTTTCCGCATTGTTTGTTGCATTGTCCATCAGGGCTATCTGCGTCAGTTCCCTGTTTATCATTGCCCGTTGTTTCAGTTCCTTCGAGCGCTCCAGTATCTCTTTGTCCTTGCCAAAGATTTCCTCCAGGAATTTCTTCTTCCTGTAATTGTAGAATAGCAGCACTCCCAAGATGACGCAGAGCAGAACAAGTCCGGAGATGACGGAGAAGGATACGATGCGCCCGTTTCGCCTGGCCAGAGCTTCGTCGCGCCAGATGATGGCTTGCTCCTTTTCCTTGTCGCGGTAATAGGTGTATGTGTCTCTGGCCCTTTGTGTCTCTTCGAATGCACGCCGTGCAATGATGGAGTCGTTGGTGTCGTACAGGCGGCATCCCCACTCGGCAGCCAGCCGGTAATTTCTTTTCTGTAGATAACACCGCTGCAGGCCTGCGGATGCCTCGTACCTCCCGGACATGGTCTTTTCCTTATCATAATAGGTCTTATAGTGGAATATGGCTGAATCCGTACGGTTGTTCTTCTCATAGGTCTTGGCCAGGCTCAACTCATAGTTGTGCGGCCGGCGGGTTTCCGGAAGCTCCAACAGGTGCCGCAGCAATGTATCGACCATTTCATAGTGGTTGTATTTGGTGTAAACGGTCAACAGATACGCCAGTACTCCTCCGTATTTTGGAGAAAAGGAATCCTTCTGGATTACCCTGTACGACTGGTCGCAGTATTGCAGGCAAAGAAGGGTGTCGCCCAGGTGCTCGTATGCCGTCGCGGCATCAGTCAGATAAAACCCCAGGTTCTTCCCCGACAGCTTTGCCAGTTCCACCGTCTGCAGTGCCGCATTCAGCTCTTCCTCATAGTTGAGCTGCAACATACAAAGATACCTCAATTGCGACAGGGAGTTTTGCCAGACAAGGGTGTCGGCTTCCCCGCATCGGCTGGCTTCTTCTGCGGCTTTCAGGTAAAAGGTCACAGCCCGGGGATAGTCTTTTAGGTCGCGGTAGGCGCTGCCCAGATAGTAATAGGCGCGTTCTTTGTCCACTGGGTTCTTTCGGCCCTCAAAATAGGACGCCGTTTGGATGGCAGAATCCGGCGAGGACGGGATGATGTAGCTCTTGTCCCGCAGGCGAATCGTCAGCAGGTCGTATTTCTGCCGGGCATATTCAGAGGGTGTATGGACAGAATCCGCCAGCTCCTCCGCACGCGCCCCGGCTTCCGAAAGTGAGGTCTCACACAGCTGCCACGTCTGCTCGATGCTCTCCAACAGCTGTTCGTCCTCCTGGTTGTCCTTGCATGAAAGTACAAGCAGCAGCAGGCAGGGCAATAAAAAATGCAATCTTGTCTTTCCCATATTTCTACATGATATTGTTTGTCATTGCTTTGCAAAGTTAAGCTTTTTTCCTCAACTGTGTGCCTATAATCAGTCCCAAGTAGTCCCAACTAACAGTAATTTCGGTAAAATTTACATGAGTTGGGACTACTTGGGACTCGTTTTTCTTGGTCGGTTTGCAAGAAACGCATAATTTTGCGGTCAGAAACACGCAATCTAAATAGATATTGCTATGAAAAACAAATTATTATTTTTGGCGTTGATGCTCCTGATGGGAGCACAGACTGCTGTTGATGCTCAAGGATTGGCAGTCTCTGATGTTCAGAACAGCGGCTGCCTGCGCGGCACGCGGGCACGAGCTAATGAGAACGAACAAAGGCGGACGATTATCCTGACGAAGGAGGGCGACATCCTTTCGGTGCAACTGTTAGGTTTTAAAGCTAACTGCTGCATATCGGGCTTTGATGTGAAATCCAATATGAAAGACGGCAGTGAGACGATGCCATGTTTGCTGTCTGTCAGTGTGGGGTCTAACAATGATGAAGAAGAGTGTGACTGTATCTGTCCGTACAATATCTCGTTTACGATAAATGGTGTAGAAGTGAATAGCTTCAGGTTCTCGTGCTGGTGGTACGATGGGCTGGTCAGCCTGACGGAAGGCGAACCTTTGGCGCTGGAAGACATCAAAGAGGATGTCAGCATAGATGGTACGATTTATACCTTGGATAAGGTTGCGCATACAGCAAAGCTAATAAGAAAGAACGCAGGGGAAAGCGAAGTGAATATACCTTCTGAGCTGAGTTATGAAGGACAGGAGTACACTGTGAATAGTATCGGTAGTTATGTGTTTCATAGTAATGCAGCATTGACCTCTGTTACTATCCCAGGTAGCATTACTTACATTGGCGAAGCAGCATTCTATGGTTGCAGCAACCTGAAGGATATCTGTTGTCAGGCAGACAATGTTCCCGTCACAGGCAGCTGGGTGTTTGATAATACACCCATTGCTTCCACAACACTCCATGTCCCGGCAGGGTCTATAGAAGAGTACAAAGCCACTTCGCCTTGGAGCGGCTTCGGGAACATCGTGGCTCTGGCAGAACAGTATTTTCCCGAAGGGACGAAGTGGACAGAGATTCGCCTTGACACTTTGAAATATGACAGCTGGTACTCAAAGGTCGGCGACTCATGGGTGCCGAACTTCGAGACAATAGAGTATCATGTGGAGGGAGATTATACAGAGAAATGGGGAGATACATATAAATGCGTTTTCTCTAATGACCCAGAATGGATGGGTACTCCTTTATTGATAAAAGAAACAAGCTCTGATGTTTCTGTGTCGTTAATCTATGATGAAGAGAGTAAAGGCGTAATGTCGCCTGCTACTGTATATCAATTTAATTGGAGCGTCGGGAAAGGGCTTTATTACGAGGATTTGTTAGAGGCCAGCTCGACAGGCATTGTTCCTTATTACTTCTTTTATGGCGTTATTGATGAAATAAAGGAAGGGGACTTCGGAGGGGTGCGTCCATTGAAGTATGTGGACTTGGACGGCAAGGCTCCCGCTTTAGAATTTGGTTACTGCATTGACACGAATGGTGGTCGTATCATTCAAGGGATAGGTATCACGGAATGGAATGACGGTGAATGTATCTTCGGGCCGCCAAATCCCAACCTTGCCAAGACGTTGGCATACGGTGAGCGCCACTACCGCTCCATGCTCGTCCACTTCGAGCGCGACGGCGAGGTGCTGTATAATGTTTGGCCGGAAAAGGAGGCGATAGAAGTTGAGTCTGTCACCTTCACCCGGGACCAGATGGCGACGATTATCCTGCCGACAGCACCCGATGCAAGCATGGGAAAGTATTACAGGCTCGACAGAGTCGAGAACGGTCAGATTATCTTCGAGCAGGAGCTTCAGCCGCAGACGCATATACCTTATATAATAGTGCCGAGCGAGGACTTCAGCATCGACCCAGGCGCTCTGGACCTGGAGGGCTTGCAAGCCGACACGGTTTCCATCGGTGGCATCTCCTTCATCGGCTCATACGTCCGCAAGGCACTCCCCCAAAGGGGGAGCGGGGAGGGGGCT
>JAFXZK010000126.1 GCA_017541265.1 Bacteroidaceae bacterium | reverse complement strand
TTTGATGTAATCTCGGGGGACATCTGGGGGACAAAGTTAGGAAAAAATCTGCAAATAGACAATGCCTAAGTCAAAAATCTGCAAATAACCGAACAATCTTTAACACTTGAAAATAAGCGATTTACAGCGGTATATTTGCAGGTTTTATAATTTTCTTTGCAGTGGGTTCACTTTCCCACGCAGAATGAACTGAATATAGATTTGAGCACGTCGTCGGAGGTGATTTCGCTGCCTGTGATTTCGCCTATGAAGTGGAGGCATTGACGGAGGTCTTCGGCGACGAGGTCGGTGGGGGTGTGGTTAGCAAAGGCTTGTTTTGCACGTTGAAGAGCCTGAAGAGCCTGGCAAAGTGCATTGTAGTGGCGGACGTTTGTCACAACGGTATATGTCGTGCCAAGGTTTGTTGGCATGGATGACTCATTCACCAAAGCCTGGCGAAGCACGTCCACTCCGTCGCCTGTGGCTGCGGAGATGTGAAACAATCGGCCTGTGGGCTGGCGATGGTAGAGATAGGACGTGCTGGGCAGCGACATGTCGCACTTGTTGATAACTTGCAGCACGATTTGGTCGTCCCTGAAGTCAATGTCTGGGAATGGCACGTTGCTTTCGGTCAATAGGAGAATGATTTTTGCTTTCTCGGCTGCCTGCATGGAACGCTCTATGCCCATTCGTTCCAGCTTGCTTTGTGTACTTCGGATGCCTGCGGTGTCGATGAAGCGGAACGTAATGCCGCCGATTTGTATGGTGTCCTCGATGAGATCGCGCGTCGTGCCTTGGATATTTGAGACAATAGCCCGCTCCTCGCCGACAAGAGTGTTGAGGAGCGTTGACTTGCCGACGTTGGGTGCACCGATGATGGCAACAGGAATGCCGTTCTTAATAGCATTTCCCGTCTGGAAAGAGTCAGCCAGCTGGCTAATGTGTTCGTCAATCTTGTCCATCAGCTCGACTAGTTGCTGACGGTTGGCAAACTCGACATCCTGGTCGTTGAAGTCGAGTTCGAGTTCAAGCAAAGAGGTGAGGTGCAGGAGTTGTCCCTGCAAATCTTTCAGCTCCTGACTGAACTGTCCTCGCATCTGGCTTATCGCCATCTGGTGGGTTACCTGCGTTGAGGAAGCGATGAGGTCGGCAACGGCTTCTGCCTGACTGAGGTCAAGCTTGCCGTTCAAGAATGCCCGCATCGTAAATTCGCCTGGCTCGGCCTGACGCGCACCTGCCCAGATGAGCGATTCCAAAAGATTCTGTATAATATAAGAACTGCCGTGGCAGCTTATCTCGGTGCTGTCCTCGCCTGTATAAGAGTGGGGCGCACGAAAGACGGAAACAAGAACCTCGTCGAGTTCCTTGCCCTCCACATCCACAATCTGCCCGAAATGCAAGGTGTTGCCTTCGGCTTTGTCGAGAGATTTTGAGAAAATGCTGCCGGTAATGGCAATGGAATCAGGACCGTTGACGCGAATGATGGCAATAGCTCCGCCCGGCGGTGTCGCAAGGGCACAAATGGTATCTTGTTTCATGGGGACAAAGGTACGACAAAATTACTTTACTTCCCAAATGTCATTCGTCTCAAGGAGTTCGGCGAAGTTGTGGTACTTCTTCTTCTCCTTGATTTCCTCGATTTGCGACCAAACGGCTTCGTCGTAGGTGGGAGCCTCGACGTCGCGAATGACACCGAGGGCAATGGGCCACTCCATTTCGGCAAGCTTCAGCTGCAAGGTATTGTCCTCGCATTTTGCATCGTGAACCAGCACATCGGCTTCCGTGTAGCCGTCTTCGTCTAACTTGACTGCCTTAATGTTGAAGCCTTCCTGCACGATGCCATACTCATTGTTCTCGCCAAAGAGCATCTTCTCGCCGTGACGGAGATAGATGGCATTCTTGGCACGACCTTCCTTGCTATAGACTGCATCATGTGTGCCGTTGTTGAAGATGACGCAGTTCTGTAGTATCTCGCAGACGCTGGCACCCTTGTGGTTGTAGGCTGCCTTCAACACCTCAATGGTTCCTGGGGCATCGGTAGCAACGGCGCGGGCAAAGAAATGACCTCTCGCACCAAAGCAAAGTTCGGCAGGACGGAAGGGGTCTTCCACCGTTCCGTAAGGCGACGACTTGCTGACGAAACCGCGAGGGCTGGTGGGACTGTACTGACCCTTCGTCAAGCCATAGATGCGGTTGTTGAGCAGAATCATATTGAGGTTGATGTTCCTGCGATTGGCGTGTATGAAGTGGTTGCCGCCAATAGCGAGGCCGTCACCGTCGCCGCTCACCTGCCAAACGGTCAGGTCGGGATTCGCCACCTTGCAACCCGTAGCAATCGCAGCGGCGCGGCCGTGAATGGTGTTCATGCCATACGTTGCCATATAGTGGGGCAAACGGCTGGAACAACCAATGCCACTGATAACGGCTGTCTGCGAAGGTGCCACACCTATCTCAGCCATCGCTTTGTGCAGGCTGGCCAGGAAGAAATGGTCCCCGCACCCAGGACACCACCGAGGCTGTCCCTTCTTATAATCTTGAACTGTGTAACTCATGTCTTATTATTTATAACCACGGATTGCGCGGATTAAACAGATTATTATATTATATTTGTTTCGGATTAAACGGATTCAGCATCCGATTCAGATTTAGCAGATGAGGAAACAATGAAACGCTCATGATATAATGAAGATACCTCTCTTTGATAAGGAATCCCCTGCGCTTGCGATTCTATCTCCAATGCATCTTGATAGACCTTCTCGGTGAAGCCACACCCAAAGTAGCGATGCACCGCCATGGCAGCACCGATAATCTTGTATGTTTCTTCACTATAAATAAGGTTATCCTTCATAAAACTTTTTATACGACCCACGGATTTCTCAAATATAACGGATTCTGTTGAACCAGCCTTTAATACGTGTCGGATTCAATGGAGTGCAAGCGGGAATCCGCTTAATCCGAAAGAAATCCCAAACCTTTAATCCGTTCAATCCGTGTAATCCGTGGTTTATAATTATCTATCTCATTATCTGTTTGAAGGCTTCGACGAGTTCGTTGACGACGAAGGGTTGGCCCTTTACTTGGTTGAACCGCTGGGGTACGAAGCCGTCGACCTTCATGCGGAGCCAAGCGGCAAGCTGACCCATGTTCTGTTCGGCAACGACTACCTTTGGGTACTTCAGGAGCACTTCGGCTGTATTCTTGGGCAATGGGTTGATGTAGCGGAAGTGAGCGAGGGCAACTTTCTTGCCCTGAGCGCGTAACTCGTCCATTGCGGCATGAAGGTGTCCGTAGGTGCCCCCAAAGCCGACAATCAGCAGTTCGGCATCGTCCTTGTCGCCCAGCACCTCGAGGTCGGGAACAGGGATGGCATCTACCTTCGCCTGGCGCTTGCGCGTCATCAGGTCGTGATTCTCGGGATTGGTGCTGATGGCACCCGTCTTGTCGTCCTTCTCCAGTCCGCCCAGGATGTGCTCGAATCCTTCGCGACCCGGCACAGCCCAGTAGCGGACACCCTCCTCATTACGCATGTAAGGCGTCCATGAGCCTTTGAGTTCCTCGGGAACGTAGGGAGGATTGATGGCAGGATAGTCCTCTAGGTCAGGCAGCTTGAAAGCACCCGAACCATTGGCAACAAAGGCATCGGTCATCAGGATGACGGGTGTCATGTGTTCCAATGCCATCTTGCTGGCAGCGAATGCCATCTCGAAGCAGTCGGTGGGACTTGCAGCAGCCACGACGGGCATCGGGCTTTCGCCGTTACGGCCAAAGAGAGCCTGCAAAAGGTCGGTCTGTTCGCTCTTGGTGGGAAGTCCTGTTGCAGGACCGCCTCGCTGCACGTCGAGCACCACGAGCGGCAGCTCCATGATGACGGCCAAGTTCATTGCCTCGCTCTTGAGGCAGATGCCAGGACCAGAGGTCGAGGTCACAGCCAAAGCCCCAGCGAAGGAAGCGCCGACGGCACTGGCGCAACCGGATATTTCGTCCTCGCACTGCACGGTAATCACGCCCAGGCTCTTGTGCTTCGAGAGTTCGTGCAGCACGTCCGTTGCGGGCGTGATGGGGTAGGAGCCAAGATAGAGCTTCAGCCCGGCCTTCTCGGCAGCTGCGATGAAGCCGTAGGCCGTTGCCTTGTTGCCTGTGATGTCCATGTAGCGGCCAGGCACTTTGTGCTTTGTCTCGATGCGATAGACGTTGGCCACGCTGCTGTGCGTGTTGTGTCCGTAGTCGTAGCCCGCCTGAATGACCTTGATGTTTGCCTCTGCCACTTCGGGCTTCTTGGAGAACTTCTCGCGAAGGAAGTTGAAGGCGACGTTAAGGTCACGGTCAAAGAGCCAGCAGACGAGGCCGAGGGCAAACATGTTGCGGCACTTGAGGATAGACTTCGGGTCGAGAAGTCCCTCCAGGCAGTCCTTCACCATTGTCGTCAAGGGACAGGCTATCACGCGGTCGGGGTCAATGCCCATCTCGCCGAGATAGTCTTCCGTCTTGAACTGTGCCTTCTCCAAGTCCTTCGGGCCGAAGCTGTCCGTGTCGATGATGATAGCGGCATCGGGCTTGGCATAGCGGTATTGTGTCTTCAGCGCCGCAGCGTTCATTGCCACCAGCACGTCGCAGAGGTCGCCAGGCGTATAGACCTGCCCGGCACCGATATGCACCTGGAAGCCGCTCACACCTGTCAGCGACCCTTGCGGAGCGCGGATGTCGGCAGGATAGTCGGGGAAGGTGCTGATACTGTTGCCTACGGTAGCAGAGACCGTAGAGAAGATGTTTCCTGCGAGCTGCATACCGTCGCCGGAATCACCAGAGAACCTAACTACTACAGATTCTTTTTCCTTAATTTCCATCTCTTTCAAGAATTAAGAGTGTTATATATCCCTAATCTCAATAGCTTAATGCAGTGGCTGCGATGCCTTTTGCTTGTACCAATCCTGCAAGACAAAGAATGCCTTCTTCTTCTCGCCCTTGTCGCTGTAGAGTCCCTTTCTGTTGTAGAAGTCCTGAATGCCAGGCAGCACACGACGCGGGGAGCGGAAGTCCTTGAGAATCCAAGGCGTGGTGCCGGCGAGGCCTTCTATCTTGTCGAGCATGGCAATGTTCTCGCGGTAGAGGTTCTCTTGGAACTCTTCGGTCCAGCGCTGGTTCTTCTCGCCATGATAGCCGTACCTTGCGCCGCCGCCGAACTCACTGATGATGACGGGCTTGTTGTAGGGAATCTCCCACTTCATCTTGGGCGCATCGTTCACGTCGCGATACCAGCCGATGTACTGGTTGAAGCTTACGACATCCACGAACTTGTTCATGTTGTCGTTGAGGCGGTTCACATAGTTGGAAGCGCTTGTCACCTCCATAGCCATAGAGATGAGGCGTGTGGCGTCTATGCTGCGTGCATACTGTGCAAGGCGACCCAGGAAATCATCGCGCTCGGCAGAGTGCGGTGTCTCGTTGGCAATGCTCCAGATAATGATGTTGGCACGGTTGTGGTCGCGGAGTATCATGTCCGTCAGCTGTCGCTTGGCGTTCTCGAAGGTTGCAGGGTTCTTCCATGCGATGGTCCAATAGACGGGAATCTCCGACCATACCAGGATGCCCATCTTCTCGGCCTCGCGCACCATTTCCTCGTGATGGGGATAGTGAGCCAGACGCACGAAGTTACAGCCCAGTTCCTTAGCCCACGAGAGCAGCGTGCGGGCATCCTCGACGGAGTTGGCACGACCGCCGCCGTTAGGCTTCTCGTTGTGGATGGAGATACCTCTCAGGAAGATGGGCTGACCGTTGAGCAGAATCTGCTTGTCGCGTGTCTCGATAGTGCGGAAACCAATCTGGTCATTGATTGTAGAAGCATCAACAGAGAGAGAGACCTCATAGAGCTTCGGGGTCTCGGGACTCCACAGCTGCAGCTTCTTTGACTGAACATTGAAGGTTGAAGACTGAACATTGCCATCGGCATCTGTGGTGAAGGTCTGCTCGAGCTTCAGTTCAGGGATGGACACGGTGACCTTGTGCCCGGCCTCCTTCTTGTTCAAATGGGCCGAGAAGCTGATAGTCCTTGTCTTATCGCTTTTCCCATTTGTCTTTTCAAGCTGTAGGCTGTAGTCCTCGATATACAGCTGCGGCACCTTCACCAGCTTCACGTCGCGGGTGATGCCGCCATAGTTCCACCAGTCGAAGATTTGCGTCGGCACATCCTCGGCGTGGCGCTTGTTGTCCACCTTCACGATGACGTTGTTATCGCCCTCGCGCAGGAGGTTGGTCACATCGTAGTTGAAGGGCGTGAAGCCGCCGATGTGGTGTCCCACATGCTTGCCGTTCACATACACATGGCTGTCGTAGTTTACCGCACCGAACCAGAGGAGTGCAAGTTTATCCTTAAACGCTGAACTCTCGACACTGAACTTTTTATAGAACCATACCGTACCCTCGTAGAAGAACAGGCGCTCGTCCTGTGTGTTCCAGTCGGAAGGAATCCTCATGGTAGGCGACTTGTCGAAGTCGTACTCAATGAGGTCTTCTGGCTTTTGCGGCTTTGCATTCTGGAAGAATCCCCAGCGCGTGGGGTTCATGCGGTAGTCGTAGTAACCCTCCTCCTGCACATCCACGATGTAGTTCCAGTCGCCGTTCAGCGACACACTCTCGTAAGCCATTACATTTTGAAGTAATGGCTTTTCTGCATCTTGTGCTGATACCGTCAGCACAGCCGCCATTGCCATGAGGCTTAAAAACATTTTATTCATATTTGTTGCCATTTTGATAGTTTTCCGCTACAAAGGTACAAAATTATTGAACAATAATCATTGAACATTATTCCTTATTTCATCATTCTTTATTGTTTTACCCTTTAACCCTTTATCCTTTTGACTTTTTTTTGTACCTTTGCACATCAAATCTTATCTCTTAACGTACATAATATGACACTACGCATGACTTTTAGTGCTGCTTTCATGGCAGCGACCTTGGGTCTCGCCAGCCAGACGCCCATGAAGGCACCTGCCGGCGGAAAGGCCATCAGCGACGAATTGATCGGTATCTTCTTCGAGGACATCAGCAGTGCTGCCGACGGCGGATTGTATGCCGAGCTGGTGCAGAACGGCTCGTTCGAGTACAATCCCACCGAGAAAGACGGCTGGGGAGCAGGCACGGCCTGGCGCCTCCAGCGCCCGGGGCACTCGCTGGGCCGCATGGAGCCGCGCATGGATAACAGCCTCAACGCCAACAACCCTACCTATATGCGCCTCTACATCGAGCGCGTTGGGCACTACTACGACTACGAAGGCTGGACGGGCATAGGCCTGCAGAACGACGGCTTCGACGGCTTCAGCGTAAAGGCCGGTGCCAAGTACAACTTCTCGGCTTTCCTGCGCAACGTGGAGGGCAAGGCCAAGACGGTGCGCGTGGTGCTTGCAGAGCCTCAGGGCTGGGGCAAGAACCCGAAGCTGCTGGCCGAAGCCACCGTGCCGGTCGGCTTTTCCGACTGGAGGAAGGCAGAGGCTGTGCTGACACCTTCGGCAGATTGCAGGAATGCCGTCCTGCAGATTCTGGTGCTGGAGACAGGTGCTATGGACATCGACGAGGTGTCGCTCATGCCACAGGACACTTATAAAGGCCACGGCCTCCGCAAGGACTTGGCACAGGCACTTGCCGACCTGAAGCCCAAGTTCATGCGCTTCCCCGGCGGTTGCGTGGTGCATGGTGGCGGCGATGGCTTCTGGAACACCTATCGCTGGAAGACCACTATCGGACCGAAGGAACAGCGCCGCAGTCTCAAGAACACATGGGGCTACCATCAGTCTATGGGACTCGGCTACTATGAGTACTTCCAGTTCTGCGAGGACCTCGGTATGCAGCCGCTGCCCATACTGCCGTGCGGTGTCAGCTGCCAAGGAGCCAATGGCGGCTGGAGCATGAAGGGACAGGCACAGGACGTGGTGCCTATGAACGAGATGGACGAGTGGGTGAGCGAAGCCCTCGACCTCATAGAATGGGCGAATGGCGACCCCGCCACTTCCCGTTGGGCCAAGATGCGTGCCGAGGCAGGACACCCCGCACCCTTCAACCTGAAGTATCTGGGCTTGGGCAACGAGGAAAAGATTTCGCCTGAGTTCAACGAACGCTTCACATATATATATAATAAGGTAAAGGCCGCGCATCCCGAGATTGTGGTTGTAGGCACGGCTGGTCCTGGCTCACATGCAGGCAACCCAGACTTCGAGAACGGCTGGAAGCTGGCAGAGGCGCTGGGAGTGCCCATCCTGGATGAGCATTACTACGAGCCTAACACCTACTTCCTCAGCAGCCGCCAGTACGACAACTATCCTCGCGACCGCAAGACGAAGGTCTATCTCGGCGAATATGCCTCGAAGGACAAGAAGCTGATTGATGCGCTGGCCGAAGGGCTGTATCTGCTGCATGTGGAGCGCAACGGAGATGTGGTGGCTATGACCAGCTACGCACCCCTCTTCGCACGTAAGAATGCCACGAACTGGAATCCCGACCTCATCTACTTCGACAACGAGCGTCCCATCCTCACTTGCAGCTACTACGTTCAGCAGATGTTTGGACAAAGTGCGGGTCAGTACTACTATGGCGGTTGCGTCCGCTTCGAGGGCGATGCACCTGGCGTGGAGCAGCCCCAGGCAGACGTCCACTACGGTCAGAGCGTCGTGCTCAACGTGAAGACGCGCCAGCTCTTCGTGAAGCTCTGCAACGCCTCTGCCGATACCAAGAAGGCCGACATCAACCTCTCGCGCTTCAAGATTGGCAAGACAGCCACGAAGACCACCCTCGCCGGCAACCCACAGGACGAGAACAACTTCGACCAGCAGCCCATAGCACCGAAGACAGAAACCATCAAGGCAGAGAAGAAGTTCACCGCCGAGCTTCAGCCCTATTCAATGGTGATGATTACCTACCAGCTTTAGATGACGAAAAGCACAGCAGCCCCACAAACGTCAAAGCAGCATTGAGGAGCAGAAGCTCGTAGCTGAAATGGTAGTTCCATAGGGTAGGGGCAAGGTTGTCAAGCAAGGCACACACGATGGGCGAGACGATTGCAATGTAAGGAACGGCTGCGTCAATCACTCTCCTGCGAGTGAAGAGGCCAAAGCAGAAGAGGCCAAGCAGCGGACCGTATGTGTAGCCCGCCAAGCGATAGATGGTGTCGATAATGGTGCCGCTGCCAGCAAGATGGAAGACGGCTATACAGACGGCAAAGGCAAGGGCTACTGCCGCATGAATAAGATGGCGCGTACGCAAGGCTCTTCTTGAATCATACCCTTCGCGCTCCACCCTTATGATATCCACACAGATGCTGGTGGTCAGAGAGGTCATTGCGCTGTCGGCACTGGAAAGGGCTGCCGCTGCAATACCTATGGTGAAAGGGAACACCACAATTGTTCCCAACGCTCCACTTCCGACGAGCATTGGCAGCAGACGGTCGCCAGCATCCGGGAGGGCAATTCCCTGACGGGCTGCAAAGGTGTAGAGCAGTACGCCAAGAGCAAGGAAGAGCAAGTTGACAGGAAGTATCAGCAATCCGTACAGGCACATGTTCTTCTGCGCAGCACGCAAGGATGAGCACGTCAGGTTCTTCTGCATCATGTCCTGGTCGATTCCGTTCATGACGATGGTGATGAACATGCCGTTGATGAACTGGCGCAAGAAGAACTGTGTGCTCGACACATCCCAGCAGAACATCCGTCCCATAGGACTTGCGGCGATGGTTTCTATTGTACCCGACAGCGAGAGGTTCATCCTTGCCCCCACGCTCCACACGATACAACCCACGGCAGCAAGCATACAGAAGGTCTGAAGGGCATCCGTGCGGACAATGTTCTCTATGCCGCCACCTCGTGTATAGAGGAATATAGCCAGCAACACTACACCCACAGTAAACCAGAAGGGAAGGCCCAACGGACGGAAGGCCATTTCGTGGAGCACGGTGCAGGTCAGGAACAGACGTGCCGCAGCACCTGTGAGCTTGCTCAACAAGAAGAAGCAAGCACCCGTCAAGTGGCTCCGGCGCCCAAAGCGCTCTGCCAAATAGCTGTAGATGCTGGTGAGGCGCAAGCGGTAATAGAGCGGAAGAAGGACGAAGGCAATGGTCACAAAGCCGGCAAAGAAGCCCAGACACATCTGGATGTACGTCATTCCGTTCTGATGCACCCATCCAGGCACGCTGACAAGGCTCACACCGCTGATGCTTGCCCCTATCATTCCAAAAGCCACGAGAAGCCACGGCGACTTCCTGCCTGCACGGAAGAACGCATTGTTGTCGCCCTTCGACTTTGCCGCCCTTGCGAACAGGAATAACAGAAGAATGTAAAGTGCAAGGGCTGAAAATACAAGACTGTTTGCCATCCTTTTTGTACTCCCGCCGGGAATCGAACCCGGATCGACGGTTTAGGAAACCGTTGTTCTATCCATTGAACTACAGGAGCAGAATGCTGCACAATTAAATCGGGCACAAAGATACACATTATTTATAAATATATGTGTCTTTCCCCCGTTCTTTTTTCCTTTATAAGCAAAAAAGTGTCTATTCGGGCAGCAAAAGCCTCTCCGACCTTACATTCCTGAGGGAAAATCCGGCATCAGCACGGCTGCCGTCGAAAGACAACTTCCTCTGACGACAAACGAACCACGGAGTCCTCATTGCTTTGTCATGACTAAGCAATTGCTTCATCATGACCAAGCAATTGCTTTATCATGATGAAGCAATGAAGAGTCCCTGTTGTCTTTGACAAGAGGGTGTGAAGTTACACTTTCAGGAAGATGCGTTTCTTGTAAAGAACGTAGAGGAAGAACCAGCAAACGGCTATGTATGCCACCTGGGTGAAGAACTTCTGCGAATCCTCCGGCATCAAGTTCACCAGTCCGCCGAAGAGACGCTCCGAGGTGTAGGAGAAGTTGATGAACCGCTGACCAAGGTAGATGGTGATGGAGTTCATGCCGATGACCGTGAAGAAGAGTGTCCACCGCCGCCAGCCCAACACCTCTATAATATAATAGAACAAGGCGAACATCATGAGGGAATAGGCAGCAACAGCCAGCACGAAGGAGCTGCTCCATAAGGCCTTGTTGATGGGATAAACGATGTTCCATGCGGCACCCAAAACGGCGAAAACCACACCAACTGCGAAAAGCACAAGTGCTGTCTTCGACGTAGGTTTGGTACGCTGTACGAAAAGACCTGTGAGCATTCCCAACATCGCCGTACAGATGGCAGGGATAGTGGAAAGTAGGCCCTCCGGGTCGTAGTCGGGCCTATAGCAATGGGCACCCAAAAGCGTACGGTCGATGTAGCAGGCAATGTTGCCCTCGCGTGTCAGCGGGTCGATCGAGGGGTCAACGCCCGGTGCATGCACGAAAGCGGAAACCAGCCAGTATGCTATTAGAATAACCGGCACAACAGCCACCTTAGGCCACAACTTCTTACCTGTAGCGGTAAAAATGAAGGCGGCAAACATCCAAGCCAAGCCGATTCGTCCCAATACGCTGGGAAATCTCAAAGTCGCGAACTCGAACTTCAGCAATCCGCCATAAATCATGCCTAAGAGTACCAGCAATAGACCACGACGCAGGATTTTCAGATAAATACTCGTCATTGACTTACCTTTCTCTATCTGTTTCTGTAGCGAGAACGGGAAGGAAATGCCCGCGATGAACAGGAACAGGGGGAAGATGGTGTCGTGATGGCGGAGTCCGTTCCACTCCACATGTTCCATCTGCTCGGCCAGAGCCTCCGTAAAGCCGCAGGGGAACCACTGGGCAAGCCCGGCAATCAAAGCCGCGCCACCCATGATAAATAACATGTCGAAGCCTCGAAGGGCATCGATGGAGGCAAGCCGAAGCCCTTGCCCCTCTCTGGGGAGAGGGGAATTTTGTGTCTTAGTGTTCTTTTTCATTCTGTAATATGGTTTTTAAGATATTGCCTTTTACTCTTCCTCCCGTTCGGTCGGATTTGCAATCCGACCGCATTGAGTATAGGGATTTATAATCCCGCCAATCTTCTGTCGCATTGCAAATGCTTATACTCATCACGGGCGGATTGCAAATCCGCCCGAACGCGGCCGCCGCCTCGAACGTGATCGCTCCCGAACGTGGAGCTTTTTAGTACTTGAACGAGCTGCCGCCTGCGAACTCGCGGAGCAGGCTGGTGGGCGGCACCTGGTCGCCGGGGATGACCCGGAAGTAAGCCAGGAACTTGCGCAGACGGCTTGCCTCGGCATACTCTATGGCCCGTTCCGGCACCTGTTCCAGGATGGGCACTACCTGTTCGCGTATCACGCCCAGCTCGTAGAGCAAGGCACTGTTGAAGGTGGCATCCGCCAGCCCCTGGAAGGGGAATATCCACTTTTCCTCGCCTGCCTTGACGCTGGCGTTGCGCTTAATGGTCTCTACGGCGGAGTAGCCACGGTGCTTGTAGTCGCGAAGCACTCGGCGCAACAGGCGGATGTCTGCTGTGGGGATGTGGTTGTGGTCGTCGAGCTGGATGGTGGTGAGGGTCGAGACGTAGATGCGGAACTTCTTCTCTTCGGGAATCTGTTTTGTGAGAATCGGGTTGAGGGCATGATTGCCTTCAAGGATGATGACGTCCTCGCGGCCTATCTTGAGCTTCCGGCCCTCGAAGACGCGCTCACCTTTCTTGAAGTCGTAGCGCGGCAGCTCCACCTCTTCGCCGTTCAGCAAGGCGTTCATCTGCTTGTTGAAGAACGTGGTATCGACCGCACCGATGCACTCGAAGTCATACTCTCCGTTGGCATCCTTCGGCGTGTCCACACGATTGACGAAGTAGTCGTCGGTGCTGATGGTATGGGGGCGCAGGCCGCACGCCATCAGGAGTATTGCCAGCCGCTTGGCAGTGGTAGTCTTGCCGCTGCTGCTGGGACCTGCCAGCAGAACCATGCGGGAGCCTCGCTTCGCTATCTCGTCGGCAATGTCGCTGAGCTTCTTCACCTGCAATGCCTCGCTGACGTTGATGAGGTCTGTTGCATAGCCTTTCTGGATAGCATAGTTAAGCTCGCCAACAGTCTGTACGCCAAGGATTTCCTGCCAGCGGTGATGTTCGCGGATGACCTCGAACATTTCCTGCTGCTCCTCTATCTCCTCCAAGTGCCAAGGCTCCTTCTGCGAGGGGATGCGCAGGAGCAGTCCGTCGTAGAGCTTGACGAGGTCAAAGAGATGCACCTGACTGGTGCGGGTGAGGAGGCAGCTGTAGAAGTAGTCGATGGTGTCGCCCAGCTTATAATAATATGTATAGAGGTTGTCCTGGCTCTCCAACAGCTGCACCTTGCTCTTCATGCCGCGCTTCTCGAACATCTCGATGGCCTCCTCGATGGGACACTGCATACGGTGGATGAACATGTCGGCATCGATGATTTCCTGCATACGCTGCTTGATGCGAAGCACATCCTCGTCCTCGACAGGACGCCCGATGCGCAGCTCACAGTAGTAGCCTCGGCAGACGGAACCGCCGATGAGCAGCTGGGCATCAGGATAAGTGTCCTCTACAGCTTTTGCCAAGATGAAGAAGAGCGTGCGGGTGTAAGTGCGCATACCGCTTTCGTCGGAAAGCGAAAGGAACTCCACGTCCTTGTTGTTGTAGAAGCGGTAGTTCATGCCCTGCACCTTGTTGTTGACGCGAGCCGCCACAGGACCGAAATCCATGTGGAAGTTA
Organism: Bacteroidaceae bacterium; assembly: GCA_017541265.1. Taxonomy (GTDB): domain Bacteria; phylum Bacteroidota; class Bacteroidia; order Bacteroidales; family Bacteroidaceae; genus Physcousia. Next base: position 9,426 of record JAFXZK010000126.1, on the reverse strand, counting down.
GCCTGTTCGAAGACATCAAAGAGTGAGCTGCCGAAAGGCACCTTCAGCCTCTTGCCATTATTGCGGCAACGTATTCTTAAATCACTCATGGTATAAGTTTAAGGGTTCAAGAGTTGACAATCTCACAATTATTTTTGAATTTTGAATTGATTAATTTTGAATTGAGAGTTGCTTGAGCAACTCTTTCATTCCCTCGCTGGCACCTTTCATGATGTGATGCACTTGCTCATCGCTGTTCCATGCGACGGGCTTCGGGTCAATGAGGTAGATGGGTGTGCCGGGCGGGACACAGCGCGTCAGCCCTGCGGCAGGATAGACATTCAAACTTGTGCCTATGACTATCATCATGTCGGCCTTTGCGCACTCCTCAACAGCCCGATCAATTTTAGGCACAGCCTCGCCAAACCAAACGATGAACGGCCGCAACTGGCTACCATCGTCGGCACGGTCGCCTATCTGCACTTCAAGATGTTCCGGGTCGAGGGTCTTGATGTATCGCGGGTCGTTGGGCGAGAAGCTGCTCGTCACCTTCATCAGTTCGCCGTGCAGGTGTATGACGTAGCTGCTGCCAGCACGCTCATGCAAGTCATCCACATTCTGCGTGATGACCGTCACCGCATGATTATCTTCAAGCTTTGCCACAAGCTCATGCCCGAGGCAAGGCTTGACATTCAAAAGCTCTTTCCTCCGCGTGTTATAAAACTCCGTTACAAGTTTCGGATTGCGTGCCCAGCCTTCGGGCGTCGCCACGTCCTCCACTCTGTACTGTTCCCAAAGCCCTCCGCTATCGCGGAACGTGCTGATGCCGCTCTCTGCGCTCATACCTGCACCCGTCAGCACTACAATTCGCATAATTGCCTCCTTTTTTAGTAAACGACATGCAAATATAGCAAATTTTTATTCTATTTTCCAAACATTTTACGTTTTCCTTTGCGCACATTAAATTTTGTCGTACATTTGCAGATGTTATGAACGATACGCTGACACTGTTTGAGCTGAACAGCCTGGTGCGCGAAGTCATCGAGGCGAACTTCGACGAGGAGTACTGGGTGACAGGTGAGCTGAGCGATGTCAGCACGCCTGCCTACGGCGGACACTTCTATGGGGAGCTTGTGCAAAGGGACGAGGAGGCCGACCGCATCGTGGCAAGGGCAAGGATAACCTGTTGGGCAAGGAACTACAACATGCTGCGGCTTCGCTTCCAGCGCGAAGCAGGCGAGACGCTCCGCAAAGGCATACAGGTGAAGCTGCTCGTCAAAGTGACGTTCCACGAGCAATACAGCTACTCGCTCAACGTGCTCGACATCGACTCGACATTCACGCTCGGCGACCTCGCAAAGAGGCGGCGAGAGATTCTCCTGCAACTCGAAAAGGACGGAATCCTGCACGACAACCAGAGCCTTCCGTTGCCGCGACTGCTTAGGCGAATCGCTGTCATCAGCAGTGCGACAGCAGCAGGCTATGGCGACTTCTGCCACCAGTTGGAGCAAAATGACTACGGCTTCCACTTCGACGTGAAGCTTTTCCCTGCCGTGATGCAAGGCGAACAAGTGCCGGAGAGCATCATCGCTGCCCTCGAAGCAATAATCACTTCCCCTAGGGGGGAAGATGGAATGGGGCTTTTCGACCTTGTCGTCATCATTAGGGGTGGCGGGGCAAGCAGCGACCTCAGCGACTTCGACAGCTACGAGCTGGCTGCCTGCATCGCGCAATATCCCTTACCTATCATGACGGGTATCGGCCATGAACGCGACGAGACGGTGCTCGACTTCGTGGCGCATACGCGAGTCAAGACACCGACTGCCGCCGCTGCTTTCATCATAGAGCATCAGGGACAGGAAGCGGCATTGCTCGACGAACTCTATCAGCGCATCACGCATTCGGCAAAGGAGCGCATCCTTCGAGAAAGGCAAAGGCTGGAGCACCAAAGAGCCGTCTTGCCGCTGCTTTTCTCTGGCTTTTATCAGAAGCAGCAGAGCAGGCAGCAGCTCCTCTACCAACGGCTTTCGGCAGCGGGCAACCAGCGCATCGAGCGCGAGAAGCATCGCCTCGATTTGATGAAGCAACGCATGAACAGCCTCGACCCAAGGCTTCTCTTGAAGCGCGGCTACACTATCACCACCTGCGGCGGCAAGATAGTCCGCAGCACCGAAGGCCTTGCCGAAGGCGAAGTCCTGACGACACAAACAGAAAAAGGCGAGATATATTCGAAAGTAATCTTAATTCAAAATCAATAAATTCAAAATTCAAAAGTACTCCCCCAGGGGGGAGCGGAGAGGGGGCTGAACTATGAACGAACTGACTTACGAGCAAGCCATGCAGAAGCTTGAGGCAATGGCGCAGCAGATGGAACAGGGCAAAATAGGCATCGACGAGATGGCAGAACGTCTTCGCGAAGCCCAGAAGTTGATGAAGTATTGTCACGAAAAGCTCTACGAAGCAGAAAAAAACTGCAAATCTTTACTCAATATCGAGGAAAAGGCGTAACTTTGCACAAGAAATACTCTGTCGGTGTTCTGTCGGATTTGTAATCCGACAGTAATGAATATAAGTATTTGCAATGCGATAAACAAATAAATACAAGAATTGCGGGATTATTAATCCCTATAATAGATGCTGGCGGATTGCAAATCCGCCAGAACAAGACTAAACGACTAAACTATGAAGGAAATCGATTGGAGTAACCTTTCCTTTGGTTACATGAAGACTGACTACAATGTGCGCTGCTACTTCCGCAACGGCGCATGGGGCGAGATAGAGGTTTGCAGCGAGGAAACCATTCCCCTGCACATGGCTGCAACCAGTTTGCACTACGGACAGGAGGCTTTCGAAGGACTGAAGGCTTACCGTTGTCCCGACGGCAAGGTGCGCGTGTTCCGTTCCGACGAGAACGCCGCCCGCCTGCAAAGCACCTGCCGAGGCATCCTGATGCCTGAAATCTCTACGGAAATGTTCAACGAGATGGTCGATAAGGTGGTGCGCCTCAACGAGCGTTTCATTCCGCCCTACGAGAGCGGAGCAACGCTCTACATCCGTCCCTTGCTCATCGGCACGAGCGCACAGGTTGGCGTACATCCAGCCACAGAGTACCTCTTCCTCATCTTCGTCACGCCCGTCGGTCCGTACTTCAAAGGCGGTTTTGCCACGAATCCCTACGTCATCATCCGCGAGTACGACCGCTCGGCTCCGCTTGGAACTGGCATCTACAAGGTGGGCGGCAACTATGCGGCAAGCCTCCGTGCCAACAAGATGGCGCACGACCTCGGCTACAGCTGCGAGTTCTATCTCGATGCGAAGGAGAAGAAGTACATGGACGAGTGCGGCGCAGCCAACTTCTTCGGCATCAAGAACAACACTTACGTTACACCGAAGAGCACGAGCATCCTGCCGAGCATCACGAACAAGAGTCTCATGCAGCTCGCTATGGACATGGGGCTGAAGGTGGAGCGCAGGCAGATTCCCGAGGAAGAACTTGCAACCTTCGAGGAAGCAGGCGCTTGCGGCACGGCAGCCGTCATCAGTCCCATCGAGCGCATCGACGACCTCGACACCAAGCAGAGCTTCATCATCTCGAAAAACGGAGAGCCAGGTCCCATCTGCCGCAAGCTTTACGAGAAGCTCGTGGGCATCCAGTACGGCATCGAACCCGATATCCACGGCTGGACGCGCGTCGTGATTGATGCGGTGAAGTAGCTCGGGACTGGAGTTTCCCTATTGTGCTTCAGCGACTTTTTCGGCAGATATCCTGTATGACAAGGCCGGCGAGGGTCATTCCGAAGATGGCTGTGACGTGGGCAAGGGAGCCGTTCGTCTGCACTTTGTTGAATGTCTGACTGCCGTCTTGTAGGGCTTTGCCGAGGTTGGGTAGGGGAGGCTCCTCGCTATGAACGCAGAGGAACTTGCGGGCAGGGAAGAGTTTGTTCCTTCGCATTGCCGAGCGCATAGCCGCTGCCAACGGGTCGCCCTTAATCTTCCAGAACTCCGAGACGCGAACTTTCGTGGGGTCAATACGTAGGGCGGCACCCATGGAAGAGAAAAAAGACCCCTCCCCGCTCCCCCTTTGGGGGAGTGCTTTAAGCGGCAAGTCGGTGGAAATGTGGCACTCCCCCAAAGGGGGAGCGGGGAGGGGGCTGGTCGCTTTCATGATTAAACTTATCTTATCCTTCAGCGAGTCAATGGCATCAATGACATAATCGTAACTCTCTAATTCAAAGTCGTTTTTGGTTTCTTCGCTATAGTTCTTCTGCAAGGAAAGGATATCGGCATCAGGATTGATTTCGAGCAACCTTTTACGCAAGGCTTCGACCTTTGGCTCACCGATGGTTTTGGTGGTTGCCATCAATTGCCGGTTACAATTAGTGACACAAACCACGTCGCTGTCCACAAGCGTGAGGTGCATGATGCCTTCGCGCACAAGGCACTCGGCACACCAGCTCCCAACGCCCCCGACACCAAAGATAATCACGCGCTTGCTCTGAATGCGTTCCATCGCCTCTGCCCCAAGCAGCAGCTCTGTTCTATTGAAAAGAGAATTATCCACTTAACTCTTTAACTTTTTAACCTTTTAATCGCAACAAATGCAGTGTGGCTTGCGTGTTCTTCGTGCATCAGCGGCCTCAATTACTTCATCAAAAACTTTTTGCTGCCGTTGATGTAGATGCCGACTTGTGCAGACTTGCCTGAAAACTTGCGTCCGCAGAGGTCATACAAAAAGTTGTCGTCCGTACTGTCGCCTTTAATGCCCACTATGGCGTCTGGTTCGCTGCCTGCATATTCCTGCCAATTATAGACGGCCACATCATAATAATATGGTATCCAACCCTTGGTTTTTGCTATTGTCACCTGGTCGATAGTCATTACGTTCTGTTCGTCCTCGTTAATGTTATTGATGACATGAATTGAACCGCTTGCCACAGTTGGCAGACTTTCAACAAATACATCCATTGCCTCGCCTTGAAGCTGGTTCTGGTAGCACTTCAGCATTGTTAGTGCCGCGCATCCCGAAACATTGAGTGCGGCCAGCTGGTTCTGGTAGCACTCCAACCACTCCAGCGCTGCGCATCCTGATGCGTTGAGCACAGTCATCTGGTTGTTATGGCAATATAGGTATTTCAGTAGGGAGTTTCCCGACACATCGAGCACATTCAACTGGTTGTATTGACACTGCAGGCCATTCAAGATGGTGTTCTTCGACACATCAAGCACCGTCAGTCGGTTCTTGTCGCACCATAGGTATTCCAAAGCAGTACATTCCGACACATCGAGTGTCTCCAATTGGTTGTCTTCGCAATACAGGGTTTCCAAAGCAGTACATCCAGACAAGTCAAGCGATGCCAGTTGGTTTTCGCTGCACCACAGGAGCCACATTGCGGTGTTCTTCGATACGTCGAGTGCCGTCAGTTGGTTCTTTTCGCACGACAATGCTGTCAATTCGGTATTCTGCGACACATCGAGTGCCGTCAGTTGGTTAATCATGCAGTCCAGCGATAACAGCTTTGTATTATTCGACACGTCCAATGTGGTCAGCTGGTTGCTGGAGCATATTAGAGAAATCAGTGCCATATTTTGCGAAACGTCCAATGCGGTCAGTTGGTTGCCAGCGCATGTCAACTCTGTCAGTGCGGTGTTCTTCGACACGTCCAATGTGGTTAGAGGGCTGCTGCTGCAGTTCAGCGATATGAGCTTGGTGTTCTTCGACACATCGAGTGCCATCAGCTGGTTGCCAGAGCAGTTGAGTTCTGTCAGCTCAGTGTTCTTCGACACGTCCAAAGCCGTCAGCTGGTTGGAGAGGCAATCCAGAATTGTCAGTTTGGTGTTCTTCGATACGTCAAGTTCGGTCAATCGGTTCCTGGAGCATATCAAAGTCGTTAGCATGAGGTTCTGCGAAACGTCAAGCTCATTTATTTTGTTGACTTGGCAGTATAGCACCTTCAGCGCGGTGAAGTGCTCAATGCCCGTCATTCTTTTGATGCTTTTTTTGCTAACATCAGGGGCACTCACGTTGATAGAATCAACCCCAGCAATCTCATCATCCGTCAGCACACCATCTTCACCATAAGACTGGCTGAGAATATAGTTTCGGAAGTTCTCGTCGGGGAAGTTTAATTCGTTAATCTCAACGTCTGCTCTTGCTGCCGAAGCATAAAGAAACACGAAAACATATAGAAGAAATGTCTTTGCATTCATTTTATTTTGTTTTGAGTTATCATTAATATCCTTTTGTATTTCTCTTATAGTCCTTCCATCATTTTGTTTCTCCGTTACTTCTGGGCTGTTTCATAGAAGTCCTGCTCGTCTTTGACGGCTGCAAGTTCCTTCAGCAGCAAGGCATACTTCTGTGCAACTGCTTCGGCGAAGCGGTGGCCTTTCTCGGCGGTTGCGAGGCAGGGATTGCCGATGCCCGTGTCCTCGGTGACGCGGTTCCAATGGCGAGGCATCCATGCCGTCTTTTCGCGGAGGCTCTGCAGGGCAAAGGGATTGGCTTTTCCGGGGCCAGCTTCAGCGAGATTGACGAGTTCGGGATGGTAGTGCATCATCACCGACGTTTCCAACTCGTCGGCATGGTCACCGGGGTTGTCGAACCACTCCTTGCCGGGCAGGACGTTGAACCATTCGCTCGACAGGATGATGAAATCGGGGTAATCCACAGCCAAATCGCGAATCATGCTCTTGAAGGAGTTGCCCCCATGCCCGTTGACAATCAGAAGCTTTCGAAAGCCTTGATGGTGAAGCGAGGCAACCGTGTCGGTCAGAATGGCGCGCTGGGTGTCGTAGCGATAATGGATGCAGAACTTCAAGTCGCGCTGACCGGGATTCTGCGCTCCCATCGCTACCGGCGGCAAAACCATCGTGCGAATGCTGTACCGGTCAAGGGCAAGCTGTGCCGCATCAACGGCCACATCATGTGCCAGAATGGCATCCGTCATATACGGCAGATGCAGATTGTGCGGCTCTGTGGCGCCCCAAGGCAGAATGACACAATCGTATTCAAGGGGACGAGTAACGCCATAAGCCGAAATGCTCAAATCAATTTCACGGTTCATATAAATGTTATTATTTTAAGTTTCTGGAGTTATAATGAGAAGTTATAATGGGAAGTTATAAAAGGGAGTTATAATGAGCCATTACCATTATTCGATAGGAAAATCAAGCTGCCCAAACATTTGGCCCAACATAACTCCTCCTCATAACTACGTATCTTACTCCACTTCATAACTTCCGAAACTTCAGTTATTATCTAAATTCAACTACAGTGATGCCTGCGCCGCCGAACTGGACGTGTTCGTCGTGGGCAGAGACGACACCGGGCACGGTGTTGAGGTACTGGCGGATGACTTGCCGAAGTGCTCCTGTGCCTGTGCCGTGAAGGATGCGGACGCGCGAGGCATTGACCAGAAGGGCATCGTCGATGAAGTAGGTAACGGCTTGCAAGGCTTCGTCAGCCCTCATGCCCCGCACATCTATCTCCTGTTTGAAGTCCAAATGCTTCTGCCGGATGCTATCTTGAGTCTGTCGGCTCACCACCACAGTTTGAGTGCTCTCGCCGTTCACCCCTCCTTTGGAGGGGACGGGGGAGGCCTCCAATCTCTTGATATCAACCAGCGTTCGCATCATTCCGAATGTGACGGTGGCCTGCTTGCCCTCGATAGCTGTGATGGTGCCGACGGAAGTCTGACCTTTGATGCGGACGGTATCACCAACGGTGAGAGGATTAGGGATTAGAGGATTAGAGATTAGGGATTGATTGTTCCCTAATTCTTTCATTTTTTTATTTTTTAATTTTTTCTCGGCCTGCCTCTCTGCGTGCCTTTTCCTGCGTTCCTCAATCTGCTTGCGTTTCTTCTCGACGTAGGCATCAAGCTCTTCCTGACTCATCTGCCCAACCTCTTCTCGGAAGGTCTGCAGTTGCTGGCGTGCAGAGCGCGTGCGTTCCTTGTCGGCCTGTGCCTCTTTGATTTCGCGTATTGTGTTCTCTATCTGCGCATTAGCCGCAGCAATTATCTTGTCTGCCTCTGCCTTTGCCTCGCGAATGATTTCCTTGCGCTTGCCTCTCAGCTCCTCTATCTCCTTCTCATAGTGTTCGATGGTCTGCACCATCTGCTTCTCCTGCGAGTGAATGGTCTGCCGCTTGCCTTCCCAATAGCGTTTGTCGCGCGTAATGTCGAGCAGGTACTTGTCGGCATTGACGTATTCGCGCCCCACAAGCTCCGTGGCATCGGCAATGACATCTTCGGGAATGCCTATCTTGCGGGCAATCTCTACGGCAAAGCTGCTGCCCGGATTGCCTATCTGCAACTGGAAAAGTGCTGCCATCTTCTGCCTGTCGTAGAGCATTGCACCGTTCACCACGCCCGGCGTGTCCTCTGCAAAGTGCTTGAGGTTCTGGTAGTGTGTCGTAATGACGCCAAAGGCTCCCTTCTCCACGAAACGCTTCAAGACAGCTTCGGCAATCGCTCCGCCGATTGTAGGCTCTGTACCGCCGCCAAACTCGTCGATAAGCAACAGGGAAGAAGGCGTGCAGCCCGCCATCATTCGCTTCATGTTGAGGAGGTGGCTGCTGTAGGTGCTCAGGTCGTCCTCGATGCTTTGCTCGTCGCCTATATCGATGAAGATTTGGCTGAAGATGCCAGCCCTCGAACCGTCTGCCATAGGGATGGGCAGGCCGCACTGGAGCATGTATTGCAGCAAGCCGACGGTCTTCAGGCAAACGCTCTTGCCGCCCGCATTCGGACCGCTGATGATGAGGATGCGCTGCCGCTTGGTCAGGGCGATACAGAGCGGCACAATCTTCTGTCCTTGCTTGCGCAATTTGGCTTCGAGAAGCGGATGCCGAGCGTCGAACCAGTCGATGAGCGGCGTGGAATATATCTCCGGGGAAAGTCCGCCGATGGCTTTCGTCAAGTGGTGCTTGGCAAGGAGGAACTCAATGTCTGCAAGGAACTCAAAGCCCCGCAGCAACTCCTTGATGTTGGGGCGCAGCTGCTCGGTGAACTCGCGAAGGATGCGAATGACTTCCCGCTTTTCGTCGGCCTCAAGTTCGCGGATGCGGTTGTTGGCTTCCACCACTTCCGCCGGCTCGATGAAGACCGTCTTGCCTGTCGCGCTCTCGTCGTGGATGATGCCTTTGATGCGACGTTTCAAGGCAGGAGCAACAGGGATGACGAGTCGTCCGTCGCGCATAGCCGGTGTGACGTCTTTCTCCACAAGTCCCTCGGCTTGAGCTGATTTGAGGATGTTTGTCAAAGTTCTGCTCACACTGCCCTCTGCACGTTTCAGTTCGCGGCGGATTGTTGCCAGTTCGCTGCTTGCCTCGTCCTTGATGCGACCGAACTTGTCGAGAATCTGTTCAAGGCGACGGGTAACGGAGTGGAAGGTGAAGACACCTTCGGCAAGTTTCTCCAAAGCAGGAGCCCCCTCCCCGCTCCC
>JAFXZK010000125.1 GCA_017541265.1 Bacteroidaceae bacterium | reverse complement strand
GGTTTCAGCGAGAAGATATACGATGAAGCGATACCAGGGTTCACATCCATGAAGCCGCTGCGATCGGGCTTGAATGGAGGTGTGGCGATACGAACGGTCAGCATGAACACATCACCCTCGGCAGGATAGTTGGCCATCGAGTAGGCACGGATGGTGTCCTCAGGGTTCTTACACTTGAGTGGGAACAAACCGAACTTCTCCCATGCGGGCAGATACTCGTCGCCAATCAGGCTCTTGTCGAAGTCCTTATCGTAGTCGATGCAGTCGAACTTGGGGATGCGAATCTGTGCGTACGAGCCGGGCTCGAAGTCCATGTGCTCGCCCTTGGGAAGAGCCACCTTGTACTCCTTGATGAAGGTTGCCACGTTCTTGTTGCCAATCACGGTGCATTCCCATTCCTTTACGCCCATTACGGAGTCGTCCACCTTGACCTCGAGGTCGCCCTTTACTTTGCATTGGCACCCCAGACGCCAGTGTTCCTTGATTTGCTTGCGGGTGAAGTGGCCCTTCTCGGAGTCGAGAATGTCGCCGCCGCCCGAGACGACCTGCAGCTTGCACTGTCCGCAAGAGCCCTTGCCGCCGCAAGCCGAAGGCAGGAAGATGCCCTCTTGACTCAGTGTGCTCAGCAGAGAAGCTCCCTGAGGCACGGAGAGTGTGTCCTTGCCGTTGATTGTTACGTTCACGTTGCCGCTCGGCGAAAGGTAAGCCTTCGCTACGAGCAGTATTGCCACCAATATCAGTATGATGCCCAGGAAGACAGCAATACTGGTTAAAATCAAATTCAAATCCATATTCTGTTTCCTCCTTTCATTAGATATTTAAGCCCGAGAAGCACATGAAGGCAAGTGCCATCAGGCCGACTGTGATGAATGTGATGCCGAGGCCCTGCAGAGGCTTGGGCACGTCGGTGTAAGCCATCTTCTCGCGAATGGCGGCCAGGCCTACGATAGCCAGCAGCCAACCGATACCGGAGCCGAGTGCATAGGCGATTGCATCGCCGAAGCCACCGATGAACTGAGCATTGGTAGGCTCCATCGTGACGCGCTGCTGCATGAACAGGCTGGCGCCCATGATGGCGCAGTTCACTGCAATGAGGGGCAGGAAGATGCCCAGGGCTGCATAGAGCGAAGGGCTAAAGCGCTCCACAACCATCTCCACCAGCTGCACGATGCCGGCAATGACGGCAATGAACAGGATGAAGGCCAGGAACGTCAGGTCAACGCCTGCTACAATCGCATCAGGACCAAGGACGTAGGTCTGCAAAGCATAATCCACGGGCACCGTGACGAGCAGCACGAAGGTGACTGCCACGCCCAGGCCAAGGGCTGTCTTCACGTTCTTGGATACGGCCAGGTAAGAGCACATACCCAGGAAGAAGGCGAATATCATGTTGTCCACAAAGATGCTGCGGACAAAGAGTGAAATCATGTGATCCATACTTATATAAAAGTTTAAAGGGTGAAAAATTGAAAAGGTGAAAAACTTTAGGCGAGTCCTTTACGCTTCTTGATAATGTTGGTAAGAGTTCCAATGATAGTATTTGCATCATTCTCAATGGAATCATATTCTGCATCGTCTATAGTTCCAGACTCATGAAGCAATGTTAACCAATACCTCGTTTCAAAGGCTTCTTTCAGAGCTATGCTCATCTTGCTAATGAAGTCGGCATCACTCTGCGCAGCCTTGCTTTCTGCGATATTGGCACCAATGCTTGTTCCAGAGCGATACATCTGCTTTGCAATCACGAACTCGCGTTTCTCCACACGAAGATACCTGTGAAGCTTAACGATGCGTAATGCAAAGTCGATACTCAATTTTTCTATAACGCTCTGTCTTTCCATGCGAATTTCTTTTTCAACTTTTCACTTTTTCAATTTTTCAACTTTCCTTATTATAGGCACGATGTGCCCAGATTACTAAACCTACGATAATCAAACTCATGGCTGGCATCACCATCATGCCGTTGTTCTGATAACCTGCATCATACAAGGCTTGAGGAATGACCTGATAGCCAAACAATGTGCCAAAGCCGAAGAGCTCGCGGAAGAAGCCCACGATGACCAGGATGGCGGCATAGCCGAGACCGTTGCCGATGCCATCGAGGAACGAAGGCCAGGGAGCGTTCTGCATGGCGAAAGCTTCAAGGCGACCCATCAAGATACAGTTCGTGATGATCAAGCCGACATAAACGCTCAGCTGAACGCTCACGTCATAGACGTATGCCTTGAGCAACTGGCTCACGATAGTTACCAGCGCAGCCACAACAACCAACTGTACGATGATACGGATGCGGTTGGGAATGGTCTTGCGCAACAAAGATATAATCACATTCGAGAATGCCGTGATAACCGTCACAGAGAGACCCATCACGATGGCGGGCTTCAGCTGACTGGTGACAGCCAATGCCGAACAAATACCAAGCACCTGTACGGTGATAGGATTGTTCAGGTTAAGGGGGTTGGTGAATGCGGCTTTATTCTCGTCAGAAAACAATTTACTCATATTCTTTTCCTCCTTTTCTTTTATTGTTCAACATCGGTTTGTTCACACGCTTTCGGGCAACCTTGGCATCCGCCTTCATCCGGGCAACCTCCCTCATTGGGGCACATTCCCTTGTTCGGGCATCCGGCCTTGCTTGGGCATTCGGCAGCAGCTCCGCCAAGGAAGTCCTTGTAAGCAGTCAGGCCGTCCTTGACCATTGCAGCCACACCATTACTTGTGAGGGTTGCACCGGTCACGCCGTCAACCTCGAACTCGCTTTGGGCAGCACCAGCCTTTGTGACTGTAAGAGCAACTTCACCTTCAGCACCGAAGATGGGCTTGCCTATGAACTGGTCCTGGAACCACTTCTCACCGATACGGGCACCGAGGCCGGCTGTCTCGCTTTCGTGGTAGAAGTAAGTGCCGAGCACCTTGTCCTTCGTCTCGTTAACTGCGATATAACCCCAGAGGCCACCCCAAAGGCCACGACCCACAACAGGCAGGACGTAAGCCAGCTCGCCTTCAGCTGTCGTAGCTGTGAAGACGTGAAGCTCGCCATTCTTGATGAGACCACCGTATGTGGTGTTGAAGTTGCCATCGTAAGGCTTCAGTTCGCCTGCTTCGAAAACATTGTCCTGCACCTTCTCTGCATAAACGGCAGCCACGTCGATGGTAGCCTTGTCGTAGCCGAGAGCGCTCAGAATCTGTCCCTTCGTATCGTTTGCCACATTGGCTTCCTGTGTCTGCTTCAAAGCAGAAGCCACGAATGCCAAGAGGAAGGCAACGATGATAACCATTACTGATGCATAGAGGACAGTATATACATTACTGTTCGTGTTAACACCCTTCGACTTAACTTCCTTTATCTTGGAAGCGTTGGCGCCGCAGATAGGGCACTTATCGGGCATTGATGCAGCCTCGAATGTCTGGCCGCATTGTTCGCATATAAATTTCTTTGCCATATCTGTTTACTTTTTAGATACGCGCTTAGCACGCATGTTAATGTTGCTCTGTACGAAGCAATAGTCGATGAGACTTGCAAAGAGATTCATCAGCAGGATGGCAAGCATCATACCCTCGGGATAACCTGGGTTGAGGACGCGCACCAAGACTGCAATGAAGCCGATGAGCAGGCCATAGACGTACTTGCCGCATTCTGTACGACAGCTTGTAACGGGGTCGGTTGCCATGAAGACAGCACCGAAAGCAAAGCCGCCAAGAACGAGGTGCTCGTACCACTGAATCTGTGTCAGGTCGAGAGCTTGCATCAGATAACCTGTTGCTGCACCGCCAACGAAGACGCTCAGCATAATCTTCCAGCTGGCAACGCCTGTCCAAAGCAGCAGCAAACCGCCAAGAGCGATGGCAATCACGCTGGTCTCACCAATGCAACCAGGAATAAGACCTGTGATGGCATTCTGAATCTGGTCGGGTGTAAAGCCTTGGAAGCCTGCCTGAGCTGCCTCGCCAAGAGGTGTGGCTGCGGTGTAGGCATCAGTAGCCTTGTAGCCAAGACCGAAGATGGTGTCCTGAGCCACCCAAACGGTTGCGTCGCCTGTCATTGCTGAGGGATAGCTGAAGAACAGGAAAGCACGGGTGATAAGAGCAGGGTTGAAGATGTTCATGCCTGTGCCGCCGAAGATTTCCTTAGCAAGGATAACGCTGAAAGCAACGGCGATGGCAAGCATCCAGAGCGGACAAGTGACGGGCACAATCATGGGAATCAAGATACCCGATACGAGGAAGCCCTCCTGAATCTCTTCATTCTTCCACTGTGCAACCACGAACTCGATACCGAGACCGACAACGTAGCTGACAATAATCTTAGGCAGGACGGCCAAGAAGCCGTACCAGAACATTCCCCAGAACGTAGCATCGGCCAAGTGGCCTGTTGCCAAAGCGTTCTGATAACCCACGTTATACATACCGAAGAGCAAGGCAGGAACCAGGGCAATCACGACGAGGCTCATGATGCGCTTGCTGTCGATAGCATCGTGGATATTCACGCTACCTACGCGGCTGGTTGTGTTCGGAACGAAAGCAAACGTCTCGAAACCGTCCACCAACGAACGGAAAGCGTGGAACTTGCCACCTTCCTCAACGTAGGGATGTATGTTATCGAATAGTTTCTTTATTGGATTCATAATATACATTATTAATTAAGAGTTAAGAATGAAGAATGAAGAATTTGCTACCGCACGAAGAAAAACAGATTGAAACTGAGAGAATGCTCCGATGCTGCCTTGGCAGTGCGGTAGCAAATTCTTCGTTCTTCATTCATCATTCTTCATTTATTAAGCATTTTCCTTTCTGAGGATGTCCAAGCCTTCACGTACGATACGCTGCAACTCGAGCTTCGAAGAGTCCACGAACTCAGCGATGGCGAAGTCTTCTGGGGCAACCTCGTAGATGCCCAGAGCTTCCTGACGGTCGATGTCTCCAGCGATGATGGCCTTCACGAGATAGCCTGCATAGATGTCCATCGGGAAGACTTTGTCGTACTCTCCGCTCATGATCATGTGACGTTCGCCGCCTTTGACGCGTGCATCGATGACGTACTCCTTCTTCTTGCCCAAGAGCCAGCTGAAGTAGCTGCGATGGGTGCTGAAGGTGTTGAAGCGTGGCATGATCCAGCCCAACATCTCGTCAGCGTGGTCGCCTTCGGGAATGACGTTCACTTCGGTAGCATGAGCACCGAGGAAACCTTCGGCAGAGGTCTTGAGACCAGTCATCACGTTGCCGCTGATGATGCGAGCACCCTCAGCATTGATAGTGCCGTCGAGGAGCGTTGTCAACTTCTGGCCGACCTTCACCTTGTAGTACTTGGGCGCCTTCACTTCGCTACCGGCAAGCGCGATGGTGCGAGTGAAGTCCACCTTGCCAGTCTTCAAGAGGCGACCCAGGAAGATAACCTCCTCGGCTCCGAGTGTCCAAACCACCTCACCCTTGTTGATGGGGCTGACGTGATTGATTTGAACACCCACATTACCTGCTGGAGCGGGACCATCGAAGATGTTCACCTCGCAATCCTTAGCCTCGGTCAGAGCCTTAGCGGTCTGCTTTGCGCTCACGCCGAGATAAACCTTTGCAATCTTAGCCAAAGCGGAAAGACCTGCCTGGAACTCAGCCTCCTGACCTTGGAGGACGTACTCGAAGTCCTGACTCAGCGGCATGCTGTTGAACGCGCTCACAAAGATAGCCTTCGGAGCGTCCTCAGGATTTGCCACCACATCGTAGGGACGTTGGCGCAGGAAAGCGAACAGACCGCTCTCCAACATGAGCGCCTTCAGGTCACCCTGGCTGTCGAACTGGCGTGCTTCCTGCTTCTCGTCAGCCTTCACACGGATGCTCAGCAGTTTGCGACGGTCGCCGCGCTCCACCATGCTGACTGTTCCGCTGACAGGGCTAACGAACTTCACTTCGGGATGCAGCTTGTCAACAAACAAGGCATCCCCAGCCTTCACGGCATCTCCCTCCTTGACCACCACCTTAGGTTTCACGCCATAGAAGTCGTCTGGCACGAGTGCGTACTCGCCCGGACACTTCACGCTGGCAGTCTCCTTCGTGGCTTTGCCCTTGAGATTGACGTCGAGGCCTTTGCGTAACTTAATTACTTTTGCCATATCTGGGATTAATAAAAAATGTTTGTTTTCGCGGGTGCAAAATTATAAAAAAAAGAGGAGAAAACATAACTTAACACAAGTTTTTCCTTGAAAAGGAATGTTTTCCGATGATTTCCTCTTGAAATTGCTTGTTAACTTCGTTGACATTGCTAACGTTCGGCAATATCCAAACAAGTTTGATATTGCTCTCTCTCAAATCGCAATGTTGCTTTTGTTGCTTTTGTTGCATAAATAAAGGCGGCAGTTTCCTGTCGCCCTTATTGGTATCAAACTCGGTTATTGCGGTTGAAGATTTAG
This sequence comes from Bacteroidaceae bacterium, assembly GCA_017541265.1. Lineage (GTDB taxonomy): Bacteria > Bacteroidota > Bacteroidia > Bacteroidales > Bacteroidaceae > Physcousia. The sequence goes on along the minus strand of JAFXZK010000125.1, from coordinate 30,811 downwards.
AAGCGTTAACCTGTTAGTATTATATGAACCATCATTCTTGAAAATCGACTGATTATAGATTCGCAAGTTTGAAGCATTCGGGCGTACATTGTCTAAGATACGCACTTCAGAACAAAGATACCATTCTTCCAATATCCTTCGTTTCTCTTCTCTTGGTGTCCTGTTATCCTGCAGGGCATCAAATTTATCCATAAACCTTGGAGTGGCAATACGGTTTATTATCTCCAGGATTTCTTGCATTGCATTATTCGACGAAGCCAAGAACGACCACAGCTCATCGGCAATGAGGAAATCTTCGTGTGCTATGAATTTCTCAGCCTCTACAAGGTAGTGAAGGAAACGTTGCTTGTCATAGCCAACATCACTATCCGAAGTTGGGTCGAATGGAAAACCGAAGATGTATCTCACATTCTTGTTAGGATACAATTCACGCAAAACGGCCTTACCTATCAGAACTTTCTGCTTTTCACCTCTCATTTCACCAGAATTAGGACGTACAGATTTCAATTCGAGAGCTACCACTTCGTTTTCTGTTTCATAAAAGCAATCTGCTGTGAAGTTAGAAGCCGTCTGCTTATCTCCTGTCGCTTGATTGGCGATAATTTCATCTTCACGATTTACAGATGGAGTTTCCGTACCATTTTTCAAGTCTATCATAATGTCGGAGATTGCCGACATTTGATTGATGTAAATCTCATTTGACTTGAAATCCCTCTTCTCACCATCGCAAAGTATATGAGCAACGCCTTCGAAGAAAGACTGTCCCAATGAAGTGTTAAGGCCATGCATAAGGTTATATGCACAGTTTTGTCTTGCATTGTCTTGTTGATTAATAGCCCTTTCATTGATAGATGCAAATGCTCTCGCAAATGGATTATTCACCATGACGTTTGCACTAATTTGATAATGCCTATATATTTCTTGAATAACATCGCGAGCTATTCTTTCTTTCTTCTCTGTTGATATAGCCATGTTTCTACAATCCTATTTTATATCTCAGTTCTTTCAAAGATTTCTCTGCGGCATATAAATCACCTAAATCATTATTATCAATGAAATGATACCTGGAACTATTATCATTTGTGGAAATGACTTTTTGATAAAGTCTGTGGTCATTTGATATAATATAAAGTGGAACGTTTTCATAATCTAGTAAGGTTGACATTCTACCGACTCCAGACCAGACACCAGTAGATAATTCTACCTCAAAAGCATATTGTGGAATGTAATGGTTCCCTTTTTTCTTAAACCACAAAACATCTATTTGTCTGAGCAAATCATATTGAGAGAATTGCAATTCTGGGCATTTATCAATTGTCGCTATCTCTTTCAGTTGCCTTTCGTTGAAGAGTTTAGATTTGTCTGGGCAGAATGTTTCAAACCCTCTAGCGTTGCCAATCTCCAAAAGGCGCCCTTGAATAATGGAGTGTAAACTTTGTTCAACAGATGAAAAGTCAGAGATTGGTTGGGGCGTCGGATTTATCAGTTGTTCCCAATTGTTGATGTATGAAGAGCAATCTAAACGATTACCTCTTCCTTGAAGGACGATGTTAAGATCTTTATCTATGTTTATTTTGTATTCCCCATTCCTGTCATGACTAATTTGAGGTAAATATCTGAAGAATACTTTAGCAGGAATAATAACAGTTCTGTCAACATCACCACAAATGAATGCGATGTATGGATTGTCAACATTCGCCATTTCTTCGGCGCATAAATAGTTTAGGCCAAAGAAATATCTTCTATTGCCTTCGGATGAGGCACGAATAAGAACATTAGCCCTGACAATGCGATATGTCCTCGACCTTAATATTTTTATTAATTCAAAATCAGACTGATAGGACTTGGCTTTCTCTAAAAACCTTATAACCAGTTCTTCGGACGATGTTAATGGACGAGTCGGCATGTTTTATATCATTTCAGAAATTGTAATATCGTTTCTGGGGATGCTTGCAATTTCGTAATTGCACACAAACCAACGCCCATATCCTTCACACTAGCTCCAAGGAAATACACGTCATTGTCGATTATGAGGAAGCGGTCGTGGTTGCGGTGTGGAAACTGTACGAACTTGATTTCGCGATATTGGTCATTGTGCTTCTTTAAGTCGGTCAGGAACGACTCATAATAGCGGGTATGAATAGTGGCTTCGATGCCATCGGCTCGTTTGTCAAGGAGTGACAGGACACGGTCATCAACAAAGTTGTCAATAAGTATAATCTTCTGTTTGGCACTCCTAATCAGGTCTGAGACATATGACCATGCATCCCAAACACAACCTGTACCGAAAATCTGTTCAGGAAGGAGCTTGGGAGAATTGTCCTCCATCTTTGCAAGTATGGTGTTGATTTTATTGTCTGTCTGCTCCATCCACACCTTATTCTCCAACTGCTTCTGTTCAACATTGTCAAGGCGGTGGAATATCTGAGCATTTGAAAGCAAGAAACGACGCATATTGACAAATGCACGCATAATCCGAATATTGGTGTCTATGGCGACTTGACTCCTGAGAAGGCCGCTAAGCATCCCTATTCCCTGTTGTGTGAAAGCATAAGGCAGTGCACGGCGATCACCGCCTCTTTTGTTTGAAGTGCCAATTTGGCACTTCAAACTATTATATTCTTCCTTTGTGAGTTGAAACATAAAATCCTCTGGGAAACGCTCAATATTGCGTTTCACCTGCCTGTTCATCTGTTTTACCTCTACTTGATAAAGGAATGCAAGGTCGCGGTCTAAGATTACTTGCTCGCCTCTAATAGTAAGGATAAGTCTTTCTATGTCATGCTGACTAAAGACGTTTCCTGTCTGAGGGAGGTTGTCACAATTGGTGACAAGTTCTGTATTTTTCTTTTTGCTCTTGCTGTCTGCCATACACTTTTCCTTTTCTTCCGCAAAGATACAAAAAAGCGGGCAAACCGCAAAAAAAGGAATCCTTTTTTATTTGTTTGCTCGCTTAATTAGGTCTTTGATGTAAATCTTCACGCCAAAAATGCTGCCTGCATAGACGAGGATATGCGCGAAGAGCATCAAAACGCTGCCGTCAATAGCTTGATGGACTTGATATGGTTTTTGCTTATCATGGTTTGTGTCTCAATAACATAATTCTGTTCGAAGTCAAGCTATCAACTTACAAAGGTAGGCAAATCGGCTCAAATATGCAAGAAAATGAGTCGGTTTGTTGTGCATAATGAACCGATTCGTTTCAAAAGTATTACGGCAGACGGTCAGTTTTGTCAAGATATTTGCGACGACTTGGTCTCCGAGAATGGCGTGTTTGGGTACGGAAGGTGTGGAGGGCGAATAGTGTCGATTCGCAAAGCACGAAAAAGCGTGTTTTGTAAAATGTTTTTCGCATTACAAATGCTCATGTTCAATGCTGGCGGATTATAAATCCGCCAGAACAAAGGCCTGTGTTGGTATATATTTGCCCCTTGAAAAGGTTGTATAAAACATGCGCTCTTCCGCAAGAGAGCAAAATGGTTTTGGATTTGTTGAGCGAGGGCATCAGAGGCATCTTTGGGACACCTGCTCGCCCCACAATCCTAACCCTTCAATATAATAAAAAGTGGCTTTTTGAGGGACGACTAACGATTTTAGTTGACTACTTGGACGAACCTCCACTTTGCGTTGTCGCTCCCGAAGTCATAGCAGGCAAGGGTGGGGGTGCTGTCGCCCGATGAATAAAGGCAATAGGTGGTGTTCAGTCCCTCCTGACCTGGTATGCGCTTGGGCATGATGCGATAGGTGCCGTCGGTAAGCTGCTCGATGCGCCAAAGCTGTTCGTCGGCTCCATTGAACTGCTCTGTGGCGGTCAGTTCCAAGTCTTCTGTGGCAGCAAGGGCACGGTCTGTGCCTTCAATCACAATCTTGCAGTATTGACCGCCAAGAAAGCCGCCGCCCTCTGCAACGGGGATAACCGTCCAGTGTTGATGCGGACGGAACATGTAGTCGCTCAGACGTACGGGAATGTTGCCTTTTGGCCAAGTGCCAATCACCTCGGCAAGTGTCTGGTTTGGCAAAGGCTTCACTGGTTCGTCGGGATTGATGCGCCAAAAAGCCTGCCGTTCTTGCTTCATGCGGATGAAGTCGACTGCCAGCTCAAGGCTGTAGCCACGTCGTTCCGACACAATGGCATAGCTGCCTTCCTTGAATTGCTTGCCAGCTTCTGGCCAACCGTTTCTCCACAAAAGCGGCCTGATGCCAAGCACACTCCTTCCGCTTCGCTCAAGGTCGGCTTCAAAGTGACACGACATGACCTCCACGCCCTCGTCGATGATGGTACGGCCAAAGTGACCCGGACCACAAAGCCGGTCGCCAGCGGCAATCACCATTCGTCCTCCTCCGTGCAGCATGTCGCGCCCCACGTTATCCATGTAAGGGCCTTCCACCTTTCGCGAACGCCCGACGACAATGTTGTACGTTGAGTTTACGCCGTCGCAGCAAGTGCCGTGGGTGCCAAGCAGATAGTACCAGCCATCGCGCCAAATGAGGTTCGTTGCCTCGCAGTCTATAGCAATGTCCATCTCCTTGTTGCCCTCCACACGTTCGCCTGTCTTTGGGTCAAGCTCGATGAGACGGATGCTTCCGAAGTATGTGCCGTAGGAACACCAAAGGCGGCCAGTGGTAGGGTCGAGCAGCAGGCAAGGGTCGATGGCATCGCAGTCCTCCATGCCGTCGCTCGAAGCCACTTCGATAGGCGTAGAGTAATGGAAGTCAGACGAACGAGGATCGAGTGTCTTGTTCCACATCGTCAGGATGCGTCCGTTGTGACCACCTCCAAGACCTCCGCCTGTTGCACCGTAGATGACGAGGTAGCGGTCGCCAATCTTCAAGACGTCAGGTGCGGCGCCGCCACCGGGACGTTCGGCTCCTGAATGCCACGACCAGCCGTCTTCGCTGATGAGTCCGCCCCCTCCTGTTCCGAAGGTATAGTATTTGCCGTCGCATTCTGCAATGGTCGAAGGGTCGTGAATGTAGGGAGCGCCGACTTGCGCGAGGCAGATTGACAATTGAAAATTGAGAATTGACAGCAATAATATCTTCTTCATGTTATTTGTCATTGATGGAATAGTTAGTAATTGCTTTGCCTTTCTCGTCGAGGAAGCGGACACACATGTCGGCAAGACCGGGGCCGTTGATGACCGCACCTCTCAGGATGTTACGACCTTTCCTCAACGTCAGCCTTTTCGACATTCCGTCGTCTTCAACCATACGTCGGTCGCCTTCCAAAAGCAGGACTTCTTCGCTGTTCAGCCACCACATTGAGGCGCCGTTGCTGCCTGCCGCAAGGCGTACATTGCGGATTTCTTCGGGACAGTCGATGACCGTAACTGCCCAGAACAACGAACCGTATGTCTGCTGTCCCCATTTCTCGGCAAAGCGGAAAAGCCTGACGTTGTAGGTCTCGCTGTCCAAGAGTCGCCAAGTTAGCTTCTGATTGCCGACTTTCTCCTTCTGCCCGCTCTTGGGAAGAGAGGTCATCTGTCCGCTGAAATATTCTTTGCCAAATGCTTCGCGGAGCCATGTGTTTGTGAAGACGGTGTTCGACGGGATGTCCTGCTTGATGGGTTCGAGCAGCAGCCATCTCCGGATGAAACCCTCTTCATCGGGCTGGCTTGTTCCTGAAGCTGGCTTCATATATGTCGTGCGGTTCTTGAACTGCACCCAGTCGATGCTCATTTCCTTGTCCTCGCAGACGATGAACAGGTCAAGACATTTACTATTTGACGATTTACTATTTACTATTTCATTTTGAATTGGAGCGGTGAGCGTTAGCCATTGACCTCTCTGGTCGCGTCGGAATGGCCCTGTCTCGCCTTCAACGGTAATCGCCTGTTTTGCCAATACCTTGCCCTTTGCTGTGCCTTCGCGAATAGTGAAGCTGGTGTTGGCATTTGCCTTGACCTTGCAGACAAGATAGCCGTCGGAGAGGTCCGAGAAGTCCACGTCGTCATACCTGATGTAGCTGCCTTTCCGTGGCAAATTGGCGTGCCAGCCGTTGAATGCCCGTGTGCTGTCGTTGAAGTCTATGGTCACGCCGTCGCTAATGTCGCTGTACCTGTCGACTTCAATCCTTTCCGTTGCCTTTGTCACGCCCACGCCTCGCAGCGTCTGCTTCACTTCCGGAATGGTGCCGTCGGCATTGAACGACACTTTTTCGATACAGGCAGAGCGTCGCTTGTCCATGCCGGGCGAATAGTGGTTGCGATGATAGAAGAGGTACCACTGGCCTTTGTATTCCAAGAAGCTGTGGTGGTTTGTCCAACATTTGTTGTCGTGTTCGGCCATGAAGATGCCTTTGAATTGCCACGGTCCGAGCGGCGAGTCACTCATGGCGTATGCCAGCGTCTCTGTGCCTTTCTCTTTGCGAACCCACGGGAAGGTAATATAGTAGCGACCATCACGCTTGAAGGCGAAAGGCCCTTCCTTGAAGCCATCGGGCAAACCTTCCATGATGCGGCTGCTGTCCCTCAGTTCGGTCATGTTCTCTTTCAACTGTCCACCCCGAATGCCCATACCGCTCCAATAAAGATAGGCCGTGCCGTCGTCATCGATAAGGACGCAAGGATCGATGCCTCCGACGCCCTTTATCGACTCCTTCTCTGGCGTATATGGCCCTTCAGGTCGGTTGGCAATGGCAACACCAATGGCAAAGCCTCGTCCTTCCTTCGGCGCGTTGGGGTAGTAGAAGTAGTATTTGCCGTTCTTAAAGACGCAGTCGGGCGCCCACATACTGTAGCCATCAGGCTTGCCCCACGGCACGTTCTCCTGCGAAAGGATGACGCCGTGGTCTGTCCAGTCGGTCAGGTTCTCAGAGGAAAAGACGTGATAGTCCTCCATGCAGAACCAGTCTTGGCGTTGCGAGGCGAGTGCAGGAATGTCGTGCGAAGGGAAGAGATACACCTTATTATTAAAAACGCGCGCGGTAGGGTCGGCTGTAAACTGGTCGTGAATGATGGGGTTCTGCGCCCACAGCGTCCCTGCGAATAGCAGGAATGCAGAGATGTACTTGATGTAGGTTTTGCTTATCATGGTGAGTATCTCCAATAACATGATACCGTTCGAAGTCAGGCATCAGCTCACAAAGGTAAGCAAATCGGCTCAAATATGCAAGAAAACGAGCCGGTTTGTTGTGCATAATGAGCCGATTCGTTTCAAAAGAATTATGGCAGACGGTCAGTTTTGTCAAGATATTTGCGACGACTTGGTCTCCGAGAATGGCGTGTTTGGATGTTGAAGGCGTTGTGGGCGAATACAATCGATTCTCGGAGCGCATAAGCCTCATTTGATAATCAGCGGCTTGGTGTGTTTGTTACATAAATATGACTGCATAAACGGGGCAAAACAGCACGTTTTATGCAGAAACGAGGCACGTTAAATCGGCAAAAACAGCACGTTTCGTTGACAAACACTCCCTGTAGTGTTTTCAAAAACTCCCTGCCAAGTTTGAAAATTCCCCGTTTTTTTACGGAAAACTTGTCGTATGGAAAAAATCTTTACAACATTTTGCGTCGATTTGCGAAGCACAAGAAAGCGTGTTTTGTAAAATGTTTTTCGCAACACAAATGCTCATATCCAATGCTGGCGGATTACAAATCCGCCAGAACAAAGACGTGTTTTGGCATATAATAAACGGTTTTTCACCTATCAACTCCTAATTTTTCACTTTTCACTCTTCACTTTTCACTTATTATTCGCACCTTGGCTTTGCCGAGCTACAAGTGCGCTCAACAATAAAAATAAATCAAAAATGTTGATTTATTTTGTATTGTCTTCACTTCTTTGTACCTTTGCAAATTGAAACGCATAACATTGGCCGCTTATCCGGGCACTTAAATACATATTCCGATTCCTCGTCGGTCTGCTGGCAATCATCTATCTAAGCTTGCTGCTGCTGACGTGCATCCCTGCTTTCCAACGCTGGAGTGCAGGGACTGCATCGCGCATGTTGGAGGACAAAATCGAGAGCCGCGTCAGCATCGGGAACCTGCGGCTGAATCTGCCCGGGCACATCATTCTGGACAACGTGAAGCTCTACGACCGACGCGACACTCTGATGCTCCAAGCCTCCAGAATCGCCGCGAAAGTCGATTTAATGCCGCTTGTGAGAACCCAGATAAGGATAAGCGGATCACAGCTTATCGGCACGAAGGCCAAAATCTACAAGGACGGCGACGAGCCTTTCAACTTCCAGTTCCTCGTGGACGCTTTCTCGAAAAAGGACACGACCTCTTCCCCACTCGACCTCAGCATCGGCGCCTTAGTCATCAGGCGCGGGGAAGTCCAATTTGACATGTGGCCCCCTTCCGACTCCCCCGAGGGGAAGAGAACCACACCCCTTGCCTTCAACCCCAGGCATCTGCACCTGAGCAACATAAGCCTGACAGCCAAAATGCATTTCATCAAGCCGGATTCGCTCTCGCTCGACATCAGGCATCTCGCCTTCACTGAGCAAAGCGGCTTACAAGTCAAGCGACTCACAGCCTCTCTCCCGACCTCTCACCTAAAGGGAAGAGGGGAAAAACACCTTACTTTTCAAGTCGAATTACCAAAGACCACACTAAAAGGAGAAATACAAACCTCATCGGACTTCAAAACGCTCTCCCCATTAACGGGGGAGCTGGAGGGGGTCTTGTGTCCTCGCGACCTGTCGTGTTTCGTGCCTCGACTGGCAAACTTTGCCGACATCATCAACCTCTCCTCCAATATCCGCTTGGAGGACGGCACGCTGCGGCTGCCTAACCTCTCCGTTTCGGACAATGGCGGCAACATCTCCCTCCTTTGCAGCACAACGGCATCCGACCTGAAGAACTCGCCCGACCTCTTTGTCAACATCAAGGAACTGCACACAGGCCCGGCTCTGCAGCACTTCCTGACAGAGAACCTGCAAGGCCAGGCCAGAGAAATCAGCCCGATTCTCACCCAACTTGGGAGCACAAAGTCATCGGGAACAATCGGCTACCAGAGCCATAACCTCCGCACAAGCCTCCTGACTGAAAGCGGGCAGGGAACCGTTTCGATAGATGCCACCCTCCGAAACATGCAGGAGGTCAAGGCCGACATTGCAGCCACGAACATCAGACTGGGGCACCTGCTTGGTCTTTCAGACAAGGCAAAAAGCACAACGGCTTCGTTTGATGCAACCGTAGAAGGCACCCTGCCGAACAAGGACAGGCAGGCAAAACTCTCCCTGATGGGTTTGCTCAACAGTCTGACCTACAAGGGCTACGAGCATCGCGGCATCCCGTTCTCCGCAAACATCGACGGCGATGCAATTGCCGGAAAAGTGAAGGTGGACGAACCAAACGGGCTGGCAATTGTCAATGGCCAATGTTCGATGGTCAATGGAAAACGCGCTCTGCAATGCCAAATGCAAGTGAAGGACTTCGCACCCCACAACATGCTTTTGACAGAAGGCTACGAAGGCGAACGCTTCTCCGGCAACCTCGACGCCGATTTCAGCAATATCAACCCCAACAGGCTGGAAGGCGAACTGCGGCTGACCGGCCTGAAACTGGCATCGGAGGAGAAGGGGACAGTCGAGGCAGGCGACCTTGTGCTGACCGGCAACACATCAGACAACACGACGCACCTGCGCGTGAAGAGCGACTTCCTTGAAGTAATGGCCGACGGCAACATGAATTGGGCAAGCCTTCCCGCCTCGTTCCTCCTGCCCGTGAGACAGAACCTGGCGAGTCTCTTCCAGCTTGGCGACAAGCATCCGCAACCCTCCGGCAACGACTTCCGCTTCTTTGTTCAAGTACAGGACACCATCCTTGCCGGACGCCTGCTGGATTCCGAGCTTCGTCTGCCAGAGAAAAGCATCATAGAGGGCACCGTCAGCGATGCCGTCGGGCAGATTGCCTTGCTGTTGAATGTGCCCCAGCTGCAAATGGGCGACCAGCAGTTCCAGAACATCTCCTGCCGCACGGAAGCCAGCAAGGCATCCCTGCAGACAAGCCTCCAGTGCGAACGCATCATGAAGGGCTTGCCTGTGGAAATCAGCCTCGACGCATACGCAACCGACAACAAAGTGACATCCCGGCTGCAATGGGACAACAAACGCGACGTTGCATACACCGGTGACGTCAGGATGACAGGCACCGTCCGCCGTGACCTCACAGGCAATACCGTCATTGATGCCAGAATGAACGACTCGCGCATCGTCATCGGAGACACGCTTTGGCAAATCAAACCTGCCACCATAAAATATCACGACAAAGTCATAGACGTAGAGAACCTCTCCATCAGTCAAGGGGGGAAGCACATCAACATTGGCGGTCGCATCTCCGGCCTCGAGTCTGACACCCTAAAAGCAGAGCTTGCAGACATCAGCATAGCGTACATAATGGACCTCGTCAACTTCCACAAGGTCGACTTCGACGGCAGGACGACGGGCAGCATCTATGCTACATCGCTCATGAAGAAGCCCTATGCCGACGCCTTCCTGCAAGTCAAGGACTTCACCTTCAATGCCGCCAACCTCGGGAACATGGACCTCTATGCCAACTGGGGCAAGCAGGAACGCGCCATCACGCTTGAGGCAGACACGAAAGGACCCTTGCCCAAGCACCGCACACTCATAACCGGCACCATCATCCCGGGCAAGGGAATGGACGACGGACTCAACCTGAACGTCCAGACAAGCTACATGGACCTCTCCTTCCTGAGCAAGTTCACGAAAAACATCTTCAGCGGTCTGGAGGGACGCACCTCTGGCAGGGCACGCATCTTCGGCCCCTTCAAGTTCGTCAACCTCGAGGGTGACATGATTGTCAACGAAATGAAGATGCACGTCCTGGCACTCGGCACGGACTATCACCTTGCAGGCGACAGCGTCATCATGCGCCCCGACAACATCTGGCTCCACGGCGCACGCATCTACGACGACATGGGGATGCCTGGCACAGACGAGCATACTGCAGCCGTCGAGGTACACCTGATGCACCACGCATTCAAGCGCCTGAGCTTCGACTTCAGCATCGACGCCCACAACCTGCTTGGCTACAACTTCCCGCATCAAGGCGGCACGAGTTTCTTCGGCACAGCGTATGCCGACGCGCAGGTGCATCTGAGCGGTGAGCCTGGCAGCGTGAACATCGACATAAAAGCCACGCCCATGCCCGGAACGGTGCTTCAATACAATACGGCGACAACGGGAACGGTCGATGAAAGCGGGTTTGTGACGTATACAAGCCAAAAGACCCTCTCTAACTCCCCCTTAAAGGAGGAGGACACTGGGCAGGAAGTCTCCCCTTTACGGGGAGATTTAGAGGGGTCTTCTGACCTCCACATCAACTTCGACATCGACGCCAACCCGAACGCACAAATACGCATCCTCATGGACCCGCGCTCGGGCGACAACATCTCGCTCTACGGCAACGGACGCCTCCGCGCCAACTATTATAACAAGGGACGCTTCCAGCTCTTCGGCACTTACCGCGTCAGCGAGGGCAACTACCGCATGTCCATCCGCGACCTCATCCGCAAGGACTTCACCTTCCAGCCCGACGGCACCATCGTCTTCGGCGGCGACGCCATGCAGGCCGCACTTAACCTGACGGCAAAACACACCGTGCCCAACGTCTCGCTCGATGACCTTTCCACCACAAGACTCGGCCTGTCAAACACACGCGTCGACTGCATCATGAACATCGGAGGCATTGCAAGGGAACCCATCATCAACTTCGACTTCGACATTCCCAATGCAAACGAGGACGAGAAGCAGATGGTGCGGTCGATGTTGAGCACCGAGGAGGAACGTGACATGCAGGCCATCTATCTGCTTGGAGTGGGCAGGTTCTACAGCTACGGCAGCTTCATCGACAAAAAGCAGACGCAGGGCGGAATGGCGATGAACTCCGTTCTGAGCAGCGCACTCAGCTCACGTTTCAACCAAATCATGTCGCAGGCGCTCGGAGGCACGGGCTGGACGTTCGGCACGAACCTTCGGACGGGCGAGGACGGCTGGCAGGAATTGGATGCAGAGGCATTGGTGAGCGGCAAGATGCTGTCCGGCAGGCTCCAGTTCAACGGGAACTTCGGCTATCGTGAGAACAAGTACAAGATGGGCAACAACAACTTCATCGGCGACTTCGACATCCAGTACCGCCTCTCGCCGCGCAGCCCCTTCTCACTGAAAGCCTACAATCAGACCAACGACCGCTACTTCACGCAGTCATCCCTCACCACCCAAGGCGTCGGCATCAAGTTCCAGCGCGACTTCACCCGCTGGCAGGAACTCTTCCACCGGGCAAAGAAAAAATCCAAGAAGAAATAAGTAGCTGGGAAACTATCCACGCCTAATTGCCAAATTAGGCACGCCTAGTTGGGGGGGGGTAGCCACGCGAGGGGATGGCAATAGGTAGCATCCTATGTATTGGTGGAAACGCCCTATGGGGCAATCTTGCGCCCCGAAGGGGCAATGAGAACTCAGCCCAGGGCATGGCCCTGGGTATGCAACGTCCAAAACAAACCGCCGCCCTGCAAGGGCAAAAGACTAATCCGCCAACACATACCGCTCGTCATAATCAATGTTGTATAACCGCAAAAACTGCAAATACTCCTCCCGATACGTCTGCTTCCTATGATGCTCTTCCTGATTCCCGATATACCTGACCACAACATCAACCTGCGACTGGCTGACGGAAAGCGCCGCATACCCTCCCTGCCATGCAAAGCCTCCGTACGACGGCGACAGGGTTTTTATCCAACGACTGCTGTTGCGTTTCATCTCTTCCACCAAATGCGCCACATTCTCCGTGCTGTTCAAAGTCACAAGAGCATGTACATGATTCCCCGTGCCGCCCAAAGTAATGACATTGCAACCGGTAGTCTCTACTATCTTGGCGATGTATTGGTGTAAGCGCGGCAGATGTTCCTCTGGAATCAACGGGCTTGTCGTTTTGGTATGGAAGATAATGTGAAGGTATATTTTGCAGAGCGATTGTGCCATGATTGTGGTTCTTTTGCCCCGTCAGGGCGCAATTTGTTGTGGGTCATTGTTACCCAGGGCGCTGCCCTGGGCTTGGTTCTTACTGCCCCTTTGGGGCGGTCTTGCGGCAACTACTACAATTAATGTTCGGCTGAGGGACTTAATTCTGAACGCGGACGGGGCGGACGCTTTCACCGACGTAGCGGTAGTTGCTGTCCAAGAACCAGTAGCGGGAACTGAAGTGCAGGAGGTACGCACTATAATCGCCGCTCGGACTGAGCGAACGGGACCAGTATCCGCCGTCGTTGCCAACGCTGTAATGGTCATCGTAAAAGCGGTTGCCTGCAGCAGGCAGGAAGATTGTGTTGCCGTTCGGTCCCGTCACAAGGACGCCATTAACGCTGTTCTGCGTCGTCCACTGGTGGGAGCAGTTGTTGTAGAGTTCCTTCATCTGTTCAATCGTCGGCATCTGCCAGCCTGTGCCCCAGTTCGCTGTAGCAGCATCGTCTTCAGGCAGCAGCTCTGTCAGTGTGTCTGTGAAGCCATTGTAACCAAAGCTGCTATTATTACAATACTTTGTCATTGTGTTGTCCGAGCCATTGCAGTACTTGTACGTGCTCCATTTGTACATATCCTTCGGCTGCGTCTCGCCCCAGGCAAAGAAGTCGCCATACTCCTCGGGACTACTTGCACCCACGTTGCACGTCGCCCAAAGCGTGCCGCTCGGCAAGCCGAGGTCAACCCATTCATGCCCGTCAATAACAGGTTCGTCTTCTTCGAACGCGATGTACTCCACCTGCGAGACATCGTACTTGACAGGTTCGCTGCCCGCCAGCTTTAGTATCACCTTCTGTGCCCACGCCGTTTGCAAACCTACCACAAGCAGAAACAGAATAGACAAAATAGTTTTCTTCATAACTTTATTATATAATAATTGTTGCTAATGTGCCTTAAATATTCTCTGCCACACGGCTGTAGGCAGGGGCCGACATGGGACAGAAGTCCTTGTCAAGGTACTTGAAGTAACCGGCGATGGCTATCATGGCGGCATTGTCGGTGGTGTAGCTGAAGGGGGGAATGAATATCTTCCAGCCGTAGCGCTTGGCATAGTCGTGGAAGGCATTGCGCAAGCCCGTGTTGGCAGAGACACCGCCAGCCACAGCCACTTGCCTTATCTTCAAGTCCTTGGCAGCAAGACGCAGCTTCTTCATCAGTATATCGACAATCGTCTTTTCGAGCGAGGCGGCAAGGTCGCACTTGTGGTGCTCAATGAAGTCGGGGTCGTCCTTCAGCCAATCACGCAAGCTATAGAGGAAGCTGGTCTTCAGTCCGCTGAAGCTGTAGTCGTAGCCTGCGATGTTAGGTTTCGAGAATGTAAAAGCTTCGGGATTGCCCTGACGCGCCAGCTTATCGATAATCGGTCCGCCAGGATAGCCCAGCCCCATGACCTTCGAGCACTTGTCGATAGCCTCGCCGGCAGCGTCGTCGATGGTCTGACCGATTATCTCCATGTCCTTATAGCTCTTGACGAGGATAATCTGGCTGTTGCCGCCGCTGACAAGCAAACAGAGGAAGGGGAAGGAGGGACCCACCCCCAGCCCCTCCCTTGTAGGGAGGGGAGCAGATAGTTTCTCCGCTGAAATGGAAACTTCTCCCCTCCCTACAAGGGAGGGGTTGGGGGTGGGTCGGATGAAGTGTGCCAGCACATGTCCTTGCAAATGGTTGACGTCAATCATGGGTATGCCCAGCGAAGCCGCCAGTCCCTTGGCGAAGGACACGCCGACAAGCAGGGAACCCAGCAAGCCCGGGCCTCTGGTAAAGGCAATGGCCGTCAGCTGTTCACGCTCGATGCCTGCCTGCTTCAAGGCGGCATCCACGACAGGCACAATATTCTGCTGGTGGGCACGGCTCGCCAGTTCCGGCACCACGCCGCCGTAGGCTTCATGCACCGCCTGACTTGCCGTCACGTTACTCAACAGGAATCCATCCCTCAACACAGCAGCCGAAGTATCGTCACAGCTGCTCTCGATGCCTAAGATAAAAGCCCCCTCCCCGCTCCCCCTTTTGGGGAGTGCCTCATTGCCGCTGATGTCAGAATGAACTTTGGTAGAGGTGTTTTGATTTTCTATATTCATTGTTAATGTCTTTAGTTAGTGGCACTCCCCCAAAGGGGGAGCGGGGAGGGGGCTTATTTGCTGATTACCTCCACCCCGTTCTCTGTCATCAGGAAGGTATGTTCCCATTGGGCGCTGTCCTCGCCGTCTTCGGTCAGGACAATCCACTCGGTCTCGTCCTCCTCGTCGCCACAGACTTGCCAGTCGCCCGCGTTAATCATCGGCTCGATGGTGAACGTCATGCCCGGCACAAGCAGCATTCCCGAACCCTTCTTGCCGTAGTGCTCCACATCGGGGTCTTCGTGGAAAGCAAGCCCTACGCCGTGTCCGCAGAGGTCGCGCACGACGGTACAGCCGTTCTCATGTGCATGTTTGGCAATGGCGTTGCCGAGGTCGCCCACGAAGACGTACGGCTCGGAGCAAACCTGTTCGCCTATCTTCAGACATTCCCAAGCCACATCGACGAGCCGCTGACGCTCCGGCCACGTCTTGCCGATGATGAACATTCGGCTCGCGTCGGCGTAGTAGCCATCGAGAATAGTCGTGACGTCCACATTGATGATGTCGCCTTCCTCGAGGATGTCGTCTTCGCTGGGGATGCCGTGACAGACCACGTCGTTGATGCTTGTGCAGCAGCTGTTGGGGTAGCCCTCATAGTTCAAGGGCGCGGGAATGCCGCCGTGTTTCGTCGTGTAGTCATAGACGATGCGGTCAATCTCCGCCGTTGTCATACCCTCGCGTATCTTTTCGGCCACTGTGTCGAGCACTGCCGTGTTCAACACGCCAGCCTTGCGGATGCCTGCTATCTGTTCCTTGGTCTTGATGAGGTCGGGAGTCGGCACGAGTCTGCCCTTTGCCTCCCATTCCATGATTTTGAGGTCCATCTCCGTCGGCTCCATCCCCGCAGGGACGAACCATCGCGGACCCTTGTTCTTCTTCTTTTTCTTGCTTGCCATCGACTGTTTTTGCAATTCGACTGCAAAAGTACAAAAAAACTATGAACTATGAACTATGAACTATGAATTATTTTGTACCTTTGCAGCCGCATATCCAAAATTAACCATTAAATGCTTTTCAGGATGAGACGAAGAAACACATTCATCAAGACAACATTGGTGATACTTGCACTACTTGGCAGCACCGCAGTAATGGGGCAAATTCCTGTCACCATCACAAAGAACGGTCGCATTGAGTTCAAGGAAGATACAGAGAAGAACAACTGGCTCAAGGACATTTCGAGCCGCATCAAGCTGCACGGCTATGCCCAAGCAGGCTACACCTACTCGCGCCAAGGCGGCCAGGACAAGAACACCTTCGACCTGAAGCGTGTTCTCTTCTGGGCGGAAGCCAAGATAACCGACCGCTGGTCGTTCCTCTTCATGCACGACTTCTCGAGTGTCGTGCAGGAATACTATACCGACTACCGCATCACGAAGAACAAGGCACTGACCGTCCGCTTCGGACAGTTCAAGAACGGCCTGTCGCTGGAGAATCCCCTCTCCCCTACTGCTATGGAGGCTATCGACGTCTATAGCGAGGCTGTGACCTTCCTGACAGGTTGCGGCAGCGACCCCCTGCTGGGCGTGCAGTACGGCCGTGACCTCGGTCTCTCGCTCTTCGGCGAGACTAACGACGGCAAGTTCCGCTACGAGCTGGACGTGATGAACGGCCAGGGCATCAACAAGAAGGACCAGAACAACTTCAAGGACATCATCGCCCGCCTTGAGTTCCGCCCCATAGAAGGTTTGAACCTCGTGGCTACAGGACAGGTAGGACGCGGACACGCTGTAAGCTCCTCAATCTACAACCCCGGCATCTACTATAACCCGACGACAAAGGTCGGCGCCGACTACAAGCGCAACCGCTGGACAGCTGGCTTCGACTACAAGAGCAAGGCCCTGAATATGCATGGCGAATATCTGGAGGGTTGGGACGGAGCCGCGCACAGCTGGGGCGCATATCTGACAGGGGCTGTGCCTTTGGCCCACTTTGGTTCGCCTGAATTAGGGAAGAAGCTGGAGCTGGTAGGCTCCTACGACTTCTTCAACTTCAACACCTCCCTCGGCATGGACCAGCACAAGGCCATCGGCGGCCTGCAGTATTGGTTCTACAAGAAGTGCCGCCTGCAGGTGCAGTACGTCTATAAGAGTGCCTACCTCACAGGCAAGGCAAGCGATCTGCCAACGCAGTTCATCCACGGTGCCGACCACGGCATCCAGTGCCAGCTGCAAGTGAGGTTCAATTAAAAGACCCCCTGTCAAATATTAAATCGTTATACCGTTATTTCGTTATAACGTCATAACGAGAAATCGAAATCGTCAAATCGTAAATTAAATAGTTGTGTTTATAAAAGTTTTCCTCACCATCATCTTCTTGGCCGTGATGGTCGGCGTGGGCATCTATTCCCACAAACAGGCCAAGTCTGTCGACGGCTTTGTCCTCGGCGGTCGCAACGTAGGCCCCTGGCTCACCGCCTTTGCCTATGGCACCAGTTATTTCTCTGCTGTTGTCTTCGTCGGCTATGCCGGACAGTTCGGCTGGAAGTACGGCCTCTCCTCTGCATGGATTGGCATAGGCAATGCCGTCATCGGCTCTCTGCTGGCGTGGCTGCTGCTTGGTCGTCGCACCAAACTGATGACGCAGCACATCGAGAGCCGCACCATGCCCGACTTCTTTGGCACACGCTACGAGAGTCAGAACCTGCGCGTTGTGGCCTCTATCATTGCCTTTGTCTTCCTCATTCCTTACACGGCCGGCGTCTATAGCGGCATATCGAGGCTCTTCGAGATGGGCTTCGGCATCCCCTACGAGTACTGCGTCATCGGCATGGCTGCCTTCACCGCCATCTATGTCATCTTCGGAGGCTACAAGGCAACGGCAATGAACGACTTCATCCAGGGCATCATCATGCTCTTCGGCATCGTTACCGTCATCGCCGCCGTGCTCTCTTCACAAGGCGGACTCGCCAATGCCGTAGAGAAGCTCGCCCAGCTTCCTTCCGACGCAAATCCAGCTGTCAACGGCGGCTTCGCATCTTGGTTTGGCCCCGACCCGTGGGGACTGCTCGGCGTTATCGTCCTGACCTCCCTCGGCACGATGGGCTTGCCACAGATGGTGGGCAAGTTCTACAGCATCACCGACGAGAGCGCCATCCGTCGCGGCACCATCATCTCGACCATCTTCGCCTTCATTATCGCCGGCGGCTGCTATTTCCTTGGTGGCTTCGGACGGCTCTACGATCCCGTCATCAACGAGGCGACGGGCAAGATAGCCTTCGACAGCATCGTGCCTGCCATGCTCGTCACCCTGCCCGACGCACTCATTGCGCTCGTCGTGCTGCTCGTCCTGTCGGCTTCGATGTCAACCCTTGCTTCCTTGGTGCTCACATCATCCTCAACCATGACGCTCGACCTCATCTATCGCGACAAGAAATCCTTGCCGGGCGAGGTTGAGGAGGGCAGCATTGACGACATCGTGGCAGAGAAGATAGAACTGCGCAAGGTGGTTGTGATGCGCGTCCTCATCGTCTTCTTCATCGTCATTTCGCTGATGATAGCCCTGAATCCACCCACCTTTATCGCCCAGCTCATGGGCATCTCGTGGGGCGCACTGGCAGGAGCATTCCTTGCTCCCTTCATGCTGGGCCTTTACTGGCGCGGCGTGACGAAGGCAGCAGTCTGGGCTTGCTTTATCTGGGGCGTTGGCTTGACCGTCATCAACATGCTGGCAGGCAACCCCATCAACCCTATCAACTGCGGCGCACTTGCCATGCTTGGCGGTTTCCCCGTTGTCTGGCTTGCCAGCCTCGTCAGCCCGAAACTGCCCAAAACCTACGTCGAAAAGATGTTCGACTGCTACCGTGTGTAATCAAAAAACATGCCCTGTCTCAACAACCGCTGTTTGGTTCGTTGCTTCATCATGACAAAGCAATTGCTTCATCATGACCAAGCAATTGCTTTGTCATGATGAAGCAATGAACGAGACGTGGAGTGTTTTGACTTACTTGAAACCAAGTGAAGCAAAACCCCAATAAGACAAGGCGATTTTAAGCTTTTGCCTTAGCGATGTATTCGAGCGATTGGCGGCACTGGTCTGTGATGTACTGCCAATCTTTGTTTTGTACCCTTTCTTTCGGGAAAAGCTTGCTGCCCATGCCGACGCAGAATGCACCGGCCTTGAACCAAGCCGTGAGGTTTGCTTCGTCGGGCGAAACGCCACCCGTGACCATTATCTTGCTCCAAGGGCAGGGAGCCATCATGCCCTTCACAAAGGCTGGGCCATAGACATCGCCAGGGAAGACTTTCGTCAGGTCACAACCCAACTCCTGTGCCGTGCCTATCTCGCTCACAGAGCCACATCCGGGGCAATAGGGAACGAGGCGGCGGTTGCAGACGCGGGCAATGTCAGGATTGAGCAAGGGACCCACCACGAAGCAGGCTCCAAGCTGAATGTAAAGGGCTGCCGTAGGCGCATCGACCACAGAGCCGACGCCCATTGCCATCTCCGGACACGCTACCGCAGCATACTTGACGCACTCGGTAAAGACCTCGTGGGCGAAGTCGCCGCGATTGGTAAACTCAAAGGCACGCACGCCACCGTCGTAGCACGCCTTTATCACTTGCTTGGCTACCTCAACGTCGCTATGGTAGAAGACAGGCACCATGCCCGTCTGCTGCATCTTATGCAGAACTTGTATCTTGTCGTACCTTGCCATAACTATGAACTATGGACTATGAACTAACGCTCCACTCTCCCGTTGCCGCTGCCATTCATCAGGCTTTCCACCTCAGAGACCGAGACCATGTTGAAATCACCAGGAATAGTGTGCTTCAAGGCACTCGCAGCTACCGCAAACTCCAAAGACCACTCCATCGGCTTTCCATTTGCCATACCATGAATGAGGCCTGCGCTGAAGCTGTCGCCGCCACCCACACGGTCCACGATGGGTTTCAAATCGTAATGACGGCTGACGTAGAACTCCTTGCCGTCATATATCAGAGCCTTCCAGCCGTTGATAGAGGCGTTGTAGCTCTCGCGAAGCGTACTGACGATATACTTGAAGCCCCATTCTTTAACTCCATTTATGAAAACCTGCTTATAGCCTTCTGCATCTGTCTGACCAGCATTGATGTCTGCATCGGGATGGTAGCCCAGACACATCTCTGCATCTTCCTCATTACCAATGCAGACATCAACGTACTGCATCAAGGGGCGCATGACGCTCTGTGCCTTCTCGGGCGTCCATAGCTTCTTGCGGTAATTGAGGTCGCAACTAATGACGACACCTGCCTTCTTCGCAGCGATGCAAGCTCGACGGACGCACTCAGCAGCATTGTCGCTCAAGGCCGGCGTTATGCCACTCCAGTGGAACCAGTCGGCATCACGGAATATCGCCTCAAAGTCAAAGTCCTCCAGCTTTGCCTCACTGATGCTACTGTGAGCGCGGTCATAGATAACCTTGCTGGGACGCAGGCTGCTTCCCGTTTCCAGATAATAGATACCCAGGCGGCTACCTCCACGCACCATGTACTCTGTATGTACGCCAAAACGCCGTAGGCTATTGATAGCCGCCTGCCCTATCTCATTCTCAGGCACTTTGCTGACGAAATATGCCTCGTTGCCGTAGTTCTGCAAGCTGACGGCTACGTTTGCCTCGCCGCCACCATAGTTGACATCAAAACAGTCTGACTGAATAAACCTGCTGTTGCCTGGTGTAGAGAGACGCAACATAATCTCTCCCATTGTTACTATTTTTGCCATCTTATTGTATTCGTTATCTTTTATTGTTTAAATTCGCGCAAAGGTACAAAATAATTCACAATTCGTAATTCATAGCTTAAGATTATTTTGGGGAACAAGCGCATTTTTATTCAAAAAGAGGAAGCAGATTGGGGAAAATGTTGTAAATTCGCAGCATGAAAGGAGCTGTTTCCACCCGAAAGGGACTTGTCGCAATGAGTCCGCTCATTGTTTTCCTGCTGCTTTACTTGCTGTTGAGCATTGCAGCCAACGACTTCTACGCCGTTCCCCTCACGGTTGCTTTCCTGGCTGCTTCTCTCTATAGCTTGCTCATCATGCGGGGACTGACGATAAGCCAACGCTTCCAAAGACTGGCAGAAGGAGCATCGGCCCCCGGCGTGATGCAGATGCTCTGGATATTCATTCTGGCAGGCGCCTTTGCAGCGACGGCAAAACAGATGGGTGCCATCGATGCCACAATACAGCTGGCACTGTCTGCCGTTCCGCCCGGCTTTGTCCTGAGCAGCCTCTTCCTTGCATCCTGCTTCATCTCGCTTGCCACAGGCACCAGCGTCGGCACCATTGCCGCCCTTGCTCCCATTGCCGGAAACATGGCAAGCCAGACGGGAGCGAACACAGCCATGATGGTTGCCATTGTCGTAGGCGGCGCATATTTCGGCGACAACCTGAGCTTCATCTCCGACACGACGATTGTGGCGACGCAGACACAAGGGTGCGAGATGAAGGACAAGTTCCGCGCCAACATCCGCATCGCACTGCCCGCAGCCCTCATCTGTCTGGCGCTCTATTCCTGCCTGCCAAGCGTCAGCATCGAACCGAAGCACCTCGGAGAGGTTTCCTACCCTGCCATTATACCTTATATATATATTATAGTGACAGCGCTTTGCGGCATGAACGTGATGCTTGTTCTTGCCTCCGCAACGGTTCTTGCAGGCGGTATCGGTATGGCTCTCGGCACGCTGCCCCCACTCGACTGGCTGAAAGCCATGAACGACGGCATCATGGGCATGAGCGAACTCATCATTGTGACGCTACTGGCGGCAGGACTCATGCAGGTCATCCGCGAAGCAGGCGGCATCGACTGGCTCATGCAACTGTTCAGCCGACGCAAGGGTGGCCGTCGCAGTGCCGAGCTGAGCATGGCGGCATTGGTGGTGCTGACCGACTTCTGCACAGCCAACAACACCATCGCCATCCTGAGCGTTGGCCCTCTGGCAAAACAGTTGGCAAAGCGATATGGCATTAAACCCAAGCGTGCCGCAAGCATCCTCGACACCTTCAGCTGCATGGCACAAGGCATCATCCCCTACGGCGCACAGATGCTCATCACCAGCGGCCTGGCCGCAGTCAGCCCCCTCGACATCATTCCCTACCTCTACTATCCATACATACTTGGAGCGGTAGCACTGATGTATATAACAGTTCATAGTTCAAAGTCCATAGTTCATAGTTCTGGCTACGCCCAAGAAAACCAAGCGAAAACAACTATGGGCCATGAACTATGAACTCATAACTATGAACTATGAACTATGGACTATGAACTACGAACTCATAATTAACTACTTCCCCTCCCTGACCGACAGGCAGAAGGAGCAGTTTGCAGCACTTGATGCACTCTATCACGACTGGAACAGCAAGATAAACGTCATCTCGCGCAAGGACATCGACAACCTCTACGAGCACCATGTCCTGCACTCGCTCGCCATTGCCGAACTCTTCCGCTTCAAGCCCGGCACCAGCATCATGGACCTCGGCACAGGCGGCGGCTTCCCCGGCATCCCGCTTGCCATCATGTTCCCCGAAGCAAAGTTCCATCTCGTTGACTCCACGAAGAAGAAGATTCTCGTCTGCGAGGAGGTCAGCAAAGCGCTTGGGCTGGAGAACGTCACAACGCAGTGGTGCCGAGCCGAGGAGGTGAAACAGAAGTTCCACTTCGTGGTGTCGAGAGCCGTGATGCCTCTGCCCGACCTCGTGAAGATAGTCCGCAAGAACATCAGCAAGGAACAAATCAACGCACTGCCAGGCGGCCTCATCTGCCTCAAGGGCGGAGAGCTGGAACAGGAAGCCAAGCCCTTCGGCAAAACCGCACAGATAACATCCCTCAGCGAATACTTCAAGGAAGAGTTCTTCCAGACAAAGAAACTTGTCTATCTGCCCATCTAAAGGACAACAGACAAATGGTAAATGGTAAATGATTAAATGGTAAATGACAAGATGAAATACCAAACCTTCACCTTCAATCCCGTTCAGGAGAACACCTACCTGCTATGGGACGAGACAACACTTGAGGCTGCCATTATTGATGTCGGCACTTGGAACCGGCAGGAAGAGCAGCTGCTCGAGGGCAACATCAAGGCACACGGCCTGAAACTAAAGTACGCCCTGCAGACGCATGGGCACTTCGACCACACCTTCGGACTGCCCTTCATCTATCGCACCTACGGCATCAAGCCCATCTTTCATGTCGACGAAGAAGATACCTACCGCCAGATGCCCCAGATGGCGGCGCAGTTCGGACTGACCATCGTGGGCGCAATGCCTCCCATAGAACGGCTCCTCAACGACGGTGCCGGGCTTTCTCTCGGAGCAACAGCCATCCGCCTCATCCACACGCCAGGACACACGCCCGGCTCTGCTTCGTACTACATTCCCGATGCCCAGCTTCTGTTGAGCGGCGACACATTGTTCTGGCAAAGCATCGGACGCACCGACCTGCCCGGCGGCGACATGGAGGCAGAACTGGACAGCATCAAAAACAAGCTCTTCCGCTTGCCCGACGACACCGTCGTCCTGCCCGGTCACGGCCCCGCCACGACCATCGGATATGAAAAGCAGCACAACTACTGCCTCTGAAGCCATGCTTTTTCAAACAAAAGTAACTTTTTTACGTTAACTTATACCTTATCCAATTCTTTTTTATACCTTTGTCCCCAGATATATGTATAACCCATAAATGATAACGCTTATGAGAAAACTGTTTACCTCACTGACGCTTTTGCTGTGTGCAATGGCGATGAATGCGCAGCAACCACGGGAAATGAGCGTGGTTCCCGGCTCGAAGGGTCCATTGCCCGAATTGCCCGTCCTGCCTCCTTTGGAGGGAAACCATATCGCTGGATTGACTCTGACAAAGATATGCTTCCACCAGTGGAGCCTGTATGATGCCTACGAGGCCGACCTCTATTTCCCATCGTTCTCTGCGGAAGAGGCCGAGTACTGCACCTTGCAGAAGCGCCTCAAGAGCACCGCTGCATGGGAAACCGTTGTAAATTCCGATGGCTCAGCCTATCGCTATAGCAGCGCGGCAGCCGTATCTCCTATGATTACAGAGGACACCGACTTCCGCATCGTGCTGCATAACGGCACGAAGGACGGCTTTACCTCCAATGTGGTCTCAGCCAAGATGCCAACTGTAAATTACACGTTCATCCAAAGATACTTGATGGGGGGCGGCGGCGTTCCCTATGTGGGTACCGTTGTGACCGGCTCATGGGTGGAAGCCGAGCGGAGGAGAGCTGTCTGGAACTCCGACAGGCGACGCTATGACTACGAGCTGGTGGAGAAGTGCTACACATACAACACCAACTACTACCGCCGCCAGTGGTATCTCTTGAATCCCAACACCAGTGAGATGTTCCCCATCGAGGGTGCTACGGAGCAGAGCTACACGCCGACCACAGAAGACTTAGGCTATGAACTGATGGAAGTGATTGAGGGCGATGACATTCACTGCAGCTACTCCTGCTTAATCGGTCACGGCATTGTGAGCACCTATATACTGGCCTCGGTAGACTACATCGGCAACGACGGCTTCATCCTGAACACCGACTACATCCTGCCCGAAGGCGGCAAGGACTTGAGAGTGTTCGGCAACAATGGAGAAGTGGCACGCGAAAACATCCGTGAGTGCAAGCCTGGTCAATATACTGTCTATACGCCTGTAGATGATGCAGAGAACTCTAATTACGGAGTAACCTATCAGACCGATGACATCTGGGATACAGGCGACTATGCGCTGCAATTCAATCGCGGCTCAGAGGACAATCCTTGGCTGCGCCCCGTACAGATATATTATATGATGTACGAACAGCCGATTGTTGCCAAGTCCTCCACCAATGAACCTGTTGAGGCATGGGGACAGAACATCGATGGCGAATGGGGTGTCAAGGAAACCCTTGATGCGTCACAACTGACAGAGGAGAATCCCTACTTCACGATTCTTTGGAGCAAGCTAATTCTGAAAGCTCCGGGCACGGCAACCACTCTGCCCACATACTACCCCAACGCATTGCTGTGGAGCGACGCCGAAGTGGTGGAACCTGGTTCCGAATATGATGAGGCTTGGAACATGATTCCCAACTCCTTTACTATCGAAGCCATTGCAAAGCCCGCTCCGCTCACTGGCTCCGGCACCATTTCGGGCGCAGTCGCCATGAGTCTGCCATCGGCTGCTGCCCGTCGTGCTGCCTCCGCTTACGGACAAATGATCTATCTGAAGCAGATGGGCGGCAACGTGGTTGCCTTTGCCGAGACCGACGCAACAGGCAGCTACACCTTCCAGAATGTGCCCGACGGCAGCTACCAGGTACTGGTCAACATCGACGGCTGCATCATGGAAGAGGCTACCCAGGTGACGCTGTCCGCAGGCAATCGCAACATCAGCAACATCGACTACTTCGTGGAAGGCAACACCATCAAACGCGACGACCCAGACGGCATCAACACGATTGCCGGCAGCCTGCTGACCACCGATAGATACTACTCGATAGACGGACGGCAGGGCAAGACCCGCGGTCTGAACATCGTCCGCATGAGCGATGGCACAGTAAAGAAGGTCTTGGTTAAGTAAGAGAGGAAAGGTCATCTTAAGTCCCCGTACTTATTGCCATAAGTCCCTGTACTTGTCGTCAAAAGTCCCTGTACTTATGGCGATAAGTACAGGGACTTTTTGAACACCTGACATCTGTCTGGAAATCAGGAGCCTTTTCCGTGTTTAAGGGGTTACTTCATTATCTTGGATGTTTTATCCCCTTCTTTGATGATATAGATGGATTTGGCATTCGCCCTCTTGCTGTTTGCAATCCGCTGGCCTGCGACGTTGTAAACAATTCTTTCGCCTTGAATGGTGTGTGACGTGCTTTGCGGTTCCTCTACGGAGGTTGGGGTTGAGTACTCCCTAATATAGACGGCTCCGCCCTTGATGCCTTCGCGGATGTCCACGACGACCGTCCACATGCTGCCTTCCTTGAGGTGGCGGTTCGACGTGCGCTTATAGATGTGGCCGTCGGCATGGCCGGAAGTGCCTTTGCCCAAGGCGAAATAGCTGCTGCCCTTGGTCTGGTCATAGACGAGATAACGGTCAGCGGTCGTCTTGCCGGAGAACATTTCCGAGAGGTCGGACTTCAAGTAGAAGGCGAAATCAACGGCATCATCGTTCAGCTGCCTGCCAACAACAAAGCTGGACTCATACAAGCCATCCTCCACCTCCGCCATTGGGATGGCATTCTCGGGAAGCGTCTCTGTGCCTGGATAATAGAAGGTGCGCCCGATGCTGTTCGCTGGACCGCAAATGTAAATGCCAGTCCCTTCCCCGCTCCCCTTTTGAGGGAGTGCCAATAAGGTACGGGCCACTTTGTCTATCTCTACTTCGTAAGTGCCGCTGACGGGCAGAAAGACAAGCTTCTCGTTCGATGCGTCGTACCAAAAGAAATCCGGAGCAATGAGCCATTCCTCCGGATTGTCGATGAAGTTCTGTTCGAGGTCCCCTAATTGCTCCGCCTCTATCGTACCCTTGTAGCAGCCGAGCTGCTTGGTGGAGCCGATGGTCGTGCCGCCAAGCCGCACGTCCTTCTCTTCCTCTCCGCCAAGCACAACCGTAACGATGCCCTTGGCAGGCAAAGTGAAGCGGGCAACGGCTGCTGTAGTGACAGCCATTGACATCTGAAAGCTGGAGCTGCCTTGGTTGAAGATGACTGCGCCATAGCTGCCGTCGGGATTCTGGAAGGCCACATAGCTGATGTCCGATGTGCCATTGGCGATGCTGGCTGCAATGCGCTTTGCTCCCGGCTGGGCGGCAAGGCTGGCATGTGCCATCACGAAGTAGTGCGAATTGTAGGAAAGTGTGTGATAGTCGTTCTGGTCAATATCAACCGCCCCGTAGCATGTCTGGCAGCCGCCGTCGAGGTTAGGACCGCGATTGAGGTCGAGCATGAAGTTCCACACCATCACGGCTTTGCTCTTGCGTGTAACGGTGTTATAGACAAGGTTCTTCATGTCCGTGAGCAGACGCGCCGAGAGATTGCGACCGTCGTTCCAAGTGCCGATGCTCGTCTCGGTGAAGATGACCTCCTTGTCGGGAGCCTTCTGATTGATGTCGTCAAGCTCGGTGACGCTGCCGCCGTAGTCGTGCCAAGCGGAGCCAACGACGAGTTCCTTGCCGTCCATATTGGGATCGAGGGCATTGTAGAAGTTGATGGGATAGTCCTCCTGGTCGGCGATGTTGTCGTAGTTGTAGTTGTGGTCGAAGCAATAAATCTTCGTCGTGATGCCTGCATGGGCAAAGGCCGGAGCAAGCTTGTTCACGAAGGCGGCTTCCTCTGCCCAAGGCATATAGAGGCTGGCGCAGTTGCCTCGGTTGAGTGGCTCGTTCTGCGGCGTGACGGCATAGATGGGGATGCCTTCTGCAGCAAAGGCTTGGACGAAGCGAACGAAGTATTGGGCATAGTCCTCATAGTAGTCTGAATTGAGCGAACCGCTCGTCCAGGAGTCGTAGCCCACACGATTCGTGAGGCTCTTCACCTTCATCCATTTGGGACAAGTCCAGGGCGCCGCCATTATCTTCAGGTCGGGATTGATGGCAAGTATCTCTTTGAGGATGGGGATGACGTACTGCGTCTCGTCCGTATGGAGGCGGAAATGCTCTAGCCCCGGCGTGTCGCAAAGGGAGTATTCGGTGCTGGAGAAGTCCGAACAGCCGATGCTGATGCGGGCATAGCTCACGCCATAGCCGTCTGTGCGGGAGTATGTCCGGGTGAGGAAGGCGCGACGGTCGTCGGGTGCCATCTTCAGGAGATTGTAGCAGGCGCTGTAGGTGATGGCATAGCCGAAGCCGTCCATGTCCTGATAGACGGTGGCGGGCTGGAGCGTGATGTGTCGCGATAGCTTGCTTCGCGAGCTTTGAGCCGTCGTGTATTCCAGCTGCTTCTTGCCGTCGGCAGTCGTCGTGAAGATGCGCACCTGCTCGGCGATTGAAGGAATAGAGATTAGGGAATAGAGAATAGAGAGGAGGATTGCACGAGCTTTCATACGGAAATAATTTGTACTATTATATAGAATAGCTGTTTGGCACTTTCAATATTAGCGGTTTGCCCTATTTCTTAAGGACTTTTCTGCCATTCATGATAATCAAGCCACGAACGTTCTTGTTCAACCGACGGCCCAGAAAGTCGTAGATTCCATTGGGTTCATAGTTTTGTTCGCGAGCTACTCCACTGATGGCAGTGGGCGCATCATAATCGATGGAAGTGAGCGAGAAGCCGGAGTCGGCATTCGTGATGTGTACATGGAAGACAAAGCGCGCCAAGGCCTCCTTGCCGTCAGCCTGTTTATAGCGCAGAATCTGACCGATGGTGTAGTCTTTGCCTACAGAGAGCTTGCCAGGATACTGGCCGATGGTGAACGTCAGGCTTTCTGGGGCGAACTCGCTGTATAGGTAGCCGCTGGCATACTCGGTAACGAAGCCCGTAGCATTGAACCAATGACCATAGCCGTTAGCCGTACTGCCACGATTGGCAAGGGCTTGCGTCCTGGGATTCATGGGATAGAACATTATCCTGCCTGCACTCGGACCGCTTGAGGCCCACGTCTGCAGAAGGCTGGCAATATCGCTGGACTGCATCTGGAAAGCTGTGCCTATCATGGCCTGTGCCTGCCCCGACACATTCACTGCCACAGGGTCGTAGCTGCTACGCTTGGGAAGCCACACATCATAGGTCAGCGTGATGTCGGCCACCTCGCGCCCATCAATCACTGGCGACATATAGACCTGAGCACGAGAGCCAAGCGTGGTGCCCTCAAGACGGAAGCGATAGGGCCACTGATCATCGTTGTTGGCGTTGTCGTCCCACTTATGTGCCACATAGGCAGTGGGAGCTGGCAACACAACGAGCCACAGCTGCTTGGTGTCGGCAGGAACGGTGATGCTGACCTCGCAGGTGGTCTCTGTATTACCTGTGCAATAGAGCGAATCTTGCTGGACGTACTGGCGCAAACCATCGTTCAACAGAGCCACATAGCCCAGACGGAAGCCACGTTTGGCAGCGTTGGAGGGACGGATATAAGTGGTGCGTGTGGTCTTGACCAACTGTGCATCGCCGTTCATCATCTCCGCAGGGTCGTCTTGTGCCAACTTCGCCCCAGCCGGAAGAGCGGTGAAGCGAGTGGTGACAAGGGTACCTTCAGCTGGCACCTCCAAGGGAATGACGTTGAAGCCCGAAGCCTCTGGAGCCGATGCCAGGGCGACCTGATAGGCCGTATCGCCCAAAGCCACGCAGCAATAGTCGAAGTCGCCCACATAGGGAGCGCCATAGTCTCGACAAGCATCAAGGTCCCATGTGACACAATGTGCAGCATAGTCGTAATAGAGACGGAAGAGCGCCTTGGCATTGAGGTGTTTGAGTTTCATCAGCGCCTGATTGAAGTCCGTGCCGTTGCCTTGCGTCTGGTCTGTCATGGGCTGGTTCCAAACCTGAGCCACCGTGGTGATGTCGTCGTAAAACTCGCACAGAAAGTAGTGCAGCCAGTAGCTCTGATAGCGATGCCACTCGTGAGAGAAAGCCAGGTTGTGACTCTTGCGGAAGACGTTGATGCTCTGGCTGAACATCTCGCCCGGATAGGACTGGGCAGCCTGCCACTGAGCCGTCTGTTCCCAAATGGCTTGACCGCTGCCACATTGCAGATGGAAGCCCGTATTGTCGGTTTCCGAGTCTCGATGTCCGCCATGTTCCGAGAAGCACATATACTGGAAGGAGTGTCCCACCTCATGAGCCACCGAATGGCCTACGGGCTTGCAGGCCGAAGGTCCAAGCCACAGAGCGCTGATCTGATAGTCGTAGCCGCCACCATAGCACACCCAGTCGGTGGTGTGGCTCAGCATCACCATAATCTTGTATTTCGACAGGTTCGAGGTCACAGGGTCAGCAAAGCCCAACTGGTTAATCTCCAAGTCGTAGAAAGCTTCGCACTTCTGCAAGAGGTCCTGCTCATCAACCTTATAGGCCGCAGGTGACTCCGACGGCTTTTTCGTGCCATAGCCCTTGTCCCAGAACACGAT
This sequence comes from Bacteroidaceae bacterium, assembly GCA_017541265.1. Taxonomy (GTDB): domain Bacteria; phylum Bacteroidota; class Bacteroidia; order Bacteroidales; family Bacteroidaceae; genus Physcousia. Next base: position 672 of record JAFXZK010000125.1, on the reverse strand, counting down.
GACATTGTCGCTCTCCACGCTTCTGCTCTTCGACCAGGTGTACTGGTTCTCTGGGTCGCTCTCTTTATAGAGCAGCGAATCGCTGGGCCACGGATTCTTCCACTCGTTAGGAATATAGACCGTCTTCTGTGCATACATGCAAGTAACCGTAAGGCTCAACAGCATTAGGATGGTAATGACTCTTTTCATCGCTTCAGCAGGCTTGTCTTAAGTATCTTTTTGCAGATAATTCGTCTTTCAGGGTACAAAGTTACACTTTTTCGTAACTTTGCAAGAATTCTCAGCTTTTCTTTGTATAAAGGCAGTCTGGGGAATTGAGGAAAAACTGGGTTACGAATTGGAGACCGTACTCAATTCCACATTCTGCTATAAACTGCATCAAAGAACACCTGATGCTGAGCCACCAGCCGTACTATAGCCCATCATCGAGTGCAAAGGTACGAATAAGTGAGCAAAATACCAAATTTATTTGAGTATTTTCGTGAGTAACTTCGAGACATCGTCTCAAAGGTAATCATTCTTTCTGAAAGAGCCAAATCTATTCACATCTTTTTCTTCTGAGCTTGCTCATCGCTCATTTCATATACTGCGGCATCTTTTGTGGCACCTGCCATAAAAGTGCGTATTAGGCTACGTCCTATTACCCAATATTAGTGACGTATCGCACACATT
>JAFXZK010000124.1 GCA_017541265.1 Bacteroidaceae bacterium | reverse complement strand
GAGGCAAGGCCGGGAATCTGGTCGAAGCCACAGAAGTTCGGGTCGTCGATGTTGGCATCGCCCAGGTCGTCGAAGTTGGTAGTAAAAGCCGTAGCGCCCTCATCCTTCAGCACACGGCGAAGAGCAATCTCGGCCTTGGCGGAGTTCTTTACCTTCTCCCAATAGACAGCCTCACCGCTCTCGTCAATCTTGATGGTGTAGAGCTTCTTGTACTCCTCAACGAGTGCGTCGGCCTCAGCTTCTGTTACTTTCTTGTAATACTCCATCAAGCTGCTGACGGGGTAATAGTCAACATGATAGCCCATACGCTGCTCGAACTCCACACGGTCGCCGTCGGTCACGGCCACGTTGTTCATATTCATGCCGAACATCAGGCAGCGCACGTTCTTGGCATCGGCCACACCGGCAGCCACACGCGCCCAAACAGCAATCTGCTTCTGAGCCTTCTCGTCCTTCCAGTAGCCGCAAACCACCTTGCGAGCCACACGCATACGAGTGCAAATGTGCCCGAACTCGATGTCACCATGGGCGCTCTGGTTCAGGTTCATAAAGTCCATGTCAATCTCGCTCCAGGGAATCTCGGCGTTGTACTGTGTGTGGAAGTGAAGCAGAGGCTTCTGCAGCTGCTGCAGGCCCTTAATCCACATCTTGGCAGGCGAGAAGGTATGCATCCAGGTAATGATGCCTGCGCACTTCTCATCGTTGTTGGCGGCGAGCATCACAGCCTCAACTTCCTTGCTGCTGTTGGCTGTGCCTTTATACACAATCTTCACGGGGATGTTGCCGCTGGCGTTCAAGCCCTCGACCATCTCCTTGCTGTGTCCGTCAACTGCAACCACTGCGTCGCCACCATAGAGCAACTGCGCACCAGTCACCCACCAAATCTCTAAATTCTCAAATGCTTTTGTCATAAATGTTATCTTTTAATTATTAGTAAATAAATGGTTGTTCTCTCTTTTTCACTAATTGGGAGAAATATCATTTCACTAATTATGATAAATTACATTCCACAAATTGTGATAATTTATTACCTGAATGATTACACATATATTTAGTTGGAAACTGTTTATCCCAATTAATGTAATAGTATTTATCGCAATTCGTGTAAAGGAATTAGTTGGTGATGTAGAACCTGTAATTCTCGTGTGTGAGAAGGACAAAATCGTCCTCTTCGGGGAGATAGAGATAGCGTTCTGAGTGCAAGTTGGTTTCACCAAAATTAAAGAGAATACCCCTGTCTTGGTTGGAAATACGCATGTAATTAAGTAACTGCGCACGATGCACGGAAGCTAATTCTTCCACAGATTTGAACTCAATGATAATTCCTTTATAATAGAAGTCGGCAAAGAATACTTTTTGAAGTTCGATACCTTTGTAGGCAAGGCTAAGTTTCTTCTCACGCTCAATGTCCATACCTCGCATATTCGCTTCGATAGCGAATGCTTCTTGATAGATGTGCTCGTCCAAGCATCTGCCAAGCGTATTATAAACCTCCATTGCCACGCCTACAGCATCATACATATCCATGTATTCTTGCCTTGTCATATTTATCTCAATTTATGAATTGTTATTTATCCTAATTTGTGAAAAGCTTTAGTGAGTTTGTCCTTTCTGGCCATAGTAGGCATTGGGGCCGTGCTTGCGGCTGTAGTGCTTCTCGATGAGGAGCTTGTTCATTGAGGGAACGTGGTCCACAATGTCGAGTGTGTTGAGGTGCAGGGTAGATGAGATGAACGCCATCTTCGCCACTTCCTCCAGGACAACGGCATTGTGTACGGCATTGTCCGCGTCTGTTCCCCAAGCGAAGGGACCATGGTTGCGCACCAGCACAGCGGGCGTGTCGTTAGGATTCATATCTTTGAAGCGTTCCACGATTACGTTTCCTGTCTCTTTCTCATACTCGCCGAAGACCTCTGCCTTCTTCATGTTGCGGGTGCAGGGAATGGCGTCGTGAAAGTAGTCGGCGTGTGTCGTTCCGATGTTTGGAATGTCCCTGCCTGCCTGTGCCCAAGCGGTGGCGTAGGTGCTGTGGGTATGGACGACGCCTCCAATCTCCGGGAATGCCCTGTACAACACAAGGTGTGTGGGAGTGTCCGACGACGGGTTCAGGTCGCCTTCCACGACCTTACCCGAGGCAAGGTCCACGACCACCATATCTTCGGCCTTCATCTCGTCGTAGCTCACACCCGACGGCTTGATGACTACGAGACCCTTCTCACGGTCTATGCCGGAGACGTTTCCCCATGTGAAAATGACCAATCCGTGCTTCACCAAATCAAGGTTTGCCTTGAATACTTTTTCCTTTAATGCTTCTAACATGCTTTTACGGTATTTTAGTTAAGTGCCTACAAAGTTAGTGATTTGTTTGTTAAGAGACAAGCAAAAGCACAATTATCTTTCCTAAAAAACAAAAGAGAGGGCATCAAAGCCCTCTCCTTGCATTAAAACCGATGAAAAGTAGCGGGAGTGGGTCACGATCCCACGACCTCCGGATTATGAATCCGACGCTCTAACCAGCTGAGCTATCCCGCCATCCGCAAAACAAGAAAGATGAAATTATCTGCCTTTCTCATTTTTGCTCGGCAAAGGTACAGCTTTTTCGTGGAACAGCCAAACATTTGCACGACTTTTTTTGATTTTTTCTTCTTTTCACCTTTCCGCTTTTCCTATAATAATATATAATGTGTATCTTTGCAGAGGAATATGAAACAAGAAGTCATCACAAGCAAAAACCTGCAGCAGGACATTGAGGGAGCCATCCGGCGCAGCCCGCACGACCGCCTCTTCGTGCTCACCGACACGACAACGCTCCGCCTGTGCTGGCCGCTTGTCTGTTCTATGCCGTGCTTCGAGACGGCACAGATGATTACGATTGGTGACACGGACGACAACAAGACGCTCGACTCGCTCACGCACGTCTGGACAGCCCTGCAAGAGGGCGGAGCCACGCGCCACTCGCTTCTCGTCAACCTGGGAGGCGGAATGGTGACAGACCTGGGAGGCTTCGCTGCCAGCACCTTCAAGCGCGGAATCGCTTATATCAACATTCCGACAACGTTGCTCAGTCAGGTTGATGCCAGCGTGGGAGGCAAGACCGGCATTAACTTCGGCGGGCTGAAGAACGAGATAGGCGTCTTCAACTGCGCCGTCTCGGTCATCCTCTCAAGCGAGTTCCTGCGTTCGCTCGACCACAAGAACCTGCTTTCGGGCTATGCCGAGATGCTCAAGCACGGCCTCATCAGCGACGAAGAGAGCTGGGCAGAGCTGCTCCGCTTCGAGCTTGATTCCATTGAACATTCAAGATTGAAAATTGAAAAAGAAACTGTCCCTCAATCTTCAATCTTCAATCTTCAATCTCTCTATAGTCAGCTTGGGGCACTGGTGGCAAAGAGCGTCGGCATCAAAGAGCGCATCGTGGAGGAAGACCCCACCGAGAAGGGACTGCGCAAAGCCCTGAACCTCGGCCACACGGCAGGTCACGCCCTCGAGAGCCTCGCCATGGAGCAAGGACGAACTGTCCTGCATGGTTACGCTGTGGCATGGGGGCTTATCTGCGAACTCTACCTGAGCGTCGTGAAGTGCGGCTTCCCGAAAGACAAGTTCCGACAGACGGTGCTGTTCATCAGGCAGCACTACGGCGACCCCGACATTGACTGCAAACAATACGAACGTCTCTATGCGTTCATGCAACACGACAAGAAGAACGAGGGCAACAGCATCAACTTCACTCTGCTGGGCGGCATAGGAGACATCCGCATCAACCAGCAGGCAACGAAGGAAGAGATATTCGAGATGCTCGATTTCCTTAGGGATGGATAAAAGTCTATCCAAAGAGTGACAAAAAACGAGGCACGCCTAATTGGGCAACTAGGCACGCCTAATTGGCAAACTAAACACGCCTAATTGGCAAACTAGGCACGGAGTGTTTCCCTTGTTCTGGCGGATTTGCAATCCGCCAGGTATGGAATACAAGCATTTGAAATGCGACAAACAAAATCTTGCGGGATTATAAATCCCTATATTCAATACGGTCGGATTACAAATCCACCCGAACGAAAAAGAACTAAACTAATAAACAACCTAATACAATGAAACAATTTGCATTACTATTCCTCACCTTCTTGCTCGTCGGTATGGCCAATGCAGCCGACCTGACGAATGCACGCTGGTACACCATCAAAGTGGCAAACGGCGGCTACCTTAGCTATAAGACCAGCTACAGGGATGGCGTCAATCTGTTGCTGAGCAACACAACCGAGGACACGAGCGACACCGGGCTGTGGACTTTCATCGGCAACGAGACCGACGGTTACTCGTTCTACAACAAAGCGAGGGGCGGGAACTACGTCCTCGGAATGACGGGCACGGAAGCCAACGGCCGCGCAAAGATGGTGTTAGAAAGCAACACGTCAACCGTCACGAAGTTCGACATGGGCAAGAACGGCGAGGGCTTCTGGATAAAGGACCACGGCTCGGAGCACAAGTATTGGAACAAGCGCGGCAACTACCTCGCGTATTGGGACAATGCCTCCGGCAGCACGGACGCCGGTTCGCGCTTCATCTTAACCATTCAGGGCATTCCCGACGACTACTTCTCCACCGACGCGCAGGAGAACTTTTACTTCGTCACCTTCGCCAACTCCGACCTCGTGCTGCAGGACATGGGAGCTGGTAAGAACATCACGACGCAGGGACGCAAGTACGGCGAGCAGAGCCAGCTGTGGAAACTCGTCGGCAACGAGGGGAACTTCCAACTCGTCAACAAAGGCACAGGGCGCTATGCCTACTACGACGGCAGTCGCGTCAAGACGCGCCAATCCGCAGACACAAAGGGCTTCACCATTGAAAAGACAGGCAACACGAACTATGCCGGCAAGTATGAGATTTCATGGGTGGGCGCAGCATCCCAGACCAACCGCTACTTCAACCAATGGGGCGGCACGGGTGTCGGCAAGGAAATCGGCCTTTGGCAGGCTGCCGACGTGAACAACATCCTCTACCTCATTGCCGAAGCCGACGTGCAGCCCTCTGAATTCTGCGTAGGGCAGAAAGGCACGAGGCCGACCGATATCGACGACTTCTCGCTGTGGTACGACACGCCAGCCACAGCCACAGGCGTCAGCGACACTTGGATGGAATACTCACTGCCGATGGGCAACGGTCAGATTGGCGCAACCATTCGGGGCGGTGTACTGTGCGACAACATCCAATTCAACGAGAAGACGCTCTGGAGCGGCACAGCGACGAACTCCGGCAACCAAGGCTACTTCCAGAACTTCGGCTCAATTCTCGTCAAGGACAAGAGCGGCACGTTCTCGGCTGTCGCTTCCGACAATAAGGCTATAGAGAACTACAACCGCTACCTCGACATCATCAAAGGTGTGGCTGGTGTCAACTTCCAGTCGCCAGACAAGCAGACAGCCTTCCATCGCCGCTACTTCGCCTCTGCCACCGACAAGGTCTTCGTGGCCCGCTATGAAGCAGAGGGCACAGAGCAGTTGGCGCTCGGCATCAGCTATGCACCAGACGGACAAATCGGTGCTGGCAGCGTCACCTATACGTCAGAAACCGACGGCACAGCCTCTGCCACCTTCTCCGGAAAGATGCAAATCGTCAGCTACAACACGCGCTTCAAGGTAGAGACAGACGGCACGATAGTCACAGGTTCCGACGGCATCAATATCAGTGGCGCGACTTGGGCGAACATCATCATGGCAGCAGCCACCGATTACGATGCAAGCAAGTCCGGCTGCAAGAGCGGAGCAACAGCTTCAGACCTTGCTGCCACTGTCACTTCCCGCATTAACGACGCTGTCGAAAAGGGTTACTTCGTCCTGCTTGCCGACCACCAAACAGCCCACAGCGCCCTGATGAACCGTGTCAACCTGAACCTCGGCGGCTCTTCTACGAAGACAACCGAAGACCTCATCAAGTTCTACAACGCCTCGACGCAGAACCAGACGAGCAGCGACGGACTCTTCCTCGAAGCACTCTACTTCCAGTACGGACGCTACCTCACCATTGGCGCGAACCTCGACACCACCATCCACGCGCCGTCGAACCTGCAAGGCATCTGGAACGACCGCAGCAACACAAGCTTCTGGCATTGCGACATACACGCCGACATCAACGTGCAGATGAACTACTGGCCTGCCGACCCGACCAACCTCTCGGAGATGCATTTGCCTTTCCTGAACTACATCCTCGACCTCGGTGCTCCCGGCTCGAACTCGCCCTGGTATCTGTTCGCTAAGCAGCTGAAGAGCAGCGCACAAGGCTGGACGGTGGCCGTGGAGAACAACATCTTCGGCGGCACATCGACGTGGAGCAACAACTCGATGAAGACACTCGGCGCCTGGTACTGCACACATCTCTGGCGCTACTACAAGTACACGATGGACAGGGAGTTCCTGAAGAAGGCTCTGCCCGTGATGTACCAGAACGCGCTTTTCACCAAGTCAATCGCCACAAAGGACAGCAACGGGCGCTACGAGATTAAAGGCGAGTTCAGCCCTGAGCACGGGCCTGTGGACGTGACGGCCTTCGGTCAGCAGACGAGCTACGAGGTGCTGGACGAAGTGATGAAGGGGCACGCAGAGCTGGGCAGCGAGTCGCCCCTGACGGACGCGCAGATTGCAGCCATCCAAGCCCTCTACGACAACTTCGACAAAGGCCTGTGGACAGAAACCTACAACGGCAAGCTCTGCATCTCCGAATGGAAGAACAATCCGCTCTCCGACCCGGGGCACCGCCACCTCTCCCACCTGATGTGCCTCTATCCCTTCTCGCAGGTCAGCGCCTACGACCAGAGCGACGAAGGTAAACGCCTGTTCCAGGCTGCCTACAACGGACAGATTGCCCGCAACGGCGACGTGACGGGCTGGTCGATGGGCTGGCAGACAAACACCTATAGCCGCTGCCTCGACGGCGACCGCGCCCGCAAGAACCTCTCGCTGGCACTTCGTCACTCGGGCAGCTACGTCATTGAGATGGGCAACTACGGCGGCTGCTACTACAACCTCTACGATGCTCACTCGCCCTTCCAGATTGACGGCAACTACGGCTGCACCAGCGGCATCTGCGAAATGCTTCTGCAATCCTACGACGACATCATCACCATCCTCCCTGCCCTACCCTCTGCCTGGAAAGCAGGAGGCAGCGTTACGGGTCTGAAGGCTCAAGGCAACTTCACCGTCAGCGAGACTTGGCAGAACGGTGTCGCCACCAGCATCAGCATCACCAGCCACGCAGGCCAGCCCTTGCGTGTCCGCTATGCGAAGCTGGAGGATGTGGGCTACACCTTCCGCTTGAACGGTGAGAGCGTCGCACCCATTGCAAACGGCGATGTATATACCATTCCTGGTGTAAAGCAGGGCGACATCGTGACCATCGACTATGACAACTCAACGGGCATAAACTCTGCTCCCCGCCCTTTTGAGGTGGGAGCGGAGGAAAAGCTCTATAACCTCGCAGGACAGCAAGTCGCAAAGGATGAAGCGACGAAGGGTGTTTATGTGCAGAAAGGCAAAAAGTTCATCAAATAAGTGAGAGTAAGGCTACTTATCATACTTTTGGGACTGTCCCTGTGCATAACAGCACAGAGGCATTCCGTCTTTCTCAACCTGCCACTTGGAGGCGACAGGGATGAGTTTGTGGATTCCTTGGAGGCAAAAGGCTTTGTCTTCGAGGATGAAGACAACGAATGTACCACGCTGACTGGTTTCTTCGACGGCATCGACGCAAAGATTGAGGTTCATGCCACGCCGCGCTCCCACACCGTCCACCTCGTCACAGTCTGGTTCGTCGAGATAAAAGGCAACGAAATCGGGCTGCTGATGAAGACCAGCCAGATACGCAAACAGCTGCGCCGCAAGTATGCCTCATGGGACTATACCCACGAGCGCAACCTCGAGGAATGGTCCTCCACATACGCCCGTGTCTCTTTGGGAAAGAAGCGGTTGAAGGGCGACAGCTTCAAGACGATTTACGTCCAGTGGCAGGACCGCAGCGGCTGGGAAGCCCTGCAAAGGGAGAAGGATTAGGGAATCAAAGGGCGATGTACCCGAGAATCTTCACTATTGCCCAAACATAGAGAACCAAAGGAATCACGACACAGATGCCGAACACGATGAGCACTGCCTTGAGACAGCCCTTGTTCTCGTCTTTCACTATCACTGGCTCCGAATCATTCACGACCTGCTGCGCCAGGTTGTCGGGCGTGACTTCCCTGCCTTGCTGACGCAGACGGTCTTCGGGCGTAATGGCGGCGGGAGTCACAAGCCACATCACTATATAGATGATAGGAAGAGGCAGACCTACGCCCAAAAGCGTGAGCGCAATGGCACCGAGCCGCCAGACAACTGGTTCACCGGCATTGAAATAGGTTGCCAGTCCCGAGCAGACACCGCCAAGCACCTTGTCGTCTGCACAACGATAGAAACGGTGTGTACGGACATGTTCGCGCCCCCTGTCGTAGGTGTCGCTTGCGAACCTGCCAGCTTCATCGGCAAAATGCTTGAAGTCCTCCTTGAAGCTGTTCTCCTGCCTGCCGCGCTCTCGCCTGTTGTACGTAGCAAAGGCATTCTCCGCCTTGTTTCCGCCGTCGCTGGCAATCTGTTCGGCATTGCCTATGGTGTCGATAATCTCCTTTACGACATTGATGTCAACGGCGGTCATTCCTGCCTCGTGCTTCTGCCAAAGTAGTTCTGCCACACGGTGCTCAATGTCGTCGGCTATCTCCTCGCCGCCCTCCTGACGGCCAAAGTAGCGCTGCATACTCTTCAAATAGTTCTCTAAGAGGTTGTATGCATCCTCGTCTATATTATACAATGTACCGAAAAGGTTGATGCTGATGTTCTTTTTCATTGTTTTGGATTGTTTATGGGATTAGTTATATAGTACTATGTGGGTGGCTTGGGGTTATTTGGAGATTGGTTGTTTAGGCGTTTGAGGTTGGTTTTGTTCGGTCGGATTTGCAATCCGACCGTTTAGGAAATAGGGATTTACAATCCCTCAACCTTCATCTTTCATTCTTCAGAAAGTACACTGTCCTTTCGATTTCCTCCCAGTTGGCATCCAGCTGGGCGAGGGCCTGCTGCCCTTCATCGGTCAGGACATAGTACTTGCGTGGCGGTCCCTGCGTACTTTCGCGCCACTCGTAGCCCAGCAGCCCGTCGCGCTTCAAACGCGAGAGCAGCGGATAGAGCGTGCCTTCCATCACAATCATCTGTGCTTCGTGCAGACGCTGAATGATGTCGTTGGCATAACAGGGCTGGTAGCGCAGCAAGAGCATGATGCAGTATTCCAGCATCCCCTTACGCATCTGAGACTTTGTATTGTCAGTGTTCATCTTCTAACAGCTAACTTGTTTCGACACTGCAAAGGTAGGCATAATTACAATACCTTGTATCGCAAGGTACTAACATTTAACATAATTTAAGGCAGAAACACAAGTCATTGAGGCAGCCAACAACCCTCGAATGTAATGGTTATTCGCAATTACACTCATTCTGACAGCGTTTTAGGTGTCGGGAGGCACTTAGACACCCCTGACGGAAGAAATGCGCTCAAATCGAATGCGCACTGATTACCAGGTGGTTACAACGCTTCCGCCTGGCATACAATGCAAACATAGTGTCACAAGACATCCGTTTTAAGCAAAGAAGAGCATGTTTTTATACGAAAAAGGCTGTGGAAAGATGGTCAAAACAACGTGGCTTGTTAGCAATAAGAACGTGTACTTATGGCAATAAGTCCACGCTCTTATGTGACAACCTACAGGATTTATCCTCAAAAACTGCGTGTGGCGACAAATCTCAGTGTAAAGATTTTTAACGGAAACACCAAGCATTTCTGGCAAATTCCGGCAAGTAAACGCTTTATGACCGGACAGACATTATGCACCACATTCTGGTACAACTAATTCTTAATTTCGTATAAATCATTCAAAAAAAAGATAAAAAAGACGGCTTTCAAGCCTGCAAATGCTTGCATGTCTGCAAAAAAGCACTACCTTTGCACCGTGATTACGCAATATGAAGTGAAACCTTAATGGTAATATGATTATGAAAAAGATTCTTTTATTCCTCACAGCAGGATTGCTGCTGGCCTCCTGCGCCAGCAAGAAGAAGTTCGTCGAACTGCAGACCAACTACAACAGACTGAGCACCGAATACCAGACCGCAAAAGAACAACTGGCAGCGAACCGCGCCACCATCAAGAGCCTGGAAGAGCGTCTCGCTGAATGCAGAAGTGGCAGCGAAAAGATGCAGGCTGCCTATGCAAAGCTTCAAGGGTCGCTCGACAAGAGCCTGCAGCAGAACACCGAGGGCAACGTCAACATCTCAAAGCTCGTGGATGAAATCAATGCCTCCAACAAGTTCATCAAGCAGCTCGTGGAAGCCAAAGACAGAAGCGACAGCCTGAACATGGTGCTGACCAACAACCTTACACGTTCCCTTTCAAAGGAAGAACTCAAGGACGTGGATGTGCAGGTGCTCAAGGGAGTGGTCTATATCTCGCTCTCCGACAACATGCTCTATAAGAGCGGCAGCTACCAGATTAACGAGCGTGCTGGCGAGACGCTCGGCAAGATTGCCAAAATCATCACCGACTACAAGGACTACGATGTGCTGATTGAAGGTAACACGGACAACGTGCCCATCAAGCAGACCAACATCCGCAACAACTGGGACCTTGCAGCCCTCCGCGCCTCCAGCGTAGTACAGGAGTTGCAGAACCGCTACGGTGTTGACCCGAAGCGTCTCACCGCCGGCAGCCGTGGCGAGTACAACCCCATTGCAAGCAACGACACGGGCGAAGGCCGCCAGCGCAATCGCCGCACACAAATTATCATCACGCCCAAGCTCGACGAGTTCATGGAGCTTATCGGTCAGGCTCCAGATGATGAAGAGTAATATATGAATAATGGCGGGTAATCACCCGCCATTATTTATTTGCATTAGAAATTCTTTGATGGATATGATGGCCAGCTTCGGCCAATCAATTTGTTTGAGCACATTGAAATGCGAATCATTGGTTACAATGTATTCAGCATCGGCAGCCACAGCACAGTCAACAAATTTGTTATCATCAGCATCAGCCACAATCAGCCCAAAGTGAATATATACCTCCTGAAAAACGGTGCTGTGTAGTCTGGCAATGGCTTCAACCACATTACGAGCTATCTCAGGGGTTGTTTTCGCAGCAAGAACTTCTTCGTACTCGTTAAGGATATCGAATTGACACACAAGCAAATGTTGCCAGCCATCACTTCAGTCCATATCTTGTGATACGGACTCTGGCTGGGCAAAGCCTGTAGCAAGCAGTTCGTGTCAAGAACGATGCGCCTCATAACTGTAGGGGGTGCGCATGTGTTCCGCGCCCCATTGCTCAATGGTTTGCTCGTTGATAACACCCTTGTCCCATAACGCATCAATAGCTTTTTGAGCCTTCTGTGCGAAATAATGAGCCAAGAGGTTCTTAAATTCACGTAATTCTGCTTCGGAACCGATATTGCACACTGCATTCATCAGTTCTAACTGTGCCATTTGAGAGTAACTCATACGCTTGTATATCCTATTTCTGCCTGCAAAGTTACATAATTTCTCTGTCAAAGCAAAATTTTATTTCATTATTAACTTTCTGCCTCCAACAATATAGATGCCCTTTGGCAATTTGAAATTCGTCGATTTACAGTTTGCAACTTTGCGACCGCTGAGGTCATAGATGGCATCGGAGTGTTCTGAATGTTCTGAGTAATCAGAGTATTCAGAACAATCTGATATTCCATCGGCAGACTCCTCAAGTTTGAAGTACGACCGCTTCTCGTCAGAGGGCAGGTAGCAGCTGAACGGAGGAAGGGTGACAGCAGACGTGGCACGGTAGATGTTCGCGCCTGTGGTTCTCATGCAGTAGCCCTCGCCCACGGCAAGCGTCTTGCCGGGATAGGTGCCAGCCAAGAGATTCGTCCATTTACCATTTAGCCATTTACCATTTACCATTTCATGGGCTGCATCCTTGCTCTCTGCCTTAAGCGTTACAGTGGCTTTTGCCGTGCCTTTGAGTAAAACAGGCATACCATAGGGCACGTTCTCGCCTGCCTCCGCGATGGCTGTCAGCATGGCGGATGGAGAGGCAATCTCCGTGACGATATAGGCAGTGCAGCCTTCCGGCACTTGCCAGACGTAAGGCAGGCAGACTGCGGCATAGCCGTTGGTGCCTAATGTGTAGGTCTTCTCCTGTGAGCCGAGGATGCCGGCAAGGCTTTGCACCTCGCTTCCTTTGAGCGCCCTGCCATAGATACGCACCATTGCCACATCGCCCATAAAGGAGTAGTTACCCACGGAAGTGGACGCCTCGTAAGTCCCAGTGGCATCGCCGCCAATGGCAAGCCATGTCGTGGGAGTCCATTCATAGACGGGACACTCCTTGAAGGTCAGCCACCGCGTGTCGGCCAGTTCGCCGTTGATATAGAACTGCGAACGGAAGTTCTTGCGGTCATAGACGATAACGTAGTGGGTGTAGTCGGTGGTGAGGGAACCTGCGCCTATCCAGCTCCACTGCGTCTTGGCGAATGTGCCATCTGCCTTGTTGCCCTGTGTCGTGGTCGTGTAGCCGATGTTGCCCTTGTTGTTCATCTGCAGGCTGAAGCCGTAGCCGTTGAGGAAGCCCAGCGGGCGAATAGTAGCCGATGGCAGGGTATCGTTGCTTCGGCAGAAGACCTCGACGCTATAGGCATCCGACAGCTGATTCATAATGCCAGGGACACCACCTATATTATACTTGAAGAACTGTGACTTCGTCTTGTTGAACTGCGCCTCATAGAGGTTGATGTCGGCATTGTAGCTTATCGGCACATCGCCCATCATGGTGATGGGGCTATCGCTATATGAGGGAGCATGGTTGACGGCACCGTCGGGCGTAAGCTCCATGTCCATGAGGAGTTCTGTTCCATGCGAAGTCTGCGGCTCCGTGAACCTCTTCACCTCATCGTTATAGAGGCCGGTGGCAGCACTCTGCGAGAGCGCACCGTTGTAGATGCGGGCAAAGACGAAGCTGCAGGCCGACGAGTTCTCCGCACCGTTGTTGAAGGTGCCAGAAGTGGCATCGCCGCCAAGGCATATCCACATGCCCCTGTGCCCCTTGCTTGAACCGCATTGGGGCATCGTCATGTTGGTGCCTGCGCGTGTGCCGGTGCAGACAAGTTTGCCATTGATGAAATAGCGCATGATGTGACTCGTCCTGTCCATCGTCACCACTAAGTGATAGAACTTGCCAGCCACCAGAATGGAGTCGCCCGTGATGCTCTTCATGGTGCTCTTCACCCCGCTCTTGTTGCAGTAGCAGAAGCTGCTTGCCAGTTCGGAGTTGTAGAAAGCCCAGCCGCCATTCTCCTCATTGCCCAGGATACAGGTTCTGCTGATGTTCCCAGCCTGGTCTGCCAAGCCGTCGAGACGGACAAGCATCTCCCACGTCACACTGCTGTTGAAAGCATCGACGATTGGCGTATTCTCATCGTAAGTCGCAAAGAAATAGTCCGATGCCTTTGCCTTCGTGCAGCCATACCAGACATCATTGGTGGCATCATAGTAGGTGGCGGCGGTGCCGTGCTTGCCAACTCTGGTTTCGTATGTGCCTTGATTGACGATGCCGTCTGCCGTGAAGCTAAGGTCAAGCAGACGCTCCGCCTCCTCCACCTCGTTCGAGCGCTTCAAGGCCCTTGTAATAATGCCTTGCGAAATCAATTTGTTGTAGATATGGTTGGCGAGTTGTGTGCCTCCGGATGCCGTAGGATGAAGCTTGTCGAATGTCGAAGCGTTCCAATCGCTGCTCCAAGCTACTGGCGTACAGTCAATAAAGTACTGGCCGAGCTGCTCGGCAATGTATTTGATGCTGGCATTGGCATCGGCCTGGCTCCAGCCCTGCGCATTCTTTTCATTGACGCCGTTTCCTCGCGGGAAGATGCTCAAGCAGACAATGCGGGCCTGCGGGTACTTGGTGGTAAGCTTATACAAAAGCCGCTGATAGGCGCCACGGAAAGAAACCGAGTCGGTGAAGTTCGATGTACGGTATTGGCCCAGAGGCACCGCTGCACGAGCCCAGTCGTTCGTGCCACCGGCGATAAAGATGAAGTCGGGCTTGCCCGCACGCCCCAGAGCCGTCACGCGATGATTGCTGAGGAAAGGCGCATTGCTGTTGAGGACGTCGCACGCCACACGGCTACCGCTCCACGAGGCGTTGGCTAGGAACGTAAGCCCGGAGGTGCGGCTCAACTGCATCCACCATGTGTCGCCCACTTGAAAGCCATAGTTCTTCTCGCGGTCCTGCGTATAATAGACGGCATAACCGGAGGGAAGATAGTCATAATAGGTCGAGATGGAGTTGCCCAGCACAGCAAACGTCAGGCTGTCGGGGTTCTGGGCATTTGCCATCGACCATTGGCCATTGACCATTAGCCATGCAAACGACAGGATAATAAGAGCCTTTATAATACGTTTCATTTGAGTATCTTTTTGCCGTTAACGATATAAACACCACTTCTTAATTGGCCATTGGCTACCTTTCGGCCAGCGAGGTCATAGACGGCATCATCATTTTGAATTTTGAATTTTGAATGTTGAATTTCATCAATGCCTGTGGGGTCGGTGGGCGTGAGCGGCTCGATGGTGACACCTTCGAGCTTGAAGGCGTTGATGCCGAAGCTGGACTGCCCAGTGAGGTTCACGATGATGCCGAGCGAGACTTCCGTTTCTTCCGCCAAAGTGAAGCTGACGGTGCCATCCTGAAGCTTGCACCAGGCAATGGCTTTCTCTTCACATTCCGCATCGCTCACCAATGCTTTGCCTTCGCTGACAACCAAGCGGCTGGTCTGCATGTCGTCAACATCGCCCGGCGTGATGCTAAAGGTATACTTGCCTGGAGGAAGCGTTACAGCCTGCCAGAGGCGGTAGTCGAGCAGAGGCGTGGCAAAGCCGCTCCATTGTGTCTCGAACTGGATGTCGCTGTGGTGGCTGGTGTCGATGTGCGCGCCAGTCGTGATGCCGTTCTTGACGATGGCATTGGCATCCTGCCACTTGGAACGGGATGTCCGCATAGCCAACTTCAGGAAGCGGCTGCTGTTGTTGGGGTTGACTGTCCCCGATGCCGTGATATAGGGATTCTTGTAGTTGGTGAGGAATGTGGCAGAGATGTCGCCGTGCATGAGTGCCTCCGTGTCGAGCGTAAAGACGCCCAGGGCAGAGTTCCATGCGTCGCCGTCGGGACCGAAGCCGATGCGCTGTGCATTGCAGCCATTAGAGGTGCGGTCCATGACGTCGCCACCGTTCTGGTTGAAGTCGTAATAGAGTAACAGGCCGTCTGTTGTCTGCGCCTGCTGCACATCAGCGATATGCTGGTTGCAGTATTCCTTAATCTTGGCTTCGGTAAACGTCGTGTTCCACAGCTGCACTTCGTCAATCTGCCCCTTAAAGCCCTCGCCCACCGTGATGGTCTCAAGAACTGGGAAGGTATTGGCGAGCCTTGCGGCGGGAGCGTTGATGAGCAGGCCATCGCGATAGAACTTGACGCTGCCAGAGCTGTAGGTCACAGTGTAGTGATGCCACTCGTCCTTGATGATGTAGCCCTCACTGGATTGTACCGTTTTGGTGCCAAGCGTGATACTCAGCAGGCCCTTGTTATCAACAGAAGTAGAGAGACTGCCCTGAGAAGAACTGATGCTCACGCTGCCCTGACACTCGGAAGGTCGCATCCACCATGTGAGGGTGAGCTTCTTCTGCGTCTCGGCAAAAGGACAAGCGAGTTGCAAAGTCTCTACGCCAGTGAAGTTGAGGCAAGAAACAGGATCGTCGTTGCTGACGATGAGGTAGCGGTTGCGGGTGAGCGTGTTCTCGCCCAAAGCATTCGTCACATGCAGGCTGACATCATAGATGCCAGGAGCGATAGGAACAATGTAAGGCGACTGCTCGTCCACAGTCAAAGCCCTGCAGCCATTGTTCAGCTCCCAGTGCCATGAGAGAGGACTGTAGCGGCTGTCGTCGGTGAGCTGGATGCCCTCGCCCAGCATGATGGCTGTCTCGGAGACATCGAAGCGGGCAGCAGGAGCCGACTCGCGCACCGTCACCTGCTTGGTCACACTGCTGGAGCCGTGGGGATTGGTCGCGGTAAGGGTAACGTCGAAAGTGCCTATTGTGGGATAGAGCGCGGTGGCATTGGTGCCTTTCGTCTGCTCCACCTCGGCTCCCGGCATACTCCACTGATAGGTGCAGCCGCTGCCTTCGCTGTGATTGATGAAGCTGAAGCGGTCGCCTGCTGGCAGCGTATCGTTGAGCACCTCAAAGGCAGCAACAGGAGCCTCGCCCTCGTTGACCGTAATCTCCTTCTCGGCTGAAAGCGTACTGCCGTCGGCGTAGGTTGCCGTACACATTATATTATATGTACCTGCACCCGGGAAGAGGAAAGTGGGAGACATGCCAGACAAAGACCCTTCTAAATTCTCTCCGTTAGAGAGAGCCTTCCATTCCCAAGCCGTCGCATTAAGCAACGTCTGTGCTGTCAGGCGGAAAGGTATGCCGGCATAATGTGTGCCACTCTCTTCGGAGATAGTGAGCGTTGGCGTAGGCGCTGTGCCGGAGAACGGGCTTTCGTCCTCCACGACCTCGTGCGTGCCGATGGCGCGGAAGTAGGCGTGCTTGCCGCTGACATATTCGCGAAGCCTTGTCTCGCCTTCCACCTCGATGGTTTCCATAGGAACGTACACCAAGAGGTCGGGCTGCAAAGCAGGCGCAGCAATGTGGACGCGCATGTTGTTTCTTATCTCTGCCTGCGTGCGCACCGTCTTCCATACACGTATCTCGTCCAAGCCGCCTATCCACCATTGGTTGATGTCTGAGGTGCGGCCAAACTGGAGGTCGCCAAAGGCTGTAAGGCCAGAGTAGGTCTTAGAGGTAATCGTGCCTTTCTTAATGCCATTGACATAGAGCGTGAGGGTGCTGCCATTGATGACGATGGCGATATGGTTCCACTTCTTGAGCGTAGAGAAGACGCCCGAGACATTCAGCCTGTCTGAGCCGCTGCTGTCCCAGCCCACGGAAAGTGTGCCGCTGCTGCTGTTGTGGAAGAGGAACGTGCCCCAGCCGGGGCCGACCTGATGCGTGTAGCTGACGTTCTTGTCGTTGCGCATCCAGAACTCGATAGTCGCCTGCCCCAGCATCTCGGAAATGGCATTCGGTATGACGATGCTGCCCTCGTTCATGTTGACGATTTGGTTGGCACCCTGTTGAGGCAACTCAAGCACCACGGCATTGCTGGAAGCGGACTCCTGTTCGTACTGCCCCGCCTGATAGACAGCCCTGACGGTGAACGCATCGGAGGCGCTGGCGGCTGGCGTGAAGTAAGTCTGCTCGACGGGCAGCTGTGCCACACACGTCGTGCCTTCATAGACATGATAACCCGTAAGCATGAGGCTCGATGTTTGGGGAGCCGTCCAGACCAGCACGCCGTCCTCAAGGCTGAGGTTCGTCGGTGGGTAAAGCTGTTCGCCAGGCACAATGACAGTGATGATGGTTTCTTTCCCTTTGTTCTGAATCGTGACGTTCTCCTGCGCGAAGGGAATCTCCACGCCTTCATTCTCTATCTCATAGTTGATGATGGATGCCTTGTGGATAAGTCCTGTGCCTATCGCGCCGGTCTTTGTCTTGACGATGAAGAAGTACTTCAACGGCTTGGTGCGGTCCACGGAGAAGGTCAGGTCGGTGAGGTCGTAGCCGAACTCCATCGGCTCGTAGTGCATACCGTCGGCCCAGCGTCCCAGCATGGGCACTTCGGGAGCGGGGTCGGCCCCAAGGGTATTGCCTGCATAGCGGAAGTGCTCGAAGGGGATGGTCTTCTCGGGCTTGGTGGCATTCACGTTCTCGGCAATGCCGGCAGAAAGGAGAAGCTCACTGCGGTGGCTGTACTCCATCAACAGCTTGATGGTGCGCAAGGGACGGTAATCCTGTCGGATGATAAATGCGCCGGGCGTCCATGTCCATGTGTCGTTATCGACGGCATAGCTGTACTTGTAGGGGCAATAGATGAAGCCCTTGTTCTCCCAGCCGTCGCCCCACGAGTTGGCAATAATCCAGGCGCCAACCTCGTCTTCCTCCGCCTCTCCGACTATGCCGTCTTCATCGAGGTCGAACTCAATGCGGTCGTCGTAGCCGCAGACGGTAAGAGCATGGTTGAAGGTGTCGCCCCATTTCTTCACATACTTCATGCCGACAACGCCTGCCGCCTTGTTGGCGGGGGAGTTAGGGATGGCGACCCATGTGCCACCGGCAGCAACACCGATGCCTGCCACACCGCCGCCGTGCATGGTCTCGTCGCCGCTATGGTTGTAGAGCCATTCCTTGAGTTCCTGCCTGCCCTCTGCGGTGTTGGTTGGACTGAGGCTGATGTTGTAGGCCGACCTGTTCCACATGGCAGCGAACCACTTGTCGTAGCCTTGCATCCATCCGTAGTCGGGGTCGTCGTGCGTCTGTGGGCCAAAGAGTCTGCTATAGGTGCGTCCGCCGTAGGTGGGGACATTGGGGATGCCGTTGGCCTTTGCCATTCCCTCGGTCGAGCTGGTCTGATAAGCCATCAGCCAGGTGAAGTGCGAGGGATACTGGTTCTCTGGCAGGGAAGCATCGGCATCGCGATAGCTGTTCATCTCGTGGGTGAACTGGTAGCCCACGCCGGCTGCCGAGCCGCACGACCCGCCGCTCTGGTTGAAGATGGGCGGAAAGTACTTGTCCTGTCCGTTATAGACGTAGGGCGGCAGCTGTGCCTGCGCCTTGCGTGCCTTGCGCCGAGCCACATAGTCGGCTGGCTTGGCTTTGGGTGTTACATCGTACTTGAGGTCAGGAAAGACGCTGCGGTCAATCTTCACCACCTTGCCATCGGGCAGGGTATAATCTTCTATCTGTGCCATACAGCCAAGGGCAGGCACCAGACAAGCTATCAATAGCAGAATCTTTGTTTTCATTTAACAAGGTATTAAGAAGTTAAAGAAGTTAGAGGAAGTTAAAGAAGTTGAAGGACGATAGTTTTGGTTGCTTGAAGGCTTCATTCGGACGTTCGGGCGGATTTGTAATCCGCTCGTATTGGGTATAGGGATTTGTAATCCAACTATTCATTGTTTATCGCATTGTAAATGCTTATATTCTATACTGGCGGATTGCAAATCCGCCAGGACAAAACTCCTCAAAATACTCAGATTATTCAGAATACTCAGATATTTCCATTAAATTAAAAAGAGGGAGCCTTCAGGCTTTCCCTGAAAGGCTCCCTCTATTGATAGATTGGTTATTTACTTAACAATAACTTTCACACCGTTGAGGATATACATACCCTTGCCCATTGTCTTCAGGCTGTTGAGGGTAGCATTCGTGCGGAGCAGCTTGCCGTCCATGCTGTAAACATTGCCGGGCTTGCTGATGTTCTCAAGAGCAGAAGATACATCCTTCACGCCGTCGACAACATCGCTGGCTGCCTGACCGAGCACGATAACGAAGTCGTATAAGCCTCCGGGATTAGTCTGCGGGCAAACTTCGAGGTCAAGGTATGCGCTGCATGCAGTAAGACCTTGTCCTTCCTTGCATTCTGCATGGTTGCCGTTGAAGAAGATCTCATATTTGTCAAGCGTAACGGGAACGAGGGTGCCGAAGAGACCGTTAACTCCCGTGCTCTCCACTACAGGCTTCTCGGCGCCGGAGATAGTGAACTTCATGGGTTCAACGTATTCGTCTTCTGCATCATAGCTTGTGGTGTCACCTAAGATGTAGAGTGCGGGCTTGCCTGCTTCGATAACAGCCATCTTCTGCAGAGCGATGAAGGTTTCTGCATCTTCATCTTCACCTTCAGTGAACTGGCCGACAACCATGTAGGCACCTGCTTCTTCATTAGCTTCCACGGGAGTGATGGTCACACTGTGACACCAGTCGGCGATGCGGCCGGGCTTGATGTCCTTGAAGAAGGTGAACGATTCTGGAGCTACATATTCTTCGTCTGCCTCAACAATAACGAGACCAGAGTTAGAGGTAGCTTCGGTAGAACTCCATGTGCAGAGTCTGCGGTTGGATTCACCGGCATGCAGGTTGTTAGGAGTAGTGCCATTGATTTGCGTGCCGTGCAACAAGCTTCTCTCATAACCAAGAGCCTTGTAATCGAAGAAGGTAGGAATGGTCCTCAGGTTGACATCGTTGGTGTTGCCACCATTGCCATTGTTGGCGTTCACGAACAGACCGGTAGCCTTGTTCTGAATAGCATAGACAGGAGCAACCTTATCAATACCGTAAGGCAGAACGTCCTTGCCCTCCTCGGCATTGAATTCAGAACGGAATGCCCTATAAGCACCTGCTGTTGCAGCGAGGTCTTCTGCGGTAACGTCCTTAATGAGAATCTTGTTGGCTGTTGTGTAAGCCTCCTGGAGAGCCTGAGCACTTGCACTCGGTTCCTTTGCAGGTACTACAGAATAAAGCTGGAACTCAGCAGCATGGAAGTAAGTCCAAGTCTTATCATACTCATCTGCACCCTTGGGTTCTGCGAAGGGATCCATTTCAGCGCTGTTGCCACCGCCATTAAGCCATCTGCAAGTATTGATGAAGCGAAGGTTGCTGAACTCGCCACCGAGGTCGATGGGCAGGCATGCGATTGTTTCGCCGGCAGTGCCACCGTAAGGAGCCTCGAGGTAACCGATGTTCGTCCATGTCTCACCATCATTACTACCCTGAACGTACATGCGTACGATGTGACCAAAGCCATTGTTACGACGTGTAATTTCAACCTGAACAAGACCAGAAACGGGTTCGTCAAAAGCAACCTGCAGATATGGAGGAGCAATAACCTTCACGTGCCAGTCGCTGTGCCAGAAGGTGCTGGGATTATTGTCAATCAAAGCACCGAGATCCTTACCTTCAGCTTCGTCGCTTGCATTACTTGAGAGCTGAGAAGCCTTAGTAATAAGTGTATCAACGCGTGTGTAAGAGTTGCTCATGTCAAGAGCCATTATCATGTTCTCCTTAGCGTCTATGAAGAGAGGAGCATAGTCAACGCCCTCTGCCTCTTTCTCGACAAAGCGGAACATGCTGACAGCCTTGTCTTCGATATCGTCGTCTGGCATGAAGAACAGGCGGTTAGACTCGCGAACATCATCACCGTTAATAGCCTCAAGCCAAGAAATGGTCCTGGTCTTTTCATCCCCTGTTTCATCGTCAATATAAGTTTCCTCTTCGGACTCTAACTTGGCTGTCGTAACAAAGGTGCCAGGAACATTCCACTGTTCCTCGATAAGGTCATTAGCCTTGTCCACGCCTTCCTTGCTGAAGCCGTAAGCGTCGTACATTTCCTCTGTGGGAACCATGATGCGGTACCACTTGTCGGTTTCAACGACGTTGGCCTTCTCCATCACGCTCTTCTGCATAGCCTTGAGCATTACGGCATACTTGTGAATATCCTTAACGGTGTATTTGCCAGCCTTGTTGTAAGCCTGAGCTTCTGCATAGAGGGCATCATATTGGTCGGCGATGCTCTTGTCTGCCCACTGGCCGGGATTCTGACCTTCTACAACGCCCTCGGTAGCCTTGGCGTATGTTTCCAGAGCAGCACGCAGTTCAGCAGGATCAACAAGACCAGCAGCCATGAATGCATTGTAAGCATCGAGCAATGCCTGATAATTCTCGACCGTGAGGTCTGCATCGGCAATAGCGCAGTTAGTATCGTAAGCGTCCTGCAAATCCTGAGCCACCTGACCCATCATTACGAACTGAGAGTTGGGGTTCTCCTCTAATGTATAGATCTGAATCTCTGATGCATGCCAGAACTGACGGAAACTTGAGTTAACTTCAATGGCAAACAGGCGAATGTACGGATAACTCTTTGCTACGGTGAAGGGAACAGTGTTCTCTTCGCCCTTGCCTGTGTGGGGGAGTGTGAGTCTTGCAATTTCTTCCCACTCATCATCTGCTTTCGACAAGTCGTCTGTACCCTGAATCACCAAGGTCTTCACACGGTCGTTGTCTGCACCGTCTCTTTCCCTGAGGTAGAGTTCGCAGTTGCCAACCATCTTCTCCATACCGGAAATTTGGAGGAAATGACATTCGAGACCTTCTTCGTAACCTTCACCATAATAGTAGAAAGGTTCTACGCCTTCAGCAAGGCCATGCCATGTGGTGTGCCAGAAGGTGGTTCCGTCACCATCCAACAAGTTACCGGGGTTCTGACCTTCAGAAGAGTCACCGAAACGGTTGTCAAGCTGGTTGACAGAAGTAATCATCTTAACATGGGTAATGTCCTTGGCAAGCGTCAAAGTCTCGAGAACCTTGTCACGCAGTGCCTGGTTCTTCTGAACCAAAAGTTCGTGGTTCACAACGGGGCCAAAGGCTTCAACGAGTTCTGCAACCTCTTCTTCTGATACAGGCTCAAGGAACCATTCGCTGGTCCACTTATCGACTGCGGAAACATCATAGCTACGTGTTGTATTCCAGAAGGTCAACTCCTCGTCTGCACCGCGGTCTGTCTCGTATGCACCCCAAGGAGAGCTATCGTCTGCCTGAGAGCCGTGATTGTTCTGATGGATATAGCTTCCACTGACTCTCT
Organism: Bacteroidaceae bacterium; assembly: GCA_017541265.1. Taxonomy (GTDB): domain Bacteria; phylum Bacteroidota; class Bacteroidia; order Bacteroidales; family Bacteroidaceae; genus Physcousia. Next base: position 22,068 of record JAFXZK010000124.1, on the reverse strand, counting down.
TTGAGCTGGCAAGACGGATTGCGAAGAGATCCCTATAATCGCTCACGCCATCAGGCTCGACATAATCGTTACCAGCATAGTCGAACTGCACATAGCTTGCATCGTTCACATCCTCGGTCATCACGACACGATTAGCGGAAGGAGAAGAGAAGCTGATGTATGTTCCCATACCAACGTTCTTAATCATCACGCTGTCACCTGTTTCGCTCTTGGTAAGCTCCCAGACGAAGTTGGCAAGGTCTTTTCTGGCAGTGCCATACACACCCTTGTCCGGATGATTAGCCTTGTCGAATGAAGCTGCAAAGGCTTTGTCAACAAGTATGGGGTCACCTGTTTCCTCATTGGTACCGGATTTGTAGCGTTTCACCGCATAAATGCGATAGTAGCCATTCTCCATTGTATAGGGCACCTCGCTGTCGAGAATCACCTGGTACAGGGAGTCGGCATCTGCTGCATATTTTTCGGCATCTTCAAGAGTGGGAGCATCGGGATCCATATAGTAATCATACTCTGGATCTACAAAATTGTCGCAAATAGTTTTAACTTCTTGCAACAGATTCCATAATTCTCTCCAACTGTCCCAATCGGACAACTGACCGAACTCCGTACCCATATTTAAGGTACTAGGTTCATCAACGTCTTCCCAAACTAAGTCTTCATATTTGCCATATAAGTTATTGAGAACCATATAAACCTGTTCCTTACCTTCGGGCTGCTCCAATGTCCAGATGTAAGCGGGTTCGTAGCTGTAGGCAGGCATGGGACCGAAATCGCCATAGACAACTTCGCCGGCTTCGTCAACCTCATAGGTCCAGAAAGCACGGCCTGCGTCCTTCCAACTGCTTTCAGCATAGGCGGTGTTGCAAGAACGAATGGCAATTTTGCCTTCCTCATTCAAATAAAACACCTGGCTTTCCCAGTCATTACGGTTATTACCGGTATCCAAACGGAAAACCCCGGTACCAGGTTTCAGAATGGCTTTGTCGTTGGATAGCGTGGTATTAGAGAAGTGTCCATTAGCTCCTTCAATATGGAAGGCAACATCATAAAGCTTATCTGCTGCCGCAGAGGCATCTACTTGGTTAATTGTAAACAGTCCCTCAGAGGCTTCGATACCCTCATACCGTTCTTCCAAAGAGCCGGAGGCAGTTACATAGTACTTGACGCCATCCACTTCTGTGGTAATGTAGTAGGCGCCACTGGGGATAGCTGCAAGTGCAGCTTCATACTCTGCCTGTGGTGGATCAGCAGCAAATGCCTTGCCACCCATGATGAGTTGAACGAACAACATCATCAGAAATAAGTAACTTTTTTTCATTGTTAATAAATTAAAGGTTTTTGAAATAAATTATGTTAATTTTAGTGGTTTTACACACTTTCTGACTTGCAAATATAAACATTTTGCAGGAACCTTCTGCTATAGTTATAACAAAAATTTTCCTATTTTAGTTTTTTTTAACATTCAAGCCCCTGCACATGCCGCCAAAAGTCCCTGTACTTATTCCAATAAGTCCCTGTACTTATCACCATAAGTCCCTGTACTTATCGCCATAAGAACGGGGACTTTTTCAGGCATGTTTCAGCATGAGAGCTATTTGACTGCTATCTTCCTGTTATTCAAGATATAAATGCCCTTCGGCAATTTGCTATTAGACAATTTACAATTTGCAATTTTTCGTCCGCTGAGGTCATAGAGGCTCCCGGAGTGTTCAGAATAATCAGAGTATTCAGAACATTCGGAGAGGCTGGTGATGACACCGTCCAGCCCTTGCAGCCAATCGGTGAGGGACTGGAGCATCTGCCTGTGGTAGGTGAAGGTGGTTTTGAAGCCAAAGCCGTGACCGCCCGACGAGAATGTCTTGACGGTGACGGGCACGCCGGCGTTCTTCAATGCCGACCTGTACTTCTGGCTGTTTGTGGGCTTGACGACCTCGTCGTTGGTAGCCCAGCAGAGGTATGCAGGCGGTGTCTCGGCAGTGACCTGAAGCTCGTTGCTGTAGAGGTTGACGAGTTCGTCGCTTGGATTGTCGCCCAGAAGGTTCTTTCTGGAGTCGGCGTGTGTGTAGCGTTTATCCATCGAGATGACGGGATAGAAGAGGATTTGGAAGGCAGGCAGCTCGTCGCCCGTGAGGTGTGTGGCGATGGTGCTGGCGAGGTGTCCGCCAGCGCTGAAGCCCATCACGCCGACGAGGCTGGGGTCAATACGCAACGCCTCGGCATTGTCGCGCAAGTACTGCAGGGCGGCGCGTCCGTCTTCAAGGGGAATCTCGGGATTACCGTGAGGCAGGTTGTAGGTGAGCACCGCAACGGTAAACCCGAGATCAAGGTAAAAAGGGGCCCAGTCGGAACCTTCATAGCTGCCAGCCACATAAGAGTAGCCGCCGCCCGGAATGATGACGACCGCCTTGCCGTTGGCGTTCTCCTCCGAGGCGCAGAACACCATGAGCTTTGCGCCCGTGGGGAGTGTCTGCTCATAGACGGTAGGCTGCTTTTCCACATAGCTTGCAAGGATTTCGAGTGCTTCGGAGGGGTCGAAATCGCCTTCCTCGGTGATGGTGGTCTGGTTGCCGGCGTCGTGGGGCGTATAGGTGTTGGCGCAGATGCCCGTCTGTGTGCTGGAGGCGCTGTTAAAGACATAGCCGTCCATCGTGATATAATAAGGATAGGCCTCCGGGGTGCCTGTGTAGTTTACCTTGATGGGCTGCAGGTATTCGTTGGAGCAGATGATGTTGCTCCAGTCGCTCTGATAGGACACAGGGTCGCGGTACATGAACGCATGGTCGCTGATGCTGTAGAGATAGAGCTGCCCCTGATGGGTGATGAAGGCGAACTCGCCCTTTGTGGCCCCGATGTCCGTCTTCACAGTGCTGGTGAGCTTGCCGTCCTTGGTGCCCATGTCGCCCCGGGTTGTCTTCATGCTGTACTTCTTGTTGTTCTGCGGCTTGAAGGTGTTCCACTCGGGCAACGGGTTCTTCACCTCTACGCCGTCGGCCTCGATAAGCTCCAAAAGGCTGTTCGCCCATATCTCGGCAAGACGCTTGGCACCGTTCACGTTGGGATGGAGGTAGAAGTAGCCGGCATTGCCGCTCTCGCGGGTGAAGAGGGCGAAGTTGTTCTCGAAGTACTCCCACACGCCACGGTTGCCGGCATAGACCTGTGCGTACTCCTCCACAATGCCGTCGAGCACGGGATAGTAGCTGCGCAGGCGGTCAAGCCCTTCCTGCAGGTACTTCGCGCCGTTGTAGGTGCTGGGGCTGTACCAGATGGGATAGTTGAGGAGGATTTTGCAGTCGGGCACTTCGGCGATGAGCTTGTCGATGATGGCCTTGATGTTTGTGCGGTATGTGTCGGGAGCGACAGGGGCGCCCTCCGTGCCGGAGCAAGCACTGTCGTTCGTGCCTAACATTATACATATATATATAAGTCCGCCGTTCGCCTTCTTGAGTGCCTTGGCATTGCTGACGATGCGTGTGAAGTCGTCGCGGCCCGGCATATAGCCGAAAGTGGTGATGCCGGAGTGTCCGCCATTATAGACATTGGTGTTGACGCCCGTCGCCTCGGCTATCAGTGAGCGGCAGACGATGGGCGGAGCCTGTGTGGAGGCGTTGCCGAGGGTGGCACCTGCCGTGATGCTGTTGCCGATGAAGAGCAAGTTGATGTTGTCCTCGGGGTTGACAGGGTCAGGCTCTCCCTCCTCGGCACGATAGACCTGGAAGCGTCCAAGCGAGACGAAAGGATTGCCATTGGCATCGTAACGGTTGCTCTTGCCCGCATTGACGGTCTTCTTCACCACGAAGCGAACGTATGTATGGGCAGCACCCAAATCAAGGTGAGGAGACTCATAGCGGTCTGGCGAGAAGCCGTAGAAGTCCTGGTCCATGTTCTTCAGGTGCGCCACCTCCGTCCATTCGCCTGTTGGCGCGTCGGCAACCTGAATAATCATTTCCGTAGGCGTGTCGTAGGTTGAAGACCAGGTAGAGCCTATCATCGTGAAGATGATGTGCTGCTGAGCCTCGTTCAGGTGTACTTGCAGATAGGTGTCTGTGCCAGCAGGCAAAGGCCCAGGATTGCTCCACGACGAATGCCAGATGTACTGATTTGTGCCGACGCCCTCGCTCTCGGGACGCAGCAGGTTACTGGGTGGGAAGCCATTCTCGGAATTGTTCGACGTAATCTGAGAAGCATTGGTCAGCAAAGCCTCTGCCTTCTTCCACACCATTTCGGCTTGCATAGGCAGACACCCCATTGCAAGCAGTGTGCATAATAACACAGAAAATGTAATGACTCGTTTCATGGTAATAAAATATAATGTATAGCCTTTTGCGGTGTAAAGTTAGTGTTTTTTTCGATACGTTGTCACACAAAAGTCAAGAATTAGGAATTATTATTTGCCTAATAAATTATATATTTAATAAAAAAGAGTACATTTGCACCCAAACATGTAAAAAATGAGAAGAAATGTCATCTCTCTGCTAATCCTGTTGCTGCCCGCCATGGTGCCGGCACAGGAACAGGCAGACGCATCACTGATAATCAATGAAGTCCAGGTCGCCAACCTGGACCAGTACCTCGACAACGCCAACTGCTACGGCAGCTGGATAGAATTCTACAACCCCACGAACACAGCCATCTCGCTCCAAGGCATGTACCTGAGCGACGGGGTGAACGAGATGAAATTCGTGGCCGCTCACGGCTCTGTGCCGGCAAACAAATTCAAGGCATTCTGGTTCGACCACCACTACTCGGAAGGCAACTACGGCAATAATGCCCGTCGGCAGATTCCGTTCAAATTGGAATACGAAGGCGGCACCATCAGCCTGCTGTCTGCCGACAAGTCGGTCATCTCGTCTGTGACCTATCCGCAAGCTGTCCCGCGCTGCTCGTGGGCACGCACCCAGGATGGCGGAGACGAGTGGAAAGCCACCGGCAACCCCACACCTGGCGCCACCAACACCACCAGCATTTTCGCTTCCACGAGGCTGCAGCCACCTGTCGTGAACACCGATAGCCGCGTCTTCACGCAAGACTTTTCGGTGCGCGTCAAGATACCGACAGGCACGACCCTGCGGTACACCACCGACGGCAGTGCGCCAACGGCAACCAACGGCGAGACAAGCTCCGACGGACGCTTCAACATCAGCTCCACCACCATCCTGCGCCTCTGCCTCATAAAGGACGGCTATCTGCCCAGTCCCGTGGTGACACGCAGCTACATCTACGCAAACCACAACTACTACCTGCCCATCCTGTCTGTATGCTCGGAGCCGAAGAACTTCTTCGACGACAAGGTCGGCGTCTTCATAAGGGGCACCAACGGCATCAGCGGCAACGGGCAAAGCAGCGCCTGCAACTGGAACATGGACTGGGAACGTCCCATCAACATGGAATACCTGGTGCCAAAGACCCCCTCCGACTCCCCCGTAGAGGGGGAGGGGTGGTCAATGGTCTTAAACCAAGAGACAGACCTGGAGATATGCGGTGGCTGGACGAGGGCTTACGGAGGAGCCACTGTGGACGGCAGGTATTGGGAGGCAAGACCGTCCTTCCGCATCAAGACGGACAAGCGGTACGAGGGCGTGAATGTGATAGACTACCCCGTCTTCCCTTTGAAACCCCACAACAAATACCGCTGCTGGCAGGTGCGCAACGGCGGCAACGACACCTACGCACGCATCATCGACCCCGCCATACAGCAGATTGTGCTGAAGAGCGGCTTCTACATTGACTGCCAGGACTATCAGCCTGCCCACGTCTTCCTGAACGGAGAATACTACGGCATGCTCAACATCCGCGAAAGCAACAACAAGCACTTCGCCCTCAGCAACTACGGCATCGACTTCGACGACATGGACCAGTTCGACCTGAGCAACGGACAATACAACCAGAAGATGGGCGACGACCAAGCCTGGATGGAATTGCAGAGACTGGCAGCACAACTGGCCTCGACCAATTCGGAAGAAGTCTATCAGGAGATATGCGACATGGTGGACATGGACGAATTCATCAACTACATGGCGCTGGAGTGCTACATGGGAGCATCGGACTGGATAACAAATAACAACAACGTAAAAGGTTTCCGCAGCCGCACGGACGGCAAGTTCCACTTCGTGCTCTTCGACACAGACTCCGCTTTTGCATATTCCGACATGCTGACACGGGTGCTGGAATCCAGCGTGAGCACCAACGTGGACAACCTCTTCCGCAACCTGATGAAGTACGACGCCTTCCGCCGACAGTTCATGGACGCCTACTGCCTCGTGGATGGAAGTGTGTTCGAACCCATACGCTGCGAAGAGATTGTCTGGGATATCTATGAAAACATCAATCCCGCCCTGCGCTTCGAGAGCAGTAGATCGAACACAGGCTTGATAAACTCCATACGCTCGGCATACAACGGCTCACGCATCAACACCTTGCGCAGCTACTACAAGATCAGCTACAACCTATATGCCAACATCTCTGCCAACATCCCAGAGGCACGTCTGGCCGTGAACGGGCAGGAGATTCCCACTGGCAAGTTCGCCGGCTATCTCTACTCGTACAACAACGACCAGCCCATCATGCTCTCGGCAAAAGCTCCGGCTGGCTACACCTTCAGCGGCTGGAAGACGGAAGGCCAGACAGCCTCCACCACTACCCTAATCCCCTTTGGCACCGAATGGATGTACTATGACCAAGGCTCGATGGACGGCTTCGACTGGAAGTCCCCGTCCTTCGCCGAGGCGCAGGACGGATGGCGCACAGGGACGGCTCCTTTCGGCTTTGCCAATGCCGGCTACTACATGCAGGAGAATTCCGTCACGAAGCTCGACCAAGGCTCAGGCAGGAAACGCTCCACCTACTACTTCCGCAAGACCTTCCACCTCAACACCCTACTCGACGACGAGGACATCCTGACGTTCAACTACCAGATAGACGACGGCATGATGCTCTATGTGAACGGTCATGAGGTTGGCGGCTACTATGTTGCCAGCGGTTCGACGTATGCCGACTATACCATAGGCGAACACTACGAGGGTCAGGAGCCTTACTCGGGCAGCTTCGATATTCCGCACGAGTATCTGGTGGCTGGCGACAACCAGATAGCAGTTGAAGTGAAGAACTGTCATGGAACCAGCAGCGACATTTGGTTCGACGGCAACCTCACCCTGACCGGCAAAGGCGGGGAAATGGTTTCGACGGAAAGCAGCGTGGACTTGCACGAAAACTTCGAGAGCAACAGCCAGCTCGTACTGACAGCCTTGTTCACGCCCATCACAGATGAACAGCAGCGATGGGAAAACGGTGCCGCACCCCTGCGCATCAACGAGGTGAGCGCAGGCAACGACATCTATATCAGTGAATACGTCAAGAAGTCCGACTGGGTGGAACTCTACAACACTACCGACCAGGACATCAGCCTGGAGGGACTCTACCTGAGCGACAGCCGCAGGAAGCCGCAGAAGTACCGGATAACAAAGGGCGAGGGGCAAGAAGCATGGAACGAGAATCTCATTGTGCCGGCGCACGGCACACGCATCATCTGGTGCGACGAGAGGGATGCCATCAGCCAGCTGCACGCCCCCTTCAAGCTGAGCAATGCCGACGGCTCATGCGTCAGCATACAGGCGGCCGACGGCTCGTGGGCTGACCGTCTGGACTACATGGAGCAAGGCAAATGGCAGACCTACGGCAGATACCCCGACGGCGGCAACATGGCTACCATCCTGAACCAGCCCACCATAGACAAGACAAACAAGCTCGGCATGATGGACTACAATGCCATCACCGACGACGGCTGGCTGGGCACGGACCGGACCATCACTCTCGAACTGGCGGAGGGATGGAACTGGACCTCGCACAACATGTACGACGACATAGACAAAAGCCGCTTCCTCATAAACGCCCAATGCCTGATAGGACAGGAAGACAGCCTCCTGTTGACCGAGAATGAAGGATGGCAGGGAACTCTGAAAACCCTGGAGGCAACCAGAGGTTACAAAATTAAGATGCAGCAGGCAGGCAACGTCGTGCTGCGCGGCGAAATCTACGACGTCGAATTGCCCGTCACCCTGCAGCGCGGATGGAACTGGATAGGCTGTCCGCTCTACAATGCCACAACGCTGGAGGCCGCCCTTGCCAACTTCGCACCGGAGGAAGGCGACAGGATAGTTGGCTTGGATGTCTTTGCCACATACGAAGACGGACAGTGGCACGGGCCTCTCACCATATTGCAGCCCGGCCAAGCCTACATGCTCTATACAGCACGCGAACAGGAGTTCTGCTGGCAGAGCCTCAGCCCCATGAGGTCTCGCACCAAACACTATGCTGCCGCACGCCAGGCGCTTTTCTCGGGTGAAGAAAACATGGACAGCAATTGGTCAAGTGGCAATTGGCTTCATGCCTACCCCGATGTGATGACTATTGTGGCCAGCGTAAGTGCCGACGAGCAGTTGTCCCTTGACGAGCCTTACTACGTTGGAGCCTTCTGCGGCGATGAATGCAGAGGTGTCGGCACTTTGGAGGATGGGCTTCTCTACATGAACATTCATGGCGGAGCGCCCTCTCCCGGACAGGATTCGGAAGAGCGCATCGTGTTCCGCCTGCTCGATGCCCAGGGCGAAGTCTATGGCTCCGAAGGCTACGCCACATTCCAATCTGGCAAACAGTTGGGCACATTGCAGAGGCCTTATCCGCTTTGGTTCGCCAGCCAGGATGTGCTGGACGAGATTAAGCCAGCCATTGCTTCCGCCGGCAAAGTTCAAGCCGTTCAGTATTACGACTTAAGCGGTCGCTTAATTGCAAATGACAAATTACCAAACAGCAAATTGCCTCAGGGAATGATTATCCGCAAGGAAATATACAAAGACGGAAGCACAAAGGTAACAAAAGGACTTCCTTTTTAACATCAGCTCCGCTTTTTCGTGTTTTTCCCCAGCTTTTATTTGCAACATTAATACAAAATGACTATATTTGCAGCGATATAGACTATTTGTAAAGAAGTAGTATGAATAAGTCCCTCTCTACGCAAAGCAAAATTGCCACAGGCATTCAAAACGTCCTGCGAGATGCCAGCCAGCCCAAGGCCAGAGCCATTCTGTTCGGTTCTCGTGCCAGAGGCAACGCACGCAAGGACTCCGATTGGGACATCCTTATCCTATTAGACAAGGAAAGTATCACACGAGGCGACAAGGAGAACATCTCCTATCCCATCTTTGAGTTGGGCTGGGAAATGGACGAGATGATCCACCCCATCATTTACACGACCAAAGAATGGGAGTCGAAAAGTTACACCCCCTTCTATAAGAACGTAATGAAAGAAGGAGTCACCCTATGAGCCTGAACGCAGAAGAACGGAAAGCTGTCGTTGAGTTCCGTCTGGAGAAAGCACAACGGGCATACGATCAGGCGTGCGGTGTAGTACTGTACCACGACCTCTTCACGATGCGTCTCACAGGAGACTATGATGACACATACGGACTGACAAAGAACGATGTCCTGCCATATTTGGAACCTGCCAAGCAAATGATTCAGGAAGTATCGGCTTTGGCTCTGAAACGAATCAAAGAGAAACAAACTTTTTTGACGTGATGGAAGCAGGGAAAACCCTCTTCCTTTTTTTTGTTTTTTGCCGTTAGGCTTCATTTTTCTTCAATTTTTATTTGCAATTAAAATAATTAATTGTAACTTTGTGGCGATAAAGACTATTTAATAAAATAATATAAACCAATTTAATTAACCTTTTTATTAACCTAAACTAATTCATTATGAGAAAAATCAAACTTCTCTTGACCGCTGTGTTATCGATGATGACATGGACGGGCGTAATGGCACAGAACACAAGCGACGCTGACTATCTTGCAGCGAAAGAGGCCATTACAGAAGGCGGCACCTACCGCATCAAGACTACGGTGAGTGGTACAGACTATTATGTGACTACAGGCGGAGGATTGACAAGTAACAAGGACAATGCTGGTTACTTCACCATCACCAAGACCTCTGGTGGTCACTTCGGAACAGGCTTCCGTATTGACACGGGAACAGATCGATTCACCAATCCTCCTTTGAGCAACAACCAGGCCAATCTGAAGCCGGGCAACTTTGCTCATTCTACTGGCGACCGTACTGACTGGGAAAGGCAGATTCTTTACCTGAACAGCGACGGCAAGTATGCCATCCGTTCCTGTAACTGTGCCGACGGCACAAGCAGCTGGAATGACGCAGCTCGTACACACTGGACATACTACATCAACAATGAGGTGGTTACTCCCTGCTACAGCTACGACAAGGCTTACATTTGGGACTTCGAAGGTCCTCTGACAACTGTCAATGTTACCTACAAGCTCGTTGAGTCCGACGGCACAACTGTGGTAAGCTCAACAACCAAGAAGCAGGAAGCTAACAGCGGAATTATCACTCCTCTGCCTGGCACAGGTATGGACTTCAATGGCTTCTTCCACGAGAATTTCTGCTATGACTACACAGCATCTGGCACGATCGGCGACACCGACTGCACAATTACAATCACCCGCACCGAGAAGCCTGGCGTTGTTAAGTCTCTGGCAGGCCTGAGCAACAACAAGGCATACAATGTCGGTTGCGACCGCGGCGCAATGATTGCCTACAACGGCAGTATGGTTAATACAGCCCTGAACGACGCGACAGCCAACGCACAGCCCCTCGGCAAGTTCGCCCTCCTCAACTATGAAGACAACTACTACATCTTCAGTGTCGATGAGAACAAGTTCATCAAGAACGATGCCAGCGTGGCACTCGACTTGACAACCGTAGGCTTCAGCACAGAAGATGCCATTGTAATGGAAGCGAAAACAGCACCCTACTTCCTGTGGCACTTCAATGTGGCAGGCAAGTATCTCAACACAAACGGCAACGCACCTCTGGGATATGTCATCGACAGCTGGAGCACAGCCGACGAGGGCAATCAGTATTATATGGTTGAAGCTGCTGACTTCGACCCGACAGATGCTTTGGCAGAACTGGAAGCATACTTCCATCCCTCATATTTTGTGACCTACGTTGTGAAGGATGAGTTGGGCAACACCATCTTCACCTCTGAGCCGCAGCCAACAAAGCTTGGTGCCAAAATCACCACCCTGCTTGATGAGTTCAAGCGTCCCTACTACACCTACAATGACGTGGATGTTACCATCAGCGAGAATGAGACGACCATTGAGTTCACTGCAACATGGAATGGCCCGTTCAAGCTCTCTGCAGACTTTGCTAATGCTCAATGGCAGAATATGGCAATGCGTGGCACATGGTATGTAACAAGTGCTGTCAAGGACGGCGACGGTGCATACAAGACACAGAACGCCAACACAATGGGTCTTGTTGAGGACTCTTACCAGTGGGCATTCCTTGGCGACGGCTACAATGGCTTCAAGGTTATCAACAAGGCTGAAGGTGAAGGCAAGAGCTTCGCCTATGGAGACGTAGCCAGCCTGAACAGTGGCAGTATTCCTACCATAATGGATGACTCAGAAGGCTATCATTTATGGAAGATTGTTGCCAGCACCAACACGAGTGTTCCTGCCAACTCATTCTGCCTGGGTGTTCCCGGCACTGACCTCTACATCAACCAGTATGGTGGCGCAGGCGGTTCTCTGAAGTTCTGGAACACCACCGGCAACATTGGCGACGCTGGCTCTGCATTCACAGTATTCGACGTTCCTACAAACTTCGCAAGCTTCGTAGTTGACGAGATTGCTCCCGCATTCGATGCAACAGGTTACTTCACATTCACCGATGAAGCCAAGGCTGCCCTCGGTTGGGATCCTGCATACAAGACCGAGTGCCCCTTCGCAACCTACAAGGCCCTGAAGGAGAGTCTGGATGCTGTAGATCTGACCGACCTCTCTCAGTTCGTTCTTCCCGAGACAGGCTACTACCTCCTGAAGAACAAGAACTATGGCACCTACATGGGCATTGACCCAAGCGACGCTAATATGTATGGCAACTATGATGAAATAAAGGGTGCCAAGAATATTGTGAAGCTGACCAAGACTGGTGACACTACCTATTCTATCGGCTTGATGGGCAAGTTTGCTCCTGCAACTGTTACAAAGAGCGGACAGGTTACAGCAACCGCTGACGCTGCCGACTACACCGTTGTTGTTCCTGCTGTAGGTTATGCAGCATTCCAGGCTAATCCCGCAGATGAAGGATCAGAAGGTTTCTCTGCTCTGCACTGCGCAAGTGGCGGTTCAATCGTAGGTTGGGAAGCTGCTGCTGCTGCCTCTCAATGGGAAGTTGTGGACGCTGAAGGCACAGAAATCAGCATTACGGTAGGCGATGCTGAGTTTGCTACAACTTACATGCCCTTCCCCGTTGCAATTCCTGAAGGCGTAACCGCTTACACTGCTGTGATTACAGATGGTGAAAACGGAACAACTCCTGGTGATTACAAGTTCCTGACCTTGAATGCACTGGATGGTACTATTCCTGAACTCACAGCTGTCATCCTCAAGGCTGATCCCGCAACCTATTCATTCAAGGTTGGTGAAGGAATGCCGAGTGGTGCTCTCGGACTTTACGACGACGAAGTCGATGGCAGCAATGCCCTCGCCAAGGAACTTGCTCAAGAGGATGAGGAAATCGTAAACGACCTGAAGGGTACGCTCGAACCTATCGAAGCTGCTGGCAAGTTCGTTCTCGCTAAGCCCGAAGGTGAGGAAGTTGGCTTCTTCTTGGCAGAAAGTGGCACCATCGCCGCTGGCAAGGCTTATCTTGAGCTTCCCGCTGGAAGTGATGTTAAGGGCTTCATCTTCAAGTTCGCCGAAGAGGATCCTACTGGCATAGCAAATGTTGAGACGGTTGCCGAGAACGGCCTCATCTACAACATCGCCGGTCAGCGCATCAGCAAGATGCAGAAGGGCATCAACATCGTGAACGGCAAGAAGATCCTGAAGTAAAAGCCTCTCCCCAACCCTCCCCTAAAGGGAAGGGAGAGTAAATAGTAAAATAGTAGGCGGCTCCACATAGCGGGAGCCGCCTTTTTTGTGGCGATTCCGTGCTTGTTTGGCCAGGTCATGCAGCCTGCTGTTAAAACACGCCACGTTGTCTTCATTGCTTCATCATGATGAAGCAATTGCTTGGTCATGATGAAGCAATTGCTTTGTCATGACAAAGCAATCAACGATAAAGCTTTTGGTTTTACGGAACACAAAGACACGAAGACACGAAGGGCTTCGCGTCCATGCAAGCATACCTAAACCTTTGTGTCTTTGCGTCTTTGTGTTGAGTTAAATAAAAATGGTCTTTGCGTTCCATAAAACATGTCCTTGTGTTCCATAAAATCACACATAGTTATTATTTAAGCTTTACTAAGTGTGAATAAAGTTGAAAAAAGCATCCATGATAAAAAATTTTTTCGTATCTTTGCCCTACATTATACATAATATATAACCTTATAATAATATATAAACATGATGAAAAGAAACTTTTTACTGGTACTTGTTACCCTCGTGGGCATCTGCGCAGAGGCCCAGAACGTCAGCATCAGCAAGGCCCGTTTCCAGAAGGGAGACGACCTGAGTTGGGCAAAGCCCGAAACGAACGATGCCTCCTGGAAGGAGATTGACATGACAAAGAACTGGGACGACCAGGGGTATGCCATCAACAAAGCCTACGCCTGGTATCGTGTACACCTGACCATCCCCAGCAGTCTGCTGAAAGGCGCTGACCAACAGAAGATTGTGGTGTTCAATCTGCCCAAAGCCGACGACACCGACGAGTGCTACCTCAACGGCAAGCTCATCGGCAAGACTGGCAGTATGCCCGGCGACAAGGCCGGCTACCGCTCTGCCTGGAGCACCCCGCGCAACTATCCCGTCGATGCCAAGACAGGCGGTATACGCTGGGACGCCGACAATGTGATAGCCATCCGCGTCTATAACGGCGGTGAGCCGGGCGGTCTGTTCGACAACCCGCTTACGGTGCGCGTCCCCAATGCTGCCGAAGGTCTCTCTCTGCGCTTCACCGACGTCAACGAGGGACAAGCACATTGCGACATCGAACTCAGCAACGCCTACCCGCTGACCACCAGCGGCACACTCGCTGTCAGCATCACCGACCGCGACACAGGCAAGAAGGTCGGCAGCCTCACGAAGAAGCTTTCGCCCAAGCAGGGCAAACCCGTCAGCGTCAGCATCCCCTACGACAAGAAGAAGGTCTGCCTGCTGGAAGCCACCTACACCGACAGCAAGTCGGGCGTGACCATCAGCAAGCGTCTGCCCCTGAAGTATATCCTGACACCTCCCGCTCCCGCCACACCGCGCTTCAACGGCGCACCGCTGTTCGGCGTGCGTCCGGGTTCACCCGTCATCTACCGCTTCCCCGTTTCGGGCGAACGTCCCATGAAGTTCACCGCTGCCAATCTGCCTGCAGGCCTGAAGCTCTCGGAGAGCGACGGCGTGCTGAGCGGCAAGATTGACAAGGCCGGCGACCTCACCTTCACGGTGACAGCCGAGAACGCCAAGGGCAAAGCTTCGCAGGAGTTCACCCTCAAGGTGGGCGACCGCATGATAGGCCTCACACCGCCCATGGGCTGGAACTCATGGAACTGCTGGGCACTGAGCGTGTCGCAGGAGAAGGTGATGTCCTCTGCCCAAGCCCTCCTCGACAAGGGACTTGCCGACTACGGCTACTGCTATATGAACATCGACGACGGTTGGGAAGCCGAGCAGCGCAACCCCGACGGCACCATTGCCGTCAACGAGAAGTTCCCCTCGATGAAAGCCCTGGGCGACTGGCTCCATGAGCGCGGCCTGAAGTTCGGCATCTACTCGTCGCCCGGCGACTACACCTGTGGCGGCTATCTCGGCTCTATCGACCACGAGCTGCAGGATGCCGAGAGCTACAACAGCTGGGGCGTCGATTACCTGAAGTACGACTGGTGCGGCTACGGACGTGCCCATGCGAAGGAAAGGGACAAGGGCGTTGCATCGTATGTACGTCCCTATCTGCTGATGCAGAAGTACCTGCGTGAACAGCCCCGCGACATCTTCTACAGCCTCTGCCAATATGGCATGGCGAAGGTATGGGAATGGGGACGCTTCGTGGATGCCAACAGCTGGCGCACCACGGGCGACATCTACGACGCATGGGTTTCAATGTACGACATCGGCTTCAAGCGTCAGGCAGGCCTCGCCCCCTACGCCGCACCCGGACACTGGAACGACCCCGATATGCTCATCGTGGGCAAGGTGGGATGGAGCTCGAACCTGCGCGACAGCCGTCTGACACCCGACGAGCAATACACCCACATCACCCTTTGGACGCTGCTTGCCTCCAACATGCTCATCGGTTGCGACATCGCACAGATGGATGACTTCACCATCGGCCTCTTGTGCAACAACGAGGTGAACGCCATCAACCAGGACATCCTCGGCAAGCAGGCCGACCGCGTGTCGAAGGTGGGCGACATCGAAGTATGGAGCCGTCCGCTTGCCGACGGCGGCACAGCCATCGGCATCTTCAACGTGGGCGACGAGGATAAGCAGGTCAACATCGCAGACTATGTCTCGAAGAACTTCACCATCCGCGACCTCTGGCGACAGAAGAACCTCTCCGCCGACGAACTCAACTGCACCATCCCCACACACGGTTGCAAATACCTGAAGGTAAAATAAAAAAGTGAAAAAGTGAAAAGGTGAAATAAGAAAACCATGAAAAAGATAAAGGCATTATTGCTGTTGTTGGCGTTGTGGCTTGCAATGCCAACCTATGCCGACTGGCAAGCAAAGACTGATACAATTTGGCCTGCGCGCCACTATCGCGAACTTAATGGAGAAGCGACTGGCAGCCAGCGCTCGAACACTTACATCAACTGGAACTACCCATCAGGGACAGTCCTCGTCTATGGTATCCACTTCCCGACAGGACACGTCCGCGCCGATGCTGTAATCCAAAGCAGCAAGAAGCTGACCTTGGGTGTTCGCATCGTACATCCCGCCACAGGTACCGTCGTTCTCGACACCAGCACCACAAGCCCAAAGGCGGGACAGCAAACCATGGAGATTATGCCCGACACAGAGATGCCCTACGACGGCTGGTACCGCTTCGAACTGACCTGTCCAAATGGTTCAAGTTCGGACCGCATCAACCTGCTCCTGTTCCAGCGCACCTCGACACTCAACATCACCGACTCCGAGATATTCATGGCACCCAGCGTTCACCTCTGGTGGAGTTCAAAGGTGCCGGGAGCGCCTTCGGGACAAAGCTACAACTGGTCTTACCTCGAGGTGATGTACCCAAGTGAGTACAAGCAGCCCGCCACCTACCAGATGGCTATCGGCACGGACGGCATGTACTCGGGCATACAGATGCCCAACCGCAGCGATGGCAGCTACGGCCATACCGTGCTTTTCTCGATATGGGACAACGGCGACGTGGATAAGGATAAGAACCTGCCCGACATCATGCGTGCAGGGGCTGTTGACCTTGGACCCGAGGCTTACGCCACACGTTTCGGAGGAGAAGGCACAGGAGCCAGCATCCGCTACAACCGCGATGACTTCTGGGAGTTCGACCACTGGGTGCAGTTCCTCTATAACGTACGCCCAGACATCGTCAGCGTGACCAACGAGGACGGCACGGTCAGCGAATTTGAAAGCACGCTGCAGACCGTATGGTTCAAGAATGCGGAGGACGCCGACTGGCGTTACATGGGCACCCTGCGCATGGCAGGCGCCAACCGACTCACAAGCGGCATCTACAGCTTCCTGGAGAACTTCGGCGATAAGGGTGGCAACCTGATGCGCCGCTGCTACTTCCGCAACGGAGCCATGCGCTCGGCTGCCACTGGCCAGTGGTATGCCCTGAACCATGCAGGCTACGGACATACACAAGGCAAGAACCAGCGCAACTCACGCTACGACTATGGTCACGGTGTCACGGAACTCTTCGACAAGACCTTCTACCTCGAGACTGGCGGCTACATGGGTACTCGCGACAGTGCCTCCACCTGCGAAGCTCCCGTAATGGGCGAAATGCCTTGGGTGGACACCATCGACGTGGCCCGTCTGGAGCGTCGCGTGGACGAAGGCGTCCTCCACTATCAGACGAAGACCACGAAGTCGCGCGTCGAGCTGACCCGCACCGTCTCTGACCCTGCCACATGGAAGCTCATCGGATATAGCGACGAGGAGACAGTGGGTGAGGGCGACAACGGACGTGCCGCCATGATACTCGACGGTCAGGCCAGCACCTACTACCACAACAAGTGGAAGAACGGTTCCGTAGGCTATCCCCACACCTTTGACTTTGAAGCCCCCGACTCCGTCACTGTCTCCTCCATTGGACTATTCCAGAATCGCGAAAGCACTTATCGCGCAAAAAAGATGACACTCTCCATTTCCTCGAACGGCAGAACTTGGAGAAAAGAAGCAGCAAACCGCAATCTCAACATCGAGGACAGCGACTACCCCACCATAGAGCTGGGGAAAGCAGTCAAAGCGCGTTATTTCCGTCTTGAATTCACGGAAGGCTACGGAGACAAGCTTCTCATCAACGAAGTTTTCTTCAAAGACGAGTATCGGCTTGCCGACTTGCTTGCCCTCGCACAGCAAATCTTCAACGAAGCTGACACATGGGGCGGATACGCCCCTGCCGACTTAGAGCCATTACGCGATGTCTATGCCGACGGCACCTGCACCGATGCCGAAGCCCTGCGCCTGGCCATCGAACAGATTGGCGCGACGGCACATCCGCTCACCTACGGCGTAGTGAAAAATGCGGAGAGCTTCACACCGCTGGCCGTCTATCAGCTTCACAATGCCTCAGGTTATGGAGACCTCATTGCCACGCCCGACGAGACAATCACCATTGCCGGCTCCACTGCAACCACTGCCCTCGAAGCCTATCGCCAGCCGTGCTCCGTCACCAGCCCATACTGCAACTGGATGATACTGCACTCGGCGAAGTACAACGAAGACTATCTCTACAACCTCGGAACACAGAAGTATCTCATCTACGACGGCTCTGCTGTTGTGCTCTCCGACACGCCCATGCCCATCAGCCTCAGCAAGAGTGGCGCAGGCTTCATCATCACCATTCAAAACAAGAAGCTTAACATCAAGGCCAACACTGAGGAGCCTGTCGTCGCCGGCACTTCAACAGGAGCTGTCGCCATCTTCCAGTTGCGCACCAACCAATACCTGAAGCCAGCGGAAGATGTTGTGTTTGAACTCTCCACCACTGCCGGACAGGTTCTCCACGAGAACAGTGCCGAAGCCCTCTTCCAGCAAGGTCTGCAAACCTACGGGAAAGCATTCGTCGCCTATCCGGCAGAAGGCACGAAGCTCATCCCCAGCAGTAATTATCTCTCTTCCAATGTCAACAAATCACAGCAGGCAGAACACAGTCTCGCCAAACTCATTGACGGCAAGATCAGTACCTACTATGAGACCTGGTACAGCGGCATCACCTGGCCGGAGGAGATGTCCTACATTCAGGCGCGGACAAACAAAGCCGTCAATGCATTTGCCTTCAGCTTCACGCCATCGCAGAACGAAGAATACGGCCTGTCCGACATTCCCTCGGACATCATCATCACTGCATCGTCCTCCACGATTAACTTCGTGCCTATAACCCGAATCGCGGAAAACTTGCCCACCAGCATTAGCGATAGCTACACTTCGCCAGTCATCTTCACCGACGGAGGCACACGCTTCCTGCGTTTCAATGTCATGCAAACCATTGGCAACCGTGAAAACAGCCATGTCTTCGCCATGAGTGAGTTCCAAATACACGATGTCACTATCGACGAGACTGCCTCGCCCTATTACATAATACCAGGGGTTCAAGAGGCCTTCGACGATTTAATGGCTAAACTGCAGGCAATACGCCCGCGCATCTCTGCCGGCACAGCCAATGCAGAAGACAGCAAATCCCTGCGTGAAGCAATTGAAAGGGCAGAAGAAGCCCTGAATGGCACGACCGCCATCAAAGACCTTAAAGGCCATAAGGACTTTATAGACCTTAATGACCTTAAGATCTATAACCTTGCCGGGCAGCGTGTGCAGCAGATGCAGAAGGGCATCTACATCGTGAATGGAAAGAAGATACTGAAATAAGCCACAATCATTTAACCAAATAACTCCAACTATGACAAAACGATTCTTATCCACGCTGAGCATCCTGCTGGTTGCTCTGGCTTGCTTTGCCGAGGGCAGGGCTAAGTATGTGTTCTATTTCATCGGCGACGGTATGGGGGTGAACCAGGTGAATGCCGCCGAAACCTATCTCGGTGCCCTCGAAGGGCGCATCGGCATCACGGAGCTTTGCTTCCCCAGCTTCCCCTACTTCGGCCTCATCAACACGCAGAGCGCGACCAACGGTGTGACCGACTCCGCAGCGGGCGGCACGGCGCTTGCCTCTGGCAACAAGACAAAGAACGGTGCGCTGGGTGTGCTGAAAGACCTGACAACTCCCGTGACCTGCATCGCACACTGGGCAAAGGACGCCGGTGCAGCTGTGGGTATCACCACGAGCGTGAGCATCGACCATGCAACGCCCGCCGCTTTCTTTTCCCATGTACCCAAGCGCGGCATGACATACGAAATTGGCGCACAGCTTCCCAGCTCCGGCTTTGACTTCTTCGGCGGCAGCGATTTCGTGAAGCCCGACAATCCCGAAGGCGGTCCCGACCTTTATGCACAGGCCAAAGCTGCCGGATATACCATCGCACGCGGCTATAAGGACTATCTGAAAAAGGCAAAGAAAGCCGACAAGATGATTCTCTTCCAGACAGAAGAAGCCAGCAAGCGCGAACGCAACTCCATCCCCTACGCCCTGGACCGTACAAAGGATGACTTGACCCTGCAGGACATCACCCGTGCTGCCATCAACTTCCTCACCAAGCAAAAGAAGGACGGCTTCTTCCTGATGGTCGAAGGCGGTAAGATTGACTGGGCTTGCCACGCAAACGATCCCGCTTTCATCTCCGAACTCATCGACATGGACAATGCCGTCAAGGTGGCGTACGAGTTCTACCAGCAGCATCCCGACGAGACACTCATCGTCATCACTGCCGACCATGAGACCGGCGGTCTCGTCCTCGGCCGTGGCCCGTACGAGTTGAACCTCAAGGCTGTTTCCTACCAGCGCATGAGCATGGACAAGCTGAACCGTGAGCTGAATGCCATGAAGGAGAAGCTGGGCGAAGGCTTCACCTGGGAAGAAGGCAAGAAGTTCCTCACCGAGAACTTCGGCTTCTGGGACGGCGTGAAACTCAACGACGACCAGAGCGAACGACTGGAGCGTTCCTTCAATGAGTTCAAGGAAGGCAAGGCTGATGCAGGCCGCGTGTGCAGCACAGTGAAGCACCTCATCTCGGAGTGCGCCCTGATTGGCTGGCAGAGCGGCGGCCACAGCAACGGCTACGTTCCCGCCTTCGCCATCGGTGTTGGTGCAGAACAGTTCCATGGCCGCTTCGACAACACCGAAATCTGCAAGAAGATGGCCAAGGCCGCAGGCTGGAAGACTCCACACGAAGAATAAGAAGTTAAAGAAGTTAAGGAAGTAAAAGAAGTTAAGGAAGTAAAAGGACGATATCATGTTCTGGCGGATTTGCAATCCGCCAGAACACGAGTATAGGGATTTGCAATCCCGACAGACACATATAATCACATTACAAATGCTTATATTCAACACTGGCGGATTACAAATCCGCCAGAACAAGCGAGTTAACTTCCTGTTTAACTTCAAATATATTTAAGGTAAAAAGATAAAGATATGAGCAAACGAACAATTCTCCCTCTAAGGTGGGTTGGGATGCCTCTCATGCTTCTCTTCCTTCCCCTCCTCGTTATGGCAGAAGGCGGCAAGAGCCAAGTACCTCTTGCCGACCCGTACATCCTGCTCGAGGGCGACACCTATTATGCCTACGGCACGAACGACGCCAACGGCATCCGCTGCTACACGAGTGACGACCTCAGGACATGGAAGTACGAGGGGCTGGCACTCAACAAGGCCAACACCACCGAGACACAATGGTTCTGGGCACCCGAGGTCTATCACATTGGCAACAAGTACATCATGTACTACTCCGCCAACGAGCACCTCTTTGCCGCCACAGCTACATCACCTAAAGGACCGTTCGTGCAGGTCGGTTCCTATCAGATGGAAAGCCTCTTGGGCGATGAGAAGTGCATCGACTCGCATGTCTTCTTCGATGTCAGCGAGAGCGGCGACAGCACAGCCTATATCTTCTTCGTCCGCTTTACCGACGGCAACTGCATCTGGCAGGCAAAACTCAGCGAAGACTACATCACGCCCATCGCAAGCACCCTGCGCAAGTGCTTTGCCGCCTCACAGTCGTGGGAGCTGAAGATGGGTAAGGTCAACGAAGGGCCGAACGTCATCAAGAACGGCCGACGCTACTACCTCACCTATTCCGGCAACGACTACCGCAGCCAGGACTATGCTGTAGGTTATGCCTACACAAACAACATCGCCACAGGTACTTGGACGAAGAACACCAGCAATCCCATCCTTCGCCGCTGGGACGACCTCGTAGGCACAGGCCATCACTCGCTTTTCTACGACAAGGAAGGCATCCTGCGCATCGTCTTCCATGCCCACAACAGCACGGAATCGGTGCAGACACGACTGATGTACATCGGCACAATGCAGTTCCGAGCCAACAACCTCGTGATGCTTAACGACCCCATCATCCGGCCAACGCTCTCAACGACAGCCCCCTACAATCCCGAGCTTATCACACAGTCGTGGGGTTTTGAGCACGGCGGAGCGGTCACCGTAGATCTGAACAATGACGGAAACCAAGACATCGTGGCCGGTGGGTTGTCCGTAGTTCAGAACTCCGCCACAGACGAAACAACGACTAAACGCATCTCATACCTCGCGACCTTCAATTCCACCACCCACAAATGGACAAAGGTCTCAACAGCACCGCCCTTCCAGGTGGCAGACTCGCCGTCCATTGTGCCTTGCGACATCAACAACGACGGCAACATGGACATCATCGCCTTTGACCAGAGAAGCAATGACGACACGGACTGCCACGAAGGCATCTTCCTGGGAAAAGGCAACGGGACGTTCGAGGAG
>JAFXZK010000123.1 GCA_017541265.1 Bacteroidaceae bacterium | reverse complement strand
GAACTCTATTCACGTGTTTGCCGTACGTGTTCTCTCTTTGTTGAAAAAATAAAGGTGACAGAACTCCACTGTCTGCCTGACGCACAATCAGCCATCACAGCATGCAGTTACCTAACGAAATAATAATCCCCAAGGTGGCCGAGTATGTTCGTGACGGACATACCGTGACGCTTCCGCTGCGTGGCTACAGCATGCGCCCTTTTCTTGAAGACGGACGCGACAAGGCATTGCTCACCAAGGCACCAGAGATGCTGAAGATTGGTGATGTCATCCTTGCCGAGATAGCTCCCAAGAGTTATGCCCTGCATCGAATCGTGGACATCGCGGGCGACAATATAACGATGTACGGCGACGGCAACTTCTCTCCCGAGCACATCCACCGCCGCAACGTGCTGGCCATCGCTACGGGATTCTACCGCAAGGGCAGCAACAAGGTGACGCCCGTTGACAGCCTCTTGTACACCTGCTATTGGCATCTGTGGCTCAAGCTGCGTCCCTTGCGCTATCCGCTGCTCCTGTGCTACAGGGCAAAAAGGAATCCAAGGGAATTCATATCGAAATCATTTAACAAAATACTACAAATATGCAAATTAAGAAAGGAATAGTCCTTAACGAGGTGTGCGGCGAGCGTTTCCTCGTTCCCATGGGAGAAGAAAACATCGATTTCTCCAAACTCATAGCCCTCAACGAGTCGTCAGTGCTCTTGTGGAAGCGTATGGAACAAGGTCCGTTCGAAGTTGACGACCTGGTAAAAGTAATTCTTGATGAATACGAGATAGACGAAATAACAGCACGCAATGACGTGTCGTCGTTCCTTGACCAATTCCGCAAAGAGAAGTTATTGGAAGGCTGAGGGCTGAAGGCTGAGGGCTGAGGTTTCAATTTTCAATTATCAATTTTCAATTTTCAATTAAAAAAGTGTACAGAACAAATACCTGCGGAGAACTCCGCATCGAAAATGTCGGACAGACAGTAACCCTTGCCGGATGGGTACAGGGTATTCATAATCTTGGTGGTCTCACCGTCATCGACCTGCGTGACCGTTACGGCATCACGCAGCTGGCTTTCAACGAAGACTGCCCTGCGGCTCTCAAGGAGCAGGCAGGCCGCCTGGGACGCGAATACGTCATTCAGGCTGTCGGCACCGTTGCCGAGCGTTATTCCAAGAATGCGAAGTTGCCTACGGGCGACATCGAGATTATCGTCAGTGAACTCAATATCATCAGCGAGAGCGCTACCCCACCCTTCACCATCGAAGACAATACCGACGGCGGCGACGAGCTGCGTATGAAGTACCGCTATCTTGACCTGCGCCGCCCTATGGTGCGCAAGAATCTCGAGCTGCGCCATAAGATGACCATCCTCATCCGCAACTTCCTCGACTCTCGTCAGTTCATTGAGGTCGAGACACCTATTCTGATTGGTTCTACCCCAGAAGGCGCACGCGACTTCGTAGTGCCTTCACGCATGAATCCGGGACAGTTCTATGCCCTGCCACAGTCGCCACAGACGCTGAAGCAGCTGCTCATGGTGAGCGGTTTCGACCGTTACTTCCAGATAGCAAAGTGTTTCCGCGATGAAGACCTGCGCGCCGACCGTCAGCCAGAGTTCACACAGATTGACTGCGAGATGTCATTCGTTGACCAGGAGGATGTTATTGATATCTTCGAAGAGATGGCGCGCCACCTGTTTCGCGAGATTCGCGGCGTAGAACTGCCTGCAAAGCTGCGTCAGATGACATGGCACGAGGCAATGGCGAAATATGGTTCCGACAAACCTGACCTGCGTTTCGGCATGGAGTTTGTGGAACTTGACGACGTCCTGAAGTTAGGCACATTCCAGGTGTTCGACAATGCAGCATACATCGGCGGCATCTGCGC
Organism: Bacteroidaceae bacterium; assembly: GCA_017541265.1. Lineage (GTDB taxonomy): Bacteria > Bacteroidota > Bacteroidia > Bacteroidales > Bacteroidaceae > Physcousia. The sequence goes on along the minus strand of JAFXZK010000123.1, from coordinate 3,261 downwards.
CCCAGGTTGCGCCAGCTACACCAGAAAGCAGCTCGACCAGCTGACCGACTTTGTGAAGTCACAGCAGGTAGGTGCCAAGGGCCTCGTATATATAAAGGTGAATGAAGACGGCACCATAAAGTCAAGCGTCGACAAGTTCTACACCCCCGAGCAGCTGCAGGCTGTTGCCGACAAGATGGAGGCAAAGAAGGGCGACCTTATCCTCATCCTCTCCGGCGACAACGCCAACAAGACCCGCATACAGCTCTGCGCCCTGCGTCTGGAGATGGGCAAACAGCTGGGACTCATGGACAAGAATAAGTTCGAGTGCCTGTGGATTGTCGATTTCCCACTGTTCGAGTGGAGCGACGAAGAGCAGCGCCTCATGTCCACCCACCATCCGTTCACAATGCCAAACCCTGACGACATACCACTTCTCGACAGCGACCCTGCGAAGGTACGCGCCAAGGCTTACGACTTCGTCTGCAATGGCATCGAGGTCGGCGGCGGCTCACTGCGTATCCACGACGGCAAGCTGCAGGCAAAGATGTTCGAGGTGCTGGGCTTCACACCCGAAAGGGCAATGGCACAGTTCGGCTTCCTCATCAATGCCTTTAAGTACGGAGCACCGCCACACGCTGGTCTGGCCTTCGGTCTCGACCGCTTCGTCAGCATCATGGCAGGCCTCGACAGCATACGCGACTGCATAGCATTCCCAAAGAACAACAGCGGCCGCGACGTAATGCTCGACGCGCCATCAGCCATCGACGACAAACAACTCGATGAACTGTGTATCAAACTGACACCAGTGAACTAAAATTAATGAAACGCATTTTTTTACTCATAGCCCTGACATTCTCCCTGCTTAGTGCTTCTGCACAGGTAGAGTGTGAGGACACTTGTTCCCATATCCACGGCATCGACATCTCCCACTATCAGGGAAAGATATTCTGGGAGACCATTGCCAGCAACACCCCTATGGCGTACGTATATATCAAAGCCACCGAGGGCGGCAACCGCATCGATCAGGAATATGAGAACAATATCCTCACAGCACATCAGTATGGACTAAAGGTCGGCTCCTATCACTTCTACAGGGCAAAGATAGAGCAAGAGACGCAGTTGGCGAACTTTGTTCTGCAATGCCGTCCTAGTGAGCAAGACCTCATTCCGCTCATAGATGTTGAAGTAGCCTCCGGATTAGGAGTAGAAGAGTTCTGTGATTCCCTGTTTAAATTTCTCGAACTTGTGGAACACTACTATCGTCAAAAACCCCTTATCTACAGCGGGACCAACTTCTATAACAAATATCTGGCTGGCAAGATGGACCGTTACCCTCTCATGATAGCGCAATATCGTGCTCCGGCACCAGTGCTGAAAGACGGCAACGACTACCTCATCTGGCAATACACCGGCAAGGGACACCTCCGCGGCATCAACGGATATGTTGACAAAAGCCGCTTCATGGGCGACCATACCCTGAAGGAAATCCGCTTCCGACACAGGAAAGGAGAAATGTGAAAGTGAAAAGCTAAAAGATAAAAGATAAAAGTTATTATATGAAAGAAATAAAGTACACGACAACTGGTACATGTTCCCGTTGCATCAACATCACAGCAGATGATAACAACATCATCCAACAAGTAGAGTTCGTGGGCGGATGCCCAGGTAATACCATCGGCGTTGCACGTCTGGCACAAGGCCGCCACATCGACGAAGTAATAGCAATCACAAAGGGCATCCTCTGCGGCAACAAACCCACCTCATGCCCCGACCAACTCAGCAAAGCCCTCGAAATGCTGAAAGATATGCCGGCGGAGTAAGAAAATTACTTTTGACCTTAGACCTTTGACTGAGAATGGCGCAGAATGCAATCAAAAGCACTCTGCGCCATTAATATTATATCATTTCTCACAGCGTCTTCAGCTCGTAGCCTTGTTCCTTGAGGAAGCGGATGGAGGCCGGAAGGGCATACTTCAGCTTCTGGATGCTCTTCAGAGAATCGTGGAACGTGATGATGGAGCCGTTGCGAGTGTAATAAACCACATTCCTGAAGATGTCGAAGGCGTTGAGGTTGCGGGAATAGTCACGCGTCACGAGGTCCCACATCACGACGGTATAACCCCTTCTCAGCAACATGTGATAAGCTCCTATCCACATCCATCCATGCGGCGGCCGGAAAAGAGGCTTTTCAAGTGAAGAGTGAAGAGTTAAGAGTGAAGAATTAATCCCTAACCCTTCATTCCCAACTCCTAATTCCCTGGAGCCTCCGACGTTAGCGGCCGTTTCCATTACGGCATTGGCAGTCTCGATGTTCGAGAGATAGGTCCTGACGTAATGTCTCAACGACCCCATGTGGTTGTAGGTATGATTGCCGATGCTGTGGCCCTCGCTGATGATGCGGCGAAAGAGGTCAGGATAACGCTTCACATTCTCCCCTACGACAAAGAAGGTGGCCTTCACGCCATGCTCCTTGAGGGTATCGAGAATGAAGGGCGTCGATTCTGGTATCGGACCGTCATCGAATGTCAGGTACACCGAATGCTCCGCAGCGTCCATGCGCCACAGAGCCTTCGGATATAACCATTTCATCCATTTGGAAGGTTGTTCTATAAACACGGTCTATTCTCCTCCTAAGCTTCCACCGCGACCCTGATAAGCAGCGATGAGTTGGTTAAGATTCTCTGTCATCTTGTCTGCAAGAAGCTTGTTGTATGGAGATGCTATCTCGCAGAAGCGCTGCATGATATAAAGGTTATACATGCAATCGCGCTGTGACGACATGAAACGGGACTGCGGCAGAGAGAGGTAGTACCTGAGATACTGTGCGCAAGTCTTCCACATAGCATCGAGGGTCTCCTCAGCCTTCTTGTTCATGCCAAGCTTATAGTATGCCTCGGCAAAGTCGGCACCGCCGTTCATATATGTCATCGGAACATTGTATGTAGGAATTACCTTCTCGGCATAGGCCACAGCCTTCTTGGCCTGGTCGAGCTTGCCCTCCTGAATGAGGTGGAGCAGCAGCGTGCCGAAGAGGCGACGGTGGGTAGCACACATACGGCTGACAGTCTCGTCGAGATAGAGGCCCGGCTTCTCCAGACCGCCGTACTTGAACTTCGTCATGAGGTTGTTGTAAACCTTCTCGGTGTCGAAATTGTTGCTGTCGTTGGTATGGAACGGAGTGATACGGTTGACGAGGCCCTCCTGTATGAAGTTCTCACCAAGGTTCATGTAGTTTTCCTTACCTACCGTCATTGCCACATAGAGCGGACGTGTCCAGTT
>JAFXZK010000122.1 GCA_017541265.1 Bacteroidaceae bacterium | reverse complement strand
GCAAATTTCTTCGAGAAGCTGCTCGGTGAAGGACATCATCCAGTTGTAGTCCTTGTAGCTGACGTACAGCTCCATGCAGGTGAACTCGGGGTTGTGGTTCTTGTCCATTCCCTCGTTGCGGAAGTTCTTGCCGATTTCATAGACGCCCTCGAAGCCGCCAACAATCAGTCGCTTCAGGTAAAGTTCGGTGGCGATTCGCATATACATCGGGATGTTCAGGGCGTTGAAGTGCGTGATGAAAGGACGAGCCGTAGCTCCGCCGGCGATAGCCTGCAGGGTTGGTGTCTCGACCTCTGTGTAGCCGTGACGGTCGAAGAAGGCGCGCATGGTCTTGAGGATGACGGCACGCTTCAGGAAGGTGTCCTTCACGCCATCATTCACGACGAGGTCCACATAACGCTGGCGGTAGCGAAGCTCAGGGTCGTCGAAGGAATCATAGACGTTACCGTCGGCATCTGTCTTGACGATAGGCAGCGGCTTGAGGCTCTTGCTGAGCACGGTCAGTTCTTGAGCATGGACGCTAATCTCGCCTGTCTGCGTGCGGAACACATAGCCCTTGATGCCAATGAAGTCGCCCAGGTCGAGGAGCTTCTTGAAGAGAGGATAGGCCTCTCCCCGACCCTCTCCCGTGGGAGAGGGAGAACATCCTGCCGCCTTGCCGCAACTCCCCTCTCCCACGGGAGAGGGGCTGGCTGCCAGGCTCAGGCTGTCCCTCGTCACATACACCTGTATTCTTCCTTTGCTGTCCTGCAACTCAGCAAAAGCAGCCTTGCCCATGATGCGCTTCGACATAATGCGGCCAGCGATACAGACATTCCGAGAGTTCTCGGGAGTGGCTGTCTCACGTATGTCCTTACCTTCCTCGTCCTTGCCTACGATAGGCAGGTCAACAAAGTTTTCCTTGATTTCTGTGCTGAAAGCATTTGTGGGATATTCGGCTGCGGGATAAGGGTCAATGCCCAGTTCACGCAGTTGCTGGAGGTTGTTGCGACGGATAATCTCCTGTTCGCTCAGTTCGAGAATACTAAACTTATTCATTTGACAATTTCACAATTAGACAATTTGACGATTTGCGCGGCAAAGGTACGAAAAAAAGTGAAGAGTGAAGAGTGAAGAGCGAAGATTTTTTCAATTCCTCGCTCATTATTACATTTTTCCCTTTAGTCGGACGCAGGCGAAGCGATGAATGACAGGAACTCGTCCTCGCTCATGATGCGGATGCCGAGCTTGCGGGCTTTCTCAAGCTTGGCAGGCCCCATGTTCTCGCCGGCAAGGACGAAGCTCGTCTTATTGCTGATGCTGCCGACATTCTTGCCGCCGTGCTGCTCGATGAGGGCTTTGTACTCATCGCGGCTGTGATGCTGGAAGACACCGCTGATGACGACCGACTGCCCCGCAAGCTTGTCGGACTGTGCCTGCTTCTGCTGTTCGCCAAGCTCCATCTGCAAGCCATAGCTGCGCAGACGTTCCACGAAGGCTCGGTTGACGGGATTGGCAAAGTACTGAATGACGCTATCCGCTATCACTTCGCCAATGCCGTTGATTTGCATCAGGCTCTCCTTCGAAGCCTCCATCACCTTGTCCATACTGCCGTAATAGCGTGCCAATGTCTTCGCAGCAATCTCGCCCACAAAACGGATGCCGATTGCAAAGAGCACGCGCTCGAAAGGAACACGCTTGCTATCCTCAATGCTGGCAAGAATCTTAGCCTCCACCAAACCTCCCCCTAAAGGGAGAGGCTTAAAGTCCTTTCCTTCAGGAGAGGATTTAGGAGAGGCTGTAAGTTCATACAGGTCTGCCGCATCGTGGATAAGACCTCGACGGTAATAGTCATCGACTGTCTCGGGGCCAAGCGACGTGATGTTCATTGCCTTGCGGCTGATGAAGTGCTCTATTCTGCCGAGAATAAGCGGAGGACAGCCTGTATCGTTCGGACAATAATGTGCCGCCTCGCCCTCATAGCGCACAAGCTTCGAGCCACAAACGGGACAATCCTCTACGAACTCTATTTTTGAATTTTGAATTTTTGTTCCGCGACTACAATCGCGCCTTGGTGTTGAAGCATCCAAGAATTTTGAATTATCAGCTTCTGCTTTACCCACCACCTTCGGAATAATCTCTCCGCCCTTCTCTACAAGCACGCGGTCGCCTATATGGAGGTCGAGCGAGGCCAGCACATCAGCATTATGAAGGGTTGCACGCCGCACTTGCGTGCCTGCCAACTGCACAGGGTCCATGTTTGCGACAGGCGTCACGGCTCCTGTTCTTCCCACTTGAAAGACAACCTGCCTGAGCGTTGTCTCTGCCTGCTCTGCCTGGAACTTATAGGCAATCGCCCAGCGCGGACTCTTTGCCGTCATTCCGAGACTCTTCTGCTGAGCCAACGAATTGACCTTCAGCACGACACCATCGGTCGCGACAGGAAGGTTCCTTCGTTCCTTGTCCCAATAGTCGATATAGGCAAACACGTCCTCGAGCTTATCGACAAGCTTCATGTGCTTGCTGACTTGAAAGCCCCAACGTGCGGCAGCTTCAAGATTCTGATAATGGAAGCCCCCTCCCCGCTCCCCCTTTGGGGGAGTGCTTTGGAGCGGCGAGGCTGCGGGAATGTGGCCCTCCCCCAAAGGGGGAGCGGGGAGGGGGCTGTCAACTCTTAGCTCATATAGGTAAGCATCCAGGCCTCGCTGAGCCACCGTACTGCTGTTCTTGCTCTTCAGCGTGCCGCTGGCCGCATTTCTGGGATTGGCAAAAAGCGGTTCGTCTGCCTCTTCTCTTTCTTTATTAAGACGGTCGAAAGACTTCCACGGCATCAGCACCTCGCCACGAATCTCGAACTGTCGGGGCCAGTCGCCGCCTGGCGGCAGCTGAAGAGGAATGCTTCGAATGGTACGCACATTGGCTGTCACATCGTCGCCTTGAATGCCGTCGCCTCGCGTCACAGCACGAACCAACCGACCGTCCTCATAGTGAAGACTGATGCTGAGACCGTCGAACTTCAGCTCACAGCATATCTGAAACGGTGCCCCCATCAAGCCTTCGCTCACCCTTTGCCAGAAGTCGGCCACCTCTTCCCTGTTGTATGTGTTGCCGAGCGAAAGCATTGGTCTGGAATGTACCACTGTCTCGAACTCGTTGTTGAGGTCACTGCCCACCCGTTGCGTCGGGCTGTTCGGGTCGAACAGTTCAGGGTGCTTCGCTTCAAGATCCTGAAGCTCGTGCATCAGGAAGTCGAACTCCTGGTCGGAAATGACAGGATTGTTCTCCACATAGTAGCGGTAATTGTGTTTGTGTAGCTCATCTCGCAGCTGCAATATACGTGCTTTCTCGTCCATCATTCCCATTTACCATTTAAACATTTACCATTTAACCATTTACGATTTACTATTTACTATTTTAAACCCAATGGCCGCTTTTGTCGCTTCCCTTTCTTGTGATGATTCCAAGGTCGGTTCCTTCATCTTAGCAGTTTTATAGCGCAAAGATACAAATTATTTTTGGAACAGCCAAAAGAATACGACATTATTTTGCTTACAAAATAAAAAGCACTTTTAAGGTAAGGTGGGACAACATTATCATGAAACAATCAAAAGCAGGCAGAGTCATCTGGTGAAGCATAGAATGTAAGTATTTTTCCTTTATTGTACGACAAGGAACCTTTCATGCCTTAGCCTACAAGCCAGCATGAAAGCCCTTTTTTGCCGTCAACCCTAACAAGCTGATATTAGGCACCTTATCTCGCCACCCAAATAAGAGTCAAAACGCAACCTGTCAAGTTGGTCGATGCAACGTATTAAGTTGGCCGATTTGACGTGTTGCGATGAGCTTTTCAACGTGTAGCGTTTGCCCTCGCAACACGATGCGATTTGCGCCCCGTCACTTGTCAGCAAAAAGATGTAAACATATTTCGCGAAAAACAATTTCGTCATTTGTATGCAGGCCCTATGTAGGCTTTATGTAGGCATAGTGTAGGATTTATGTAGGCTTGGATTTTGAGTAAAGCCATATCAGCAAGGGGTTGCTGAAGATATCATGTAGGCATGCAGGCTGAAAGTGAATTTTGAATTTGCGACAGGTTGTCACCAGCAGAAACTACATTCTTATGGAGGCAAGGGGCGACTGATTGAAACGGCAGCGATGAGTGCCTACGGCTCTACCCTTTTGCGGCCGTTTTATTGGGTCAATAAAATTCGAAGGTTCTATATAATATCATTTATTGCATGACTATTTATAAAAAGTTAGAGATTGCTTTTGTGCTTAGAAAAAAAATTTGTATATTTGCAAAAGAAAAAGTTCCAAAAGAAAGGCATTCTATTTCAATCATGACCAAGAAACAAGCACTTCAACTGTTTGAGCAACGCAAGGTTCGTACGGTTTGGGACGATGAGCAAGAGAAATGGTATTTCTCTATAGTAGATGTCTGTGGCATATTGACAGACCAACCTGACTATGACCACGCCAGAAACTACTGGAAGGTCTTGAAACACAGACTTGTAAAAGAAGGAAATGAAACGGTTACAAATTGTAACCAGTTGAAGCTACAGGCTTTTGACGGCAAGATGCGACTGACGGATGTCGCTGATACTGAACAGCTTTTTCGGCTCATCCAGTCCATCCCTTCGCCCAAGGCAGAACCCTTCAAGCAATGGATGGTGGCAGCGTAGCCAAAGCCGCTCGCACACAACTGGAAAGCAAACTTGGTCGCACCATCATCTCCAAATCCAAAGCCAGCGACCACCTGCTGCCGGAAGACAAGAAAGACTCAGAATGAAGAATAGTAAGCATATAAGTAATGTCTAATTGAAACATAAAGATGGCTTTAAGATACCGTAAGCGTATAAAGATTGCTCCTGGGATATATATTAATATCAGCAAAAGCGGAGTAAGTACCACAATAGGGCCTCGCGGGGCAAGTGTCAATTTCGGGAAAAATGGGACTTATGTGAATGCAGGCATTCCCGGAACGGGATTATATGAACGTCAAAGAATAGACAAAGGAAGCAAACAAGAAAAACAGTATCGTGACACCAAACTTCCACAAGAGTTGTCTCATACATCAGACTCTTTCGACTATAATGTGATAATAATAGGCGTAATAGCTTTTTTGACAATAATCACAGCATCTTTGTTTGCTTATGCCGAATCAAAGCTAACATGTTTCTTTTTGCTAAGTTCCTATCTGATTTCTTTATTCTGTTTGCTGAAATTGAGGCAAACGCTTAATAAGAAAGAAGAAGTATCTACTATTGAAGGACTGGAAGAGACGATTACAGAAGACGTCAAAGAAAAACTTACTTCTATTGATGACACGGTGTGCCAGATAGAAAAAGTTGTAACAAGCAACGATTGGGCCATTGATAATCATGCATTAGAAGAAACAAATCTTACAGAAGAACGTCTATTAGCTCCATACAACCCAAAACTCGACTTGGAAGACTACAGTTATCCAACTCTCGACTTGCTCAACCATGATGATAATAATACTGCCACCCCCATTGATATGGAAGAGGTTCGCAATAAGAAGAATTACATCAAGACCATATTAAGCAACTTCGGAGTGGAAACTTTGGATAATATTAAAACTACAATCGGCCCAGCGGTTACACTATATGAGATTACTCTCAAACCTGGATTAAGTGCTTCAAACCTTAAGGGGTTAGAGGAAGACCTTGCAATAGCTCTTTCCGCTAAAAGCGTGGCAATAAATCCAATCCCGTGGAAAGGTACAATTGGCATAGAGGTTCCTAATGATAAACGGCAATTGGTATCAATGGAAAGCATAATGAACAACCGTAAATTTCAGGAAACTAATTACGAGTTACCATTAACACTTGGAAAAACAATTACCAATGAACCCTTAATTGTTGACCTTGCCCAAATGCCACACATACTAATTGCAGGTTCTACTGGGCAAGGAAAATCTGTTTTATTAAATGTTCTTATAGCATCATTACTCTATAAAAAACATCCGGCAGAGTTGAAACTGGTTTTGGTTGACCCTAGAAGGCTGGAGTTCAATCTATATAGTCCAATTGTAAATCATTTTTTAGCAGAGATAGAAGATGATGATCTCCCCATCATAACAGAAGCCCAACAGTTTGTACAGACACTCAAAAGTCTATGCAAAGAGTTAGGCAATCGCTACGAATTGTTAGAGATGGCATCTGTAAAGAATGTCAAAGAGTATAACAATATCTTCTGCGAACGTCAACTTAATCCTCAAAAAGGACATCGTTATCTGCCATACATCGTCACGGTCATAGATTCATTTAGTGACATAGCATATGGTTATGAGGGAGAAATTCGCGAATCCTTGACTAAACTTGTCAAACTTGGACGTACCGTTGGAATTCATATTGTTTTAGCAACTGGCAGGCCGTCAAGTGACATTGTTACAAGCGAAATCAAAACCTATTTCCCTGCAAGAATAGCTTTTAGACTGCCCGAGAGAGTTGACTCTAGAATTATTCTGGATATAGATGGTGCAGAAAGATTGTTAGAAAGCGGAGATATGATATTCAAACTTGGCACAACCATTGTAAGAGCCCAATCTGCCTATATTGACACAAAAGAGATATCTAACATTGTACACCATATTTCCAAACAACAAAGTTATACATTTCCATACCTTTTGCCGGATAATTATTATGAAGACAATGAAGAAAATGGATTCGACTCAGATATGACGCACCTTGACCCGATGTTCGAAGATGCAGCTCGCTTAATAATCAGCGAACAAAACGGTAGCACGAGCATGATTCAGCGAAAGTTCTCCATTGGATACAACCGCGCAGGGCGTCTAATGGACCAACTAGAGAAAGCAGGCATCGTAAGCCCAGCCAAAGGCAGCATGCCACGTAAGGTACTCTGTACTAGCGAAAAGCAACTAAGGATTATCATAGACAACCTCTGACAATAGTCGACAAACAACACATAAAGCAGGAAATGGTCGATAAAGTCGTCTTTGGCAGAGAAATTGGTCGATATTCTGGCTTTTGTGGCCGATAAAGAGCAAATCACTACAGAAGCTCTTGTCAGACAATTCGGCTATAGCGCCACCACGACCAAACGCTACTTGCAACTACTCACAGAGTTAGGCTATCTCGAAGCGCAGGGGGGGGAACAAGAACAGGACATATCGCATCAACTAAAACAATTACACTTATGAAACACTTCATCTTTCGTTACGATCTGACCGTATTATTCTGTCTGTGCGGCTTTGCCTTGACAAGTGCGTCGGCTAAATCAACCAGCAAGGGAACGGCATCTCTGAAGCATGCCAAGCCCGACAGCCGGCTGAATGCCGCTATGGAGAACTATCTGCAAGCGGCAAAGGACCAGAAGCTCAACATCCAGAGCGTCATGGTGTTGCAGCACGGCAAAGTGAAGTACGAGAAATGGCTGAACGGCGGCGAAGCTCTGAAGCCGCACGTCCTGAACAGCGTGAGCAAGACGTTCACGTCGGCTGCCGTTGGCTTGGCCATTGAGGAAGGACTCTTGTCGCTCGACGACAAGCTGGTGTCCTTCTTCCCCGACGACTTGCCGGCCTCGCCTTCCGAGAACCTGAAGAAGGTGACCATTCGCAACCTGCTGACGATGAACTGCGGACACGATTCCGAACCGTCGCGCAAGAAGGAGGGAAGCACATGGGTGAAGACGTTCCTCGATTGGTCTGTGGAGCATGAGCCGGGCACTTACTTTTGCTACAACAGCATGGGGACGTACATGCTCTCGGCCATCGTGCAGAAGGTGACGGGGCAGAAGGTGGTCGAGTTCCTGCAACCGCGTCTCTTCGACCCTCTTGGCATCGAGGCACCGCGCTGGGACGAGAGTCCGCAGGGCATCAACTGCGGTGGATGGGGGCTTTACCTGAAGACCGAGGACTTGGCAAAGATGGGACAACTGCTCCTGCAGAAAGGCAAATGGAAGGGGAAGCAGGTGTTGCCCGAGAAGTATGTCACGGAGATGACTCGTCGGCAGGTCCCCTGCCAGCCATCATGGATCAGGGCCGACAAAGTGGCTGAAAGCGGACTTACCCCAGAGAACAGCGACTGGGTGCAAGGCTACGGCTATCAGGTATGGCGCTGCCGCCATAATGCTTTCCGAGCCGACGGAGCTGGCGGTCAGTACATCATCGTCATCCCCGAAAAGGATGCCGTAGTGGTCAACACAGCCGACCTGAACGACATGCAGGCCGAACAGAACCTCATCTGGGACTACATCCTGCCCGCGCTGAAGTAGTATCTTTTGTATTAGAGAAGCTTATCGTGCCTATGTTGTCGAAAGATGAAAGAATATTTATCCGCAACATGACGAAACAGGACAACAGTTTCACAAAGCACGAACTGAAAGAACGTAATGTTACGCTATCCAATGGCGATACCCATCAACGCGATATGCTTGCAGCCTTTAACCTGCAACATCTGGATTTAGATGAAACAAAGACGAAGCAGTACGACACAGAAGCGATGGCGGCTGACTACGAGCGCTTCTACCAATTGGAACAGGAGGAAATCCAGCGCTATAAGAATAAGGAGAAAAAGGACGATAGGGGTACGATTGGGGCGGAGAAACTCTGAATTGAATCGTAAAATCTATTATGATTATCCGCTATCGTCCACCAGAAAGCCTGAAAGCCCGGCAGAAGCGCCTGATTCCCAGATGCCTGGCAGATAGCATAAAAAGTCCCTGTACTTATGGCGATAAGTACAGGGACTTATGGCAATAAGATCGTGTACTTATGACGACAAGTACAGGGACTTATAGCAGAGACTGGCTGTTTGCAGTCTGAAATGTGTAAAATAAGGCATTCAAAACTAACAAAACTTGTAAAATAAGGCATTCAAAACTCACGAAATATGTAAAATAAGGCATTGGTGGCGAAAAATTATTGCAGAATAAGGCATTGTTATAAATATAATCACTACCTTTGCCACCATGAAAGAAGCCAGTATAGATAAAAGAACTTTGGAAGTTATACTTAGCGACCAAAGAAGCGAGATTAATAATTGGTTTAACGAGCACCTGTGCTCTCGTAACGAAGAAAGTCTTGTGGATTTGGATAGTCCCCAGGCTCAAGTTGTAATTGGTGTGCGTCGAAGCGGGAAGTCAACACTTTGCATACAGACTCTTGTTAGAGCAGGCGTTGAGTTTGCATACGTGGATTTCGACGACGAGCGCCTTGCTGCCCTTGGCACCAACCAATTAAATGATGTTCTTGAAGTATTGTACAAGATTTATGGTGGCTTCAAGTATCTCTTCCTTGATGAGATACAGAACGTCGAGGGATGGCCGCTTTTTGTGAATCGACTCCTTCGGACCAAGATGCACGTTATCCTAACTGGCAGCAATGCCAAGTTACTAAGCAACGATTTAGCAACACATCTTACTGGCAGAAGCAGCGAGATTTCCCTGTATCCTTTTTCTTTTGCCGAATACTGCCAGATGAAAGGGGTGGATTGCAAACAACGCACCACTAAAGGTATTGCCGAACAAAGAGAGGCTTTCGATGAGTATATGCGACAAGGGGGATTCCCTGAGCTAATGATCATAAAGAATAGTAAGAAGTATATAACAAACCTCGTTGATAACATTCTGAGACGAGACATCGAGCAGCGCTATCACATTGCTTTCCCTGCTCAATTCGAGAACATGGCTCAGCACCTTCTGAACATTTCTCCATATATAGTTTCAACATCTGACCTTGCAAAGACATTCAATTTCAAGTCGCCACACACTGTTCGAAATTACATTGACTATCTCAAACAAGCTTATATGCTTGTTGGCTTGAAAAAATACTCTCCGAAAAGCAAGCAGCGAGTTGTTGCAGAAAAGGTGTATGCCGTTGATGTTGCCATGATGAACCAAAGAGAGAACGCTTTTGCCGGTGAAAATCTTGGTTGGCGATTGGAGACAATAGTTATGATTCATTTGCTGCGTGAGTGCAAACAAAAAGGATGGGACATATATTATTTGAAAGACCGTTCTGGTGAATGTGACTTTGTGGTATGTAATGGTAGTAAGGTGCTACAATGCGTCCAAGTCTCATACGATATTTCATCTGAAAAAGCACGCAAACGCGAAGTTAATGGATTATTGTTGGCATACAGGCAAACGAAATGCGAGAACTTACTACTTTTGACAGACCACGAATCATACAATATCGAAAAAGACGGACACCACATATCTGTCAGACCTGTTTACGAATGGAGTGTCACATCTTTAATGGAAGATGATTAACAAGTCCTGCTTTTGAGTTCCCTTTTATTCGTAGTGCCCCGCTTCTCTAATAAGCATGAGCAACATCATCATACAAAACAATATTGTAGCATGAAAAGGTTATTTTGTTTGTTTTTGCTGCTTGTGGCGGCGGTGGCAATGATGGAGGCTGGTGCGTCCGTTTCATCGGGCGAGGGTTTCCGGCTGCGCCTGATGAACCATTGGGACAATCCCGACGGGACGGTGGAACGTGGCTATGCTGGCCGCTCGCTATGGAAATGGGAAGAGATTCCTGTCGATAGCCGGAAGGCTTTGCCAAAGCATTTGCGTAAGCGCTACGAGGAGTACGGACGCCGCCTGCACGACTATGGCATCAACGGCACGGTGCTGAACAATGTGAATGCCAAGCCAATGATGCTACAGACCGATATGTTGAAGCGAGTGGCTCGCATTGCCGAAGTGCTGCGGCCATACGGCGTAAGGGTTTATCTCTCGGTCAACTTTGCTTCGCCAAAGGCCTTGGGCGATGTGGAGACTGCTGACCCGACGGACAGGCGTGTGCAGGAATGGTGGCAAAGGAAGACAGATGAGATTTATGATTTGATTCCCGACTTCGGCGGCTTTCTTGTAAAGGCGAATAGCGAGGGAGAGCCGGGACCTGCAGACTATGGACGCAGTCATGCTGAAGGCGCGAATATGCTGGCGGCGGCTTTAGACAGGCATGGCGGCATCGTGATGTGGCGGGCTTTCGTCTATGCGCCGACAGGTGACGACCGAGCCAGTCAGGCCTATAACGAGTTCGTGCCGTTGGACGGTCAGTTTGCGGATAACGTGATTCTGCAAATAAAGAATGGCCCTATCGATTTCCAGCCACGCGAACCTGTGTCACCGCTGTTCTATGCGATGAAGCGGACACGAATGATGGCTGAACTGCAAATCACGCAGGAATATACGGGACACAGCATCCACACTTGTTTTCTCGTTCCGATGTGGCACGATTTCTTCTCGCAACTGGCGGCTCAAGGCGTACAGTTGGAAGGTGTGGCAGGCGTGGCCAATACAGGCGACACGGAGAACTGGACAGCCAACCCGCTAGCTTTGGCCAATTGGTACGGCTTCGGACGTTTGGCGTGCAATCCAAAAGCAGAACCTCGCCAGATTGCTGAGGATTTCCTCCGGAAGAACTATTCGAAAGATACGCGGTTCGTAGGCCCTGTGGCCGACTTGCTCCTGCGAAGCCACGAAGCGTTGGTGGACTATATGATGCCGATGGGGCTGCACCACATCTTTGCCGCAGACCATCACTACGGGCCAGAGCCGTGGTGCGAACGTGCCGGGTGGCGGGAGGACTGGTTGCCGCGCTACTATCATCGTGCCGATTCGATTGGCATTGGCTTCAACCGTAGCGACCATCCCGAGCCGTGTCTCAAAGGAGCACAGGGGTCGGGTAATGTGGCGCAATATCCCGAGCCGTTGCGTACGCTCTATAATGATGTGGAGACTTGTCCCGAGTCGCTTCTGCTGTGGTTCCATCATGTGGCATGGGACTTTCGGATGCAAGACGGACAGACGCTTTGGGAGCATCTGTGCCGCCATTACGACCACGGCCTAAAGGAGGCACAGGATTTCGTTCGCATTTGGCAGCAAGTCAAGCCATACGTTGACCGCAAGCGCTACGAAGAACAATTATGGCGATTGCAGCGGCAGGCCGATGATGCACAATGGTGGCATGATGCCTGTCTGCTCTATTTCCAGACTTTCTCGCGGATGCCCCTGCCTTCTGGCTCTCTTCCGACAGTATTCACGCTCCAAGAGTTGCAGGCGTTCCGATTGAAGATGAACAACTACAGCGCTCCCGACCCACGAGCCTTGCCCCAAGTTCAGCGGCTTCGACTGCCCCGCATGTTTGGCGACGGCATGGTGCTGCAGCGAGATGTGCGCATTCCCGTATGGGGTTGGGCAGATTCGGGCAGCACGGTAAGAGTGGAGTTGAATGGTCACAATGCCATTGCAAAAGCAGATGAGAATGGCAAGTGGGAAGCATGGCTGCCGAAGATGAAGGCGGGCGGGCCTTACGAACTGACGATTGGAAACCATACCATTCACGACGTACTCATTGGCGACGTGTTTCTGTGCAGCGGCCAGTCGAACATGGAACTGCCCATTCGGCGCTGTATGGACAGCGTGGCCGCACTGGTAAAGGACTACGCAAACCCTCGGATACGCTACCTGAAGATACCGCATCAGTATAACTATCTGCATCCGAACGACGATATGAACGTCCGTCCGTGGCAGGACATCAGGCCCGAGAATTGCGGCGAGGTGAGTGCGCTCTGCTATTTCATGGCACGCGAGCTGCAGGAGCAGTACAACGTACCCATTGGCATCATCAATAGTGCCGTCGGCGGAACGCAGGTACAGGCGTGGATGCCTCGCGAAACGCTCGAAACGTTCGACGACTTTGCCCAAGAATTTCAGCAGCTTCGCCATCGCCAAAGCAATTGGGTGGATTCGGTCAACAGCGTGGAGCAACGTGTCGCCCAAGAATGGGACAGGCGGACGAATGCGTGCGACAGCGTATTGTATCGCTGGAACAGAGCCGGTTATGATTTCGCATCGTGGCAGCGCGTCAGGATATTCGACGACTGGAGCCACGGACAAAAGCAAGGCTCGACGGCCGAAGGGAAAGTCAATGGTTCCTATTGGTTCCGCACTCTCGCTAACGTGCCTGCTGCATTTGCAGGCCAGCCTGCCCGCCTCCGCTTTGGTGCCATGAAGGATGCTGATTCCATTTTCGTCAACGGACAATACGTCGGCAACACAACCTACGAATATCCGCCGCGCATCTATGATGTGCCGGCTGGCCTGTTGCGTGCAGGGGAGAATGACATCGTGGTTCATCTGATTTCCCAAAATGGCTTGCCGCACTTCACGCCAGGCAAACGCTACCAATTGGAGATTGGCGAACACATCATTCCCTTTGCCGATACGCTGCAAATGGCTGTTGGATGCACACGGCCGGAGCGTCCCCGCTGCACCTATTTCGTTGATTGCCCTGCAGCGCTCTATAATGCTATGATAGCTCCATTACGGCAGTTTCCTGTCCGAGGCATCGTCTGGTATCAGGGCGAGTCGAACATCGACACGCCACATCGCTATGCAGATTATCTCGAGGCGCTGGCTGCATCGTGGCGGCAACAGTTTGGACGAAACGTACCCTTTATCATCGTGCAGCTGCCTGCCTTCATGGCTCAGCACCCAAAGCCTGTCGAAACGGGCTGGACGCGCATCCGCCACGAACAGTACCTTGCCGCACAGCGCATTCCCCGTTCGGCTCTCGTCCCTCTGATAGATACAGGCGAAGCCAATGACATTCATCCGCAGGACAAGCACATAGCAGGGCATCGGGTCGCCCTGCAGATGAGAAATCTTGCATATAACGAACATTTGCCTTTTGCTGGTGGACCTGTGCCATGTTCTGCACGCATAAGAAAAGGGAAGATTAAGCTGCGCTTCACACGCGAAAGCGGTACGCTCACAGCCCGCCCTGCCCTGCAAGGATTCAGCATCTGCACGGGCGGCACTTACCAATGGGCAACCGCCCGCATTGCAGGAAACCACACCATCATCATTGACTTGCCGGCAAACACATCCGCCACAGCCATCCGCTACGGCTGGGACGACTTTCCGCATCCGTCGCTCTACAACACCGACGGACAGCCTGCGCCCCAGTTTGAAATCGAGGTCAAATAAAGTACATCGTTGCAGCATCGCGAAGATATGATGAAATAAGACATTTTTGCTTTTTCTTTGAAAAGTTTTCATAATTCATATTTATTTTGTACCTTTGCAGCGCGAAATAAGAATAAGGTATTAAGGTTATGAGGTTATAAGGTTACAAGGTAAAAGGTTCACTCACCTTAAACCTGATAGCAAAGCGACCATAAACCTAAAACCTGACAAGAAACCATTTATGGCACGAAATAAATTCCGCGGATTAGGCATTGCGCTCATCACTCCTTTCCATACGGACGGGAGCATTGACTTCGATGCACTTGACCGTCTTGTGGAGTACCAGATAAAGGGAGGCGCCGACTTCCTCTGCATCATGGGTACTACTGCCGAGACGCCGACGCTGAGCCGCGATGAGAAAAGATTGTTGAAGGAACACTTGGTTGGACGTGTGGCTGGTCGTGTGCCTTTGCTTATGGGTTGCGGCGGCAACAACACGGCTGCTATCTTGGAGGAACTGAAAGAAGAAGATTGGACGGGCATCGACGGCATCTTGAGCGTTACGCCTTATTACAACAAACCCTCGCAGGAAGGCCTCTACCAACACTACGCAGCCATTGCTAAAGCCAGCCCCCTGCCTATCGTACTCTACAACGTACCCGGCAGAACTGGCGTCAACATGATGCCCGAGACAACACTTCGCCTTGCCTGCGACTTCGAGAACATCGTCGCTATCAAAGAGGCGAGCGGCTTCATCCCTCAGATGGACGACATCATCAAGAACAAGCCGCAGCACTTCGACGTTATCAGCGGCGACGACGGCATCACCTTCCCCCTCATCACGCTTGGCGCAGTGGGCGTCATCAGCGTGATAGGCAATGCCCTTCCTGCCGAATTCAGCCGAATGGTGCGCCTTGCCCTCAAGGGTGAGTACAGCACTTCGCTCACCATTCATCATAAGTTCACGGAGCTGTTCAAGCTGCTCTTCGTGGACGGCAACCCAGCGGGCGTAAAGGCGATGCTCAGCGAAATGGGAATGATACAGAACGTCCTGCGTCTGCCCCTCGTCCCCACCCAACTCACCACGATGGAGAAAATCAGCAAGATAGTGAAGGAGCTGGGGTATTAAAGCCCCTCCCCGCTCCCCCTTTTGGGGAGTGCCTCAAATCGTAATAACGTCATAACGAAACAACGAAATAACGAAATCTTAAACTTTTAAACCTTTAAACCTTAAACCTTTAAACCTTAAACCTTTAAACTTAAAAAATTATGGTTTATTCACACGAAGTACAAAACATGTGTTGTGTGGCCAAGGGTCCCAACCATGGTCCTGCTCCCATCCCCGAAGAGGGCAAGTGGGTTCAGGCAAAAGAAATCAAGGACATCAGCGGTCTGACTCATGGTATCGGCTGGTGTGCTCCTCAACAGGGCGCTTGCAAACTGACGCTCAACGTGAAGGACGGCGTTATCGAAGAAGCTCTCGTGGAGACAATCGGTTGCTCTGGTATGACTCATTCTGCTGCTATGGCAAGTGAGATTCTTCCCGGCAAGACCATCCTCGAGGCTCTCAACACCGACCTCGTTTGCGACGCTATCAACACCGCTATGCGCGAGCTCTTCCTCCAGATTGTCTATGGTCGCACACAGAGCGCCTTCTCAGAAGGCGGCCTGATGATTGGTGCAGGCCTCGAAGACCTCGGCAAGGGCCTCATCTCTCAGACCGGTACCCTCTATGGTACTAAGGTTAAGGGTACTCGCTACCTGCAACTCACCGAAGGCTACATCACCAAGATGTACCTCGACAAGGACGACCAGGTTTGCGGCTACGAGTTCGTTCACATGGGCAAGTTCATGGATGCCGTCAAGAAAGGCGTTCCTGCAGACGAAGCCCTGAAGAGTGTCACTGGCACTTACGGTCGCACAAAGGCCGAGGACGGTGCAGTGAAGAGTATTGACCCACGTAAAGAATAGGAGGAATACATTATGATTAGAGAAGTTAAATTCGAGTCACAGGACCGTCGAATCAAGCAGATACTTGCTTGCTTGAATAAACATGGTATTGCTTCTATCGAGGAGGCTAACCAAATCTGTGAGGCTGCTGGCCTCGATCCTTACAAGACTTGTGAGGAGACACAGATGATTTGCTTCGAGAATGCAAAGTGGGCTTACGTTGTAGGTACCGCTATCGCTCTGAAGGAGAAGGCAAAGGACGCAGTCGAGGCTGCCAACTATATCGGCGAAGGTCTGCAGAGCTTCTGCATTCCCGGTTCCGTTGCCGACGATCGCAAGGTTGGCATCGGCCACGGTGAGCTTGGCGCACGCCTGCTCTCTCCCGACACCAAGTGCTTCGCATTCCTCGCAGGTCACGAGAGCTTTGCAGCTGCCGAGGGTGCCATCAAGATTGCTCAGATGGCCAACAAGTCAAGACCAGCCGACAAGCCCCTCCGTTGCATCCTCAACGGTCTGGGCAAGGACGCTGCCATGATTATCAGCCGCATCAACGGCTTCACATACGTTCAGACACAGTTCGACTACTTCACTGGCGAGCTGAAGGAAGTGAAGCGCATCGCTTACAGCAACGGCCCCCGTGCCGCTGTGAACTGCTACGGTGCAGACGACGTTCGCGAAGGCGTTGCTATCCTCTGGAAGGAAGACGTTGACGTCAGCATCACAGGTAACTCTACCAACCCCACCCGCTTCCAGCACCCCGTTGCAGGCACCTACAAGAAGGAGCGCATCCGCGCTGGCAAGGCTTACTTCAGCGTAGCCAGCGGTGGCGGTACAGGTCGTACCCTTCACCCCGACAACATGGCTGCAGGTCCCGCCAGCTACGGTATGACCGACACTCTGGGCCGTATGCACAGCGACGCTCAGTTCGCAGGCTCCAGCTCAGTTCCCGCCCATGTTGAGATGATGGGCTTCCTGGGCATCGGCAACAACCCGATGGTAGGTTGCACCGTTGCTTGCGCAGTACAGGCCGACCTGTATCTGAACAAGAAGTAAGAAATTCGAGAAGTTAAAGAGGAAGTTAAATTGGAAGTTAAGCAACTCCCACGAGCGGAGCAAGTTAACTTCCACTTTAACTCCCACTTTAACTTCTTCTTTTTACTTCATTAAGAAATAATGATGAGGGCGAGGTATTTGTGTTTACTTTGTTGGGCTGTTCTGTTGGCTTCCTGCTCAAAGCGAGAGGCAAAGGACAGTGTGGATGCCTTGCCCGAAATCTATCCCGACTATATTGGGGTGACAGTTCCTGCGAACATCTGTCCCTTGAACTTTTCCGTGCCTGATGCCGAGCATATTCGAGTCATTGTTGAGAACGATAAGGGAGAGACTGTGGATAAAAGCGGAACTAACCGTGTCGTGTTGCCCAACAAGGCGTGGCGTGATTTGCTTTTAGGCACGTCTAGTTTGACCTTTACCCTGAGTGTCTGGGACAAAGAACATCCAGAAGGCGCTACTTATAGACCCTTCAAAATCAACATTGCAAAAGACGAGATAGACCCCTGGATTGCTTATCGATTGCTGCCTCCTGGCTATGAGAGCTGGAACCACATGGGCATCTACCAGAGGAACATAGAATGCTTCGACGTGGAGCCTATCATCGAGAACTCGCAGAACAACAAAGGCTGCGTGAACTGTCATTCCTTTGCCAACTACGACCCCAAGGACTTCACCTTCCACGCAAGAGGCAAGAACGGTGGCACCATCGTGATGCGAGACGGCAAGATGAAGAAGGTGGACATCAAGGAGATGAGCGGTGGCAGGCACGGCTCGTACAACATCTGGCATCCTTCGAAGCGATATATCGCCTTCTCCAGCAACTCTACGCATCAAGCTTTCTATGGGCAGAGCAAGAACAAGATTGAAGTCTATGACTTGTGGTCGGACCTCATCGTCTATGACATTGACAATGAGAAAGTCCTGCAGGACGAAAGGTTTACCGACAGCCTGAACCTCGAAATGTTCCCTTCCTTCTCGCCCGACGGCAAATGGCTCTATTTCAGCACCGCCAAGCCTGTGAACATGCCGATGGAAACTGACAAGCTGCACTACAGCATTGTGCGCGTTCCCTTCGACGAAGAGACAGGAGGGCTGGGCGAAATTGATACAGTCTATAGTGCTTACGAGCAAGGCGGCACAGCCATGATGCCTCGCATCACGCCAGACGGAAGATATATGCTCTTCTCGCTTGGCGAATGTGGAGGCTATAATCTTTATCATCACGAATCGGATTTGAAGATGATGGACTTGCAAACACGCGAGATGGTGCCAACGGACATCCTGAACAGCCCTCGTGCCGAGAGCTTCCATGCCTGGAGCAGCAACGGCAGGTGGATGATGTACGTCACCAAAAGGTTTGATGGCCGCTATACGCGCCTGATGCTTGCCTATTGGGACGGCAAGCAATTCCACAAGCCCTTCCTCCTGCCTCAAAAGAATCCTGAGGACAACATACAGCTACTGATGGCATACAACGTGCCGGAGTTCATCAAGGCGCCAGTCGTTGTCTCGAAAGACGAACTGGCAAAGCTCTTTAAGACCCCCTAACTGCGTTCTGGCAGATTTGCAATCCGCCAGAAATGAATATAAGCATTTGCAATGCGAAAAACAAGAAAGCCGGGATCACAAATCCCCACACCCAAAGCAGACGGATTGCAAATCCGCCAGAACAGCAGGTCTGCCTTTCTCCCTCTAAATGGGGGCTTCTATCTTGTCCTCTTGGCCTTGATGCTCGTCTTTGCCATCTACACCGCCACGCAATTCCCCTACACCTATATCTCGATGGAGGGCGACGACTTCTGGGTGCTGACTTGGGACTTCTGGCACTTGAAGCTCGCCACGCTGCCCGCCGTCACGATGTGGCTTTCCGACTGGCTGACGCAGTTCTACAGCTCGCTTTACATTGCAGCAAGCATCGAGGCTCTGGTGCTTGGACTTATTGGCGTGCTAGCCTATGCAGCCCTTTCACCCCTCCTCGGGAGGGGATGGGGGAGGCTTCTTGCCCTTCTGCCACCTGTCCTTTTAGGCTTCTATTGCACTTTCAGCCTTTCGTTCCTATTGCAATGGGTGTTCTTCTTTACCTTGCTTCTGATATACAAACTCATTCCCAACTTCAAAGGCAAGATTGTTTGGAGTTTGATTTGTGTTCCCGTTGGTTTCCTGCTGATGCGGACACCTTTGATAGCTATTCTTCTTGTCTGCCAGGCAACTTTGGCCTTCAAGAGTTATGGGGCGAAGAAATGCGCGTACTGGCTCTTGCCGATGATGATATTAGGCTTTACGCCTCTCGCCTACAGCCAGCAGGTTGCCTTCATTCCCTTCAAAGAGCGCTATACATTTTGGGGTACACACTTCCGCCCGCTGACAGGCCTTTACAATCTCGAAGGAGAGTGCGTCAAGAAATGTGTATGCCTCTCCAACGAGCAAAGATGGGAGGACTTGCTCTACAAAGAGCATGTTCGCCAAGATGCCCAACGTGGCAAGGTTGTGGCCCTTCGCTATGCCCTGTTGGCAGAGAGTGCCCTCGGAACATTGCCAGAGAACATATCCTATTATCCGATTCGAGACGAGAACCAGTTCCTCTTTCCGCATGAGCAGGACCCTGTTGCCCAGCAGTTCAACAGACTCTTCTACCTGAACCTGGGTGTCTATGACGAAGCCTTCCATCAGGCACAAGAGTACAGTTTGCTGATGCCAAACGGTAACTGCTTCTCAAGCCTCAGGCAATTGGTGAACTACAGCATCGAGGAAGGCGAATGGGACATTGCCGAGAAGTTCCTGCAAGTCCTCTCGAAGTCTTCCTGCCACAAGAAGTTCGTTGAAGATTCAAGATTGAAGATTGAAGATTCAAAAGTAAAAGGTAAATGGTCAAATGGTAAATGTGAGGTTCCCCTTCGTGCCGACAACTTCGTGGGCGGCTATCCCCTGCCAATTGAAATGCTCCGGCTTGCACGTTACTACAACGACAACAAGCAGGAACCCCAATCGCCAAATTATCAATCGTCAAATTGTCAAATTAAGAAGATGTTGGACTATGCCATCTGCGCATACATGCTAAGAGGTGACAGAAACAGCTTTTTGATAGCCACAAAAGCCTTCGGCATATACAAAGCAGAGGAACTTCCCAAAGCCTATCAAGAGTTTTTGGAAAAATATCCATGAAATCCTTGCACTTCTCCGCTATTATTGCGAAATTTGCACACGCATAGGGCTATACAGACAAAGAAAAGAATTATGATATGACGATTTCTGTTGTTTCCCCCATATACAAAGGCGAGAAGATGCTTGACTCGCTTGTCGGTCGCAACACGGCTGTCCTGCAACAAATGATAGCCGATGGGCTTGTCAGCGACTACGAGATCATCCTCGTCAACGATGCCTCCCCCGACAACTCATGGGCAAAGATGAAAGAGATTTGTGACCGAGACACACATGTAAAAGGCATCAACCTCTCGCGCAACTTCGGCCAGCACTATGCCATCACAGCAGGTCTTTCCAAAGTATCCGGCGACTGGATTGTCGTGATGGATTGCGACCTGCAGGACCGACCGGAGGAAATACCCAATCTCTACAAGAAGGCCCAAGAGGGTTATGACACCGTCTTTGCAGAAATCATTGAGCGTAATGACCGCTTCATGAAGAAGTTCACATCGCGTGCATTCAGTTATTTCTTTGCTTATTTTACAGACTCTCCCGTAGGGAAGAAGACAAACAATTTTGGGATATACCGCAAGAAAGTGATTGATGCGGTATTGAGTATGGGGGATTACATCAGATGCTTCCCTGTCGAAGTCCGCTGGGTTGGCTTTAACACTGGCTACCATCCGGTAATAAAGGATGCCCGGGAAGAAGGCACATCGGGATACACATGGTCAAAACTTTTCGCGTTTGCCTTCGACAACATCATCGCATTTTCCAACAAGCCGTTAAAACTGGCCATGCAGTTTGGCTTCTTCATCGTGCTTCTCTCTGTATGTCTTGCCCTGTTTTATCTAATAATGTATCTGACAGGCAGCATCAGCGTAAGTGGCTTTACGACCATCGTCATCTCATTATGGATGATAGCAGGCATTGTCATTTCGCTTATTGGCATGGTCGGGATTTATATAGGGCGAGTGTTTGACAAGGTAAAAGACAGGCCCACATATATCATTGACGAAAGCATTAACTTTTAGCACAGGCACCAGACATGGAAGTCATTGACTGCAAATGGGAAATCCAGAACCTGAAGAAGCGTACCGTAGAGATACTTATCGGCAACGACGACTCCTTCTCAAGGAAAAGCATAGAAGATGCCGCTCAGGGCTATGAATATGTCGTCATAAAAGTCCCGGCGAACAAGCCCCTTTTCAACATAGGGCTACAGGAGATGGGGTTCTTCCTGATTGAAACACAAATCAATATCTGTGCCACATACCAAGGCTTTGACCTTTCCAAGATTCAAGACCTGAGCGAACGCACAGAATATAAGGTCGCAAGCAATGACTCTGACCTGCACTCCGTTGTGTCAATGATGACACCTGGTATGTTCTCTACTGACCGAATTGCCATAGACCCTGCATTTGGAGAGGTTATTGGCTACCAACGATACGTCAACTGGATTACGACAGAATACAAAGCTGGGAAGTCACAATTGATCCGTTGGATATATGACGGCGAAGATGTCGGCTTTATGCTTATCAAGATTGAGGCTGGCGAAATCAAGACATTGCTGGAAGGTCTATACAAGCCATTCCAAGGCAAAGGATTAGGATACCTGACCATAGCATCTCCCCTGATATATGCACATAAGGAGCATTTGGATATAACCTGTGCCCGCACATGCATATCTTCCAACAATGTTCCTGTCGTGAAGCTGCATAGCAGGTTAGGGAGCAAATTCACCAACATGAGTTATGTCTTTGTAAAACATGTCAGCATCTAACAGAAAGTCTCTGCCTATAAGCTATGCCCTGTTCCTCTGCGCCAGCGTAGCCGTCTATTCCTTGTCGGGACTGTTCGTGAAACTGGCATCGGGATATGGCTTTATGTCAATGCCGTACCTCCTATGCCTATTCGGTGCCGTATTTGTTTTGGGTTTATACGCCATTATGTGGCAAATGGCATTAAAGAGAGTCAAGCTGAGCCTGGCATATATGTTCAGAAGCCTTGGTGCCATATACAGTCTGCTCATAGCGTACTTCGTCTTCAATGAGCAAATCACCGTGTGCAACATGCTGGGATGTGTATTGGTAGTTGCGGGAATACTAATCCTCCTCGGAGGACAAGGGGAAAAAGTAAAAAGTTGAAAAAGGGAGTAATGGAATATCTCTTTGTCATAATAGGAATCCTTGCTTGCTCCATGTCACAGATGCTGCTGAAGGCAAGCACAAAGAAAGAACACCAATCGAGAGTGTCGGAGATACTGAACCCATTGGTATTGATATCTTACGGCATCTTCTTTTGTGTTCTGCTGATAAACATCTGGGCCATGAGCCGAGGCCTCCTTTTGAAAGAGCTGGCAATGCTGGAAGCATTAGGCTATATCTTCGTGCCATTGCTTTCATGGTTCTTCTTCAAGGAGGCAATTACAAGAACCACTCTGCTTGCTATCACTTTTATTGTATTAGGACTATTTGTGTTTTATCTATGATACCATTCAACAAACCTTATCTCACGGGCAAGGAAGCCCATTACATGTATCAGGCCGTCTATACCGGCAAGCTGTCCGGCAACGGTGTCTTTACAAAGAAATGCCAACAGTTCTTTGAGGAAAAATATGGTTTCAAGAAGTGTCTGCTCGTCACTTCCGGCACCGATGCGCTCGAGATGTGCGCCATGCTGTGCGACCTGAAGCCCGGCGATGAAGTCATCGTGCCGTCATACACCTTCGTGTCGACCGCCCTTGCCTTCCTGCGCGAAGGGGCGACAGTCATCTTTGCCGACTCGATGGACAGCAACCCCAACCTCGACGCGACAAAGCTGGAGAGCCTCATCACGCCTCGCACCCGCGTCATCGTGCCAGTCCACTATGCAGGCGTGGCATGCGACATGGATGCCATCATGAGCGTGGCGGAAAAGCACGGCCTGCTTGTCGTGGAGGATGCTGCACAGGCCATCGACAGCTACTACAAAGGCCGTCCGCTTGGCTCTATCGGACACCTCGCCGCCTTCTCCTTCCACGAGACCAAGAACATCACAGCCGGCGGAGAGGGCGGTCTGCTGACCATCAACGACGAGCGCTTCGTCCGCCGTTCGGAAATCCTATGGGAGAAAGGCACCAACCGCGCCGAGTTCTTCCGGGGTGCCGTCAACAAGTACGGCTGGGTGGACATGGGTTCCAGCTTCCTTCCGTCGGAGATTAATGCCGCCTTCCTCTGGGCGCAGCTCGAGAACCTCGATGAGATTCAAAGCAGGCGCAAAAGGATTTGGGGGCAGTACTACGAGGGGCTGCAGGACATCGCCGCCCAAGGGAAAGTCCGACTGCCTGAGATACCTGCCTACGCCACCAACAACGGGCACATGTTCTACCTCGTCTGCCGAAACCTTGAAGAGCGTACAGGGCTGATTGCCTGTCTGAAGGAACACGACATCATCGCTCCCTTCCACTACCTTTCCCTCCACAAGAGCGATTACTACACCCGTCACTATGGGGAACTCGTCCGTGAGCTACCGCTTTGCGACATGTATGCCGATTGCCTGGTGCGCCTGCCTTTGTTCTACGAGCTGAGCGAGGAACAGATAGAACTTGTCATCACTCTCATCAACGAATACTATGCGACTCGCTAAACTTCTTCTGCTCATAGCCGTCCTGTCCTTTGTGCTTTCCATATTCTGCTCGGCAGAGAACCCCGACATCTATTACTACATGGGGTGTGTCCAGCTGCTGCTGGAAGGCAAGGTCCCCTTTGTGGACTTCCACACCCACTATACCCCCATGTCCTTCTACATGGCCTGTCTGCCCGCCTATTTCTTCGGGACAGGCAACACGGCAGCCTTGTCGTTCGTGACCTTCTTAAACTTCGTCAATGCAGGACTCGTCTATTGTCTGCTTCGGAGGGAGGTCAAGGACAAGACCTTGTGCCTTTTTGCCGTCGTGCTCTATCTGATGTCCCTTTTCGTCATGAACGGCGTATGCTACATGCTCGAGCCATTCATCATGTTCTGGGGTCTGTTGAGCCTCATTGCCGTGCAGAGGGAAAGCCTCTGGTCTGTGCTGGCTGCCGGAGCATTCAGCTTCTTCGCCTTCTGGACAAAGCAATACGGGTTGGGCTTCTTCGTGCTGAACATACTCTACCTCCTTCTCGCCCGAAGAGAAGGGGACAAAGCCTCCCCTTCGAGGGCAGGTTTGGCAGTATCGTTTTTCATCGGTTTTGCCGTTGCAGGGTGCTGCATGGTCGGTGCGCTGCTGATGCAGGGCGCGACGCTTTCCGGCATGGTCGGGTTCTCCGGGCAGGCATACGAAAGGTTTGGCTTCCTGTCACTACTTCAGGGCTATGGCTATCTGTTGCGCGTTGTGCTTTTCCTGCCTGTTGGCATATATCTCTTCATCAAGCATTTCAAAAGCCTTCGCGACGATAAACTCCTGATAGTCTGCCTGTGCGGCATTCTCGGATTCATGCTGACGACTTATGTCCGTCCCTATCCGCACTACCTGCAGCTGTCTTTGCCGTTTGCCGTACTCCTGATAGCCATTATGGTGGACAGATATGGCATACAGCTGGGCAACGAACGTCTTGTAAAATGGTTCAAGGCATCAATCATTGTGCCGTTGGTTCTCGTGATGATCGGTGACTACAATTTTATCTTCTACAACGAACGCCAGGCCGTCGATGACGTTGCGGCAGAGGTTGCCAAAATCATTCCGGAAGGGACGGACAAGGTGTATGTCTCGACAAAACTGCTCTGCGTGGCGCACGTCAACCGCTATGGTGCACCGATGCTCTGGAAGCATGGCATGAGCAATGGCTTCGTGGAGGAAGGCGAACCGTTGCGCGAAGTCATCATGGATGCCGGCAGCTACGTCATCGACACTGTCAAGCTGGAATACCTCCGGCGCGAAGAGCCTGAACTCATGCGCCACATTGAAGAGGGACGCCACGCCACGCGCATTGACTGCCGCGACAAGAGGTTCGTGAGCATAGTTTACAATTAACCCTAAACATTATTGACACACAATGGAAAAGCCAAAGGATAAAAACACCGTGCGACTTGCCGCACTTCTTCTCCTCGCTGCCGGCCTGTCTTTTGCTTTAGCGATCTTCCGCTCGGCCGAGCACCCCGACATCTATTACTACATGGGGTGCGTCCGGCTGGTGCTGGAAGGCAAGGTTCCCTTCGTGGACTTCTACACCCACTATACACCCTTCACTTTCTACATGTCCAGTCTGCCTGCCTATTTCATCGGGACAGACAGTACCGCGGCATTGTCGATTGAGACCTTCATGAGCATCGTCAACGCCTTGCTCATCTACCGCCTGCTGCGGGAGGAAGTCAGGGACAGGGCCTTGTGCCTTTTTGCCGTTGCATTCTACGCGACGTCCCTGTTCTTTATCGACGGCATGTGCTATGTGCTTGAGCCATTTGTCATGTTCTGGGGCCTCTTGAGCCTGTTTGCCGTGCGCAAGGGCAGCCTGTGGGCTGTGGCGGTTGCTGGAGCATGCTGTTTCCTGGCTTTCTGGTCGAAACAATATGGATTGGGGTTCTTCGCATTGGACATACTCTATCTGCTGCTGTCCTTCCGCACAGACCTGAAGGCTTTGGCCGGGCGGCTGTCCCTGCTTTCCATCGGGTTCGCCGCCGGCGCATGCTGCGCGGTGGGGCCGCTGCTGATGCAGGGAGCGACACTTGCGGACATGACGGCACTCTCGGGCGACACCTATGAGAAATTCGGGCTGCCGGCACTGCTTGAGGGCATAGGCTATCTGCTGCTCGTGGCTCCCTTCCTGCCCATTGCGGCTTTCCTTGTCGCAAAGCATTTCAAGATCCTGTCCCGGGAGGCGTTCCCCGTGGTGTGCTTCTTCGGCATCGTCTGCTTCATGGTGGCAACCTACGTCAGGCCCTATCTGCACTACATCCAGCTGCCACTGCCGTTCGCCATCTTCCTGACGACCATTCTCCTGGACAGATACGGAGGCGAACGTCTCAAAAGGTGGTTCAAGGTCTCGGTCATTGTGCCGCTGTCCATCATGGTGGTCATCGACTACAACTTCATCGTCCATAACGAACGGCAAGACGTCGCAGATGTTGCGGCTGAGGTGGCTAAACTCATTCCAGAAGGGACGGACAAGGTGTATGTCTCGACAAGGCTGCTCTGCGTGGCGCACGTCAACCGCTACGGTGCGCCGATGCTCTGGAAGCACGGCATGAAGAACGGCTTCATGGAAGAAGGCGAACCCCTGCGCGACAACATCTTGGATGCCGGCTGCTACGTCATCGACCCCGTCAAGCTGGAATACCTCCGGCGCGAAGAGCCGCAGCTTCTCCGCCATATCGAAGAGGGACGCCACGCCACGCGCATAGACTGCCGCGACAAAAGGTTCGTAGCCATAGTCTATACAACACAATAGCCATCCTCTCTGGCGGAAATATATTTACACTAAAGTCAAGAAGAAAACAGAGATTTAGGCAAAAAAGCCAGCCCTGTTTCTCATAAGAGCGTGGACTTATTGCCATAAGTCCACGCTCTTATTGTTAAAACCCCACGTACTTTTCACCCTCGCTCCATGCCCTTTTTGCGCCAAAACCTCATTCTGTTTAACACCACAGCATGGAACTCTGACACTTTTTTACCACACTCCCCGACAAAACAGCCTCGCAACCGCCTGATTTCCAGTACACATTCGATTTAAGCGCATTTCTCTCGTTTTGGGCATCAAAGTGCCACGCAGGCAAAAAACTGCCGTCAGAAAGCGTCCACTTGCGATTTTTTTTGACATGTAATTACCATGTAATTATCCATGAATTATTTGCAGGATAGTATGTCCGAACCTCCGTTTGCATTTGCCGACGCGCTGGCAGGTTCGTCAGTCCTGACCCCCTGCTCAATGAGGACGGCACCCCGCTGGACTTTAATCCGTATGTCTATGCCAGAAACAACCCATATCGCTATATCGACAGGAATGGGGAATTCATTTGGACGATTGCCGCTGCCGCTATCTTTAGCGGGGGATTTAATGTGATGATGAACTTCAACAACATTAATGGTACAGGGGATTTCTGGCGTATAGCTCATTTTGCAGGCTAAAAAGCCTTGATTTGCCAAAATCCTTTATTGCGTATTCTCTGTTTAACATAAACATTCCAAGAGATTTTGCTATGCCAAAGAAAACCCAAATGTCAGAAATATTCATAACTGAAGGTAGCTTGGTTTCTAAAAACACCAGCGTATATCGAGCTTTGAGAGAGGTTTTAGCCTGCAAAATGAGCTATAGGTCG
>JAFXZK010000011.1 GCA_017541265.1 Bacteroidaceae bacterium | reverse complement strand
GGGTCGCGAGTGCCGAGGATGATGTCCTTCCACTGGTTCATACCGGCGTTGGTGAACATCAGCGTCGGGTCGTCCTTCACTACCATGGGAGCAGAAGGCACGATTACATGTCCCTTGGACTCGAAGTACTTTTTGAACGAGTCGCGTATCTCATTTGCTGTCAACATATTATTTACCATTTAATCATTTACCATTTACCATTTTTTCTCTCTCCTTTTGGAGTGCAGGGTTAAAGGGAGTCCTTTTTTCACTAAAAGGTGTGCAAAGATACAAAAAAGTTCCTAATCTCTCATCCCTAATTCAAATTTATTTCGTACTTTTGCAGAAAATTAGTTCTTCGCTTACCGTTCAATAGTAAATGGTAAATGATTAAATGGTAAATGACATGGCTTACAATCCGAACAAAGAGCTAAAGAAATACTACGGCATAGCTGAAGTGGCGGAGCAGTTCAATGTAGCAGAGTCGCTGTTGCGCTTCTGGGAGAAGGAGTTCCCCAACATCAAGCCCCGCAAGAGCGGACGGGGTGTGCGCCAATATACCAAGGAAGACATCGAAGAAGTGCGCATCGTCTATAACCTTCTCAAGGTGCGCGGCATGAAGATTGCCGCCGCGAAGGCCGTCCTCGTCAAGAACCGCAAGGCCGCCAGCGACGCTTCCGAGATTATCAACCGCCTGCAGTCCGTCCGCGAAGAACTGAAAGAAATCAGCCGCGAACTGGGTGAGTTGTAAACCATCTCAACATAGGCGACAGCACGCCAGGGTAAGTGCCTGATTCCCAAACGCCTGGCAGATGTCAAAATAAGTCCCTGTACTTATGGCGATAAGAACGTGGACTTATGGCAATAAGTACAGGGACTTATGACGACAAGTACAGGGACTTTTTTTCCGCACCACATCTAAACGAAACAGGGAGCAAGACTATTTAAGTCTCACTCCCTGTTTTCGTGGGCGCTGAGGGATTCGAACCCCCGACCCTCTGCTTGTAAGGCAGACGCTCTGAACCAGCTGAGCTAAGCGCCCTTTGCGAATTGCGGTGCAAAGGTACAACATTCCCCCGATACTTGCAAGCATTTCGCTAAAAAAAATTAAGCTTTTGTCCCATTGAGTTAAGAAATGCAGAATTTATCAATGTTCAATGTTCAATGTTCAATAATTTTTCGTAACTTTGCACGCAATTTATACATTACATATAATATATAGATGAAAAACTTCAGACTTGTGGACAACCTAATGGGTTGGCTCACTTTCGCCATTGCGGCCTACGTCTATTGCAGCACGGTAGAGCCTACGGCAAGTTTCTGGGACTGCCCCGAGTTCATCACCACAGCCTATAAGCTGGAAGTCGGTCACCCGCCTGGGGCACCGTTCTTCATGCTGACAGCCAACCTGTTCACACAATTTGTGAGCGACCCAACGAAGGTTGCTCTGATGGTCAACATGATGAGCGCCCTCTTCAGTGCCGCCTGTATCATGTTCCTCTTCTGGAGCATCAGCCATCTGGCACGCAAGCTGGTTGGCGAGAAAGGACAGGTGCAGAACCTCGCGCAACTCATCACGGTGGAGGCAAGCGCACTGACCGGAGCCTTGGTCTATACCTTCAGCGACACCTTCTGGTTCAGCGCAGTGGAGGGCGAAGTGTATGCCTACAGCAGCCTCTTCACGGCAGTTGTCTTCTGGCTGATGCTCAAGTGGGAAGACCATGCCGACGAACCTGGCTCCGACCGCTGGCTCATCCTCATTGCCTACCTGACGGGCCTGAGCATCGGCGTCCACCTGCTCAACCTGCTCTGCCTGCCTGCCCTCGTGCTCATCTTCTATTACAGAAAGGTGAAGAACGCCACGATGAAGGGCGCGCTGCTCTCGCTGGTGGGCAGTGCCGTGCTCATCTGCGCCGTGCTCTACGGCATTGTGCCGGGCATCGTGAAGGTGGGCGGATGGTTCGAACTGCTCTTCGTGAACACACTCAATATGCCTTTCAACACAGGCGTTATCGTCTATATCGCCCTGCTCGTAGGCATCGTGCTCTGGAGCATCTGGGAAACCATCAAGCAGAAGAGCCGCATCCGCATGACACTCTCCTACCTGCTGAGTGTCGGCATGTTGGGCATCCCGTTCTACGGCTACGGCTGGACGAGCATCGCCATTGGCGTGATTGTACTTGCCCTGCTCTACTTCGCTCTCCGTTGGAAGAAAGAAGGGAAGGACCTCGTCTCGGCCCGCCTGATGAACACCTCGCTGCTCTGTATGCTGATGATAATGATTGGCTACAGCTCGTATGCCGTCATCGTCATCCGCAGCTCTGCCAACACGCCGATGGACCAGAACTCGCCCGAGGACATCTTCACGCTGGGCACCTACCTGAGTCGCGAACAGTATGGCGACCGTCCGCTCCTCTACGGACCGGCCTACACGAGTCAGGTGCTGCTCAAGCCCGAAGGCAACTACTGCGTGCCCGTCAGCGAGAAGGGCGCGCCCGTCTATCAGCGCAAGGAGAAACAGACAGCCGACGAGCCTGACCGCTACGAAATTCAGCGATACAAGACGGACTATATCTATCAGCAGAACATGTTCTTCCCCCGCATGTATAGCGAGGCTCATAAAGGAGCCTACGAGAGCTGGATGGGCGGCGTGAAGGGAACCGTCAAGAGCTACGAGCGCTGTGGCGAGATGGTGCAGGTGAAGACACCGACCCAGCTCGAGAACCTGCGCTTCTTCCTCAGCTATCAGGTCAACTTCATGTACTGGCGTTACTTCATGTGGAACTTCGCAGGCCGCCAGAACGACCTGCAAGGCAACGGCGAATGGGAACACGGCAACTGGATTTCCGGCATTCCCTTCCTCGACAACTTCCGCCTGGGCGACCAAAGCAAGCTGCCCACCGAACTCCGCGAGAATAAGGGTCGCAACGTCTTCTACTGCCTGCCCTTGCTGCTCGGTCTTATAGGCATTCTCTGGCAACTCTTCAAGAAGCAAAGCTCGACGGCCGAAGGGAAAGTCAACGACGAGAAGAACCTGGGCGAAGGAGAGAAGCAGTTCGGCATCGTCTTCTTCCTCTTCTTTATGACGGGCCTCGCCATCGTGCTCTACCTCAACCAAACACCGATGCAGCCGCGCGAACGCGACTATGCGTATGCAGGTTCGTTCTATGCTTTTGCCATTTGGGTGGGACTTGGTGTTGCCGGTATTGCCTACTACCTTCAGAAGTTCCTCAAGAACGAGAAAGTTTGTGCAGCCCTCAGTTGCCTTTGCATCCTCGTGCCCATACAAATGGCAGGACAAACGTGGGACGACCACGACCGCAGCGGCCGCTACACTTGCAGAGACTTTGGCCGCAACTACCTCGAGTCTCTCTCCAAAGGCGACTACCCCATCATCTATACCAACGGCGACAACGACACCTTCCCGCTTTGGTACGCCCAAGAGACGGAAGGCTTCCGCACCGACGCCCGCGTCTGCAACCTCTCTTACCTGCAAACCGACTGGTACATCGACCAGATGAAGCGTCCCGCCTACGACTCACCGGCTGTGCCCATCCACTGGAGCAGACTGCAATACGTCGCAGGCACCCGCGAAGGTGTCTCTGTCCGTCCAGGCACTCTGGAACGTCTCATCGAGTCTTACAAGGACGAGCCTGAGACGCTTCGAGATCTTCTTGGCGACGATCCCTTCGAACTCAAGAACATCATCGACAATTGGGTGCTCAGCGACAATCCCGACCTGAGGTTCATCCCCACCGACAGCATCGTCGTGAGCATCGACAAGGAAGCCGTCCGCCGCAGCGGCATGATGATAGCCGCCGACAGCATTCCAGACAAGATGCACATCAGCCTCAAGGGCAAGCGTGCCGTCTATAAGAGCGAGATGATGATGTACGAGATGATTGCCCAGTGCAACTGGGAACGTCCCATCTACATGGCTATGACGGTCGGCCCCGAGAACAAGGGTACCGTCCAGGACTTCTTCGTGCAGGAAGGCCTTGCCTATCGCATCACACCCTTCAATACAAAGAAGAGCGGCAAGGACATCGACACCGAGAAGATGTACGAGAACCTCATGACGCGCTTCACCTTCGGCGGCATTGACAAGCCGGACATCTATCTCGACGAGACCGTCATGCGCATGTGCGGCACACATCGCCGCATCTTCTCGATGCTGGCTTCGCGACTTGTTCAGGAAGACAAACTTGACAAAGCTGCCCGTGTCGTGGCAAAGGCAGAGCAAGCCATTCCGCCAACAACCGTACCGCACAGCTATAGCAGCGGTTCGCTTGAACTCGCCCGCGTCTGGAATACCCTGGGCAAAAAGAAGGAAGCTGGCGATATTGCCTATCCCATAGCCACCCAGGCTGCCGAGTACCTGGAGTGGTATCTGAATTTGCCAGGAAAGATGCTCATGCTTAGCCAAAAGGACTGCCTGTACTACCTCTACCAGATGCACAGCGCGATAAGTGTCCTGGAGAGTGCCGGCAACAACAAGACGATGGAACTCGCCAAGCAGCTTGACATCTACAACCAGCTCATACAGAACCGTCTCTATGGCAGTGTCGGTATGAATGCCGCAGATGACTATGCCGATGAGGAAGAGTACGAAGAAGAGGAGGAAGCAGAAGAATAATGTTCATTGAGCAGCCTCCAAGAATCTTCCGCTGGTTCTATCCCCACGCCCTGTGGCGAATAAACCAGCACAGGAAGGTGGTTTACCTGACCTTCGACGATGGGCCTATCCCCGAGGCAACGCCCTTCATCCTTGATACCCTCGACCGCTTCGATGCCAAAGCCACCTTCTTCATGGTGGGCGACAACGCGGCGAAGTACCCGCACCTGCTCGAAGAGGTGCGGCTGCGGGGACACAGCATCGGCAATCACACCTACAACCACATCTCGGGGGCGAGGCACACGCCGTGGACATATCTGTCCAACATTGTGAAGGCCAACGAAATCTTCCATTCAAAGCTCTTCCGACCGCCACACGGATGGATAGGCATGGTGCAGTATCGTGTACTGCGGCACTGCGGTTTCAAAGTCGTAATGTGGGACGTCGTGACACGCGACTACAGCCGTCTACTCACTGCCGACGATGTGGTGAACAACATCAAGCGCTACACTCGCAATGGTAGCATCATCACGCTCCACGACTCACTGAAGAGCATCGACAAGCTCAAGCACGCTCTTCCCGAAGCACTCGCATGGCTAAAGCAGGAAGGATATGAGTTCGGTATTATTGAATAGCAAAGACATCAAAGCCCAGGCCCTGCGTCTGGGTTTTGTCGCCTGTGGCTTTGCCAAGGCGGAAGCCGTGGCGAACGACTTTGCCATTCGCTACCGCCGATGGCTCGACCTTGACTTTTGCGGAGAGATGGACTACATGCGCCGCAACGTCGAGATGCGCCTGCAGCCCGACCTCCTTGTGCCTGGCGTACGCACGATCGTCAGCCTCGCCATGAACTTCATGCCCCAGCATCAGCAGCCCGCCATCAGTCTCTATGCGCAAGGCAAGGACTACCACGAGGTCATGAAGCAACGGATGCAGGAACTCATGCAGACATGCGAACTCGAAGGCCGATGCTTCGTCGATACCGCACCCGTCATGGAACGCTATTGGGCTTGGAAGAGCGGCATCGGCATCGTCACCTCCAATGGCGGCTTCATCAGTGTGCCGGGCTACGGACCGACAGTATTCCTCGGCGAACTCTTCCTGACAGCCGAAGCCGACCACTACGACAGCCCTCTCCAAAGCCCCCTCCCCGCTCCCCCTTTGGGGGAGTGCTCCATTGCCGCCAAAGCTTCCCTGTCCAGCGAGATTGAGGCACTCCCCAAAAGGGGGAGCGGGGAGGGGGCTTCTAGGGGGACTATCTGCCCCGCCCTCACGCCCGAAGGACTCGATGCCCGCCGCTGCATCAGCTATCAAACCATCGAGCATCGCGGCCCCTTGCCCAAAGAGATAGAACTGAAGCGCACCTTCTACGGCTGCGACCGCTGCATGAGGGCTACGCCGCAGTTTGCCGAAGCAAAGCCCACGGCTGAACCTGCCTTCCAACCCTCCGAAGCACTTCTGCAGATGACACCCGACGACTGGCAAAGCCTTACGGAAGAACAGTACCGCACCCTCTTCAAAGGCTCTGCCGTCAAGCGTGCCAAGTACGACGGCCTCAAACGCAACATCGAACGATGGTTAGAAAAGTAAAGACACACAGACACCTAAAGATATGCCACTCGAAAAACATCTGTACAAACCACTTCTGATTATAGCCTTGTGCCTTGTACGTCCTGCTTGTTTACATGCGGAAAGGCCGATTGACGAAGACCATAAGCTGACAGGCACCGTGATAGGAACGGAGCAAGGCTACGACTATGATACCCAATCCGCCTCGTCCACCGTAAATACTATTGCGAATGCCTTCGACGAAGACCTGTCCACCTACGTTGCCACCTACGAGAAGTCGCACGCTTGGGCAGGCCTGGACTTGGGCTATCCTCACATCATTACTCGCGTGGGATGGAGTCCCCGCAATGCTGGTGTAGGGCCAAAGCGTGTTGTCTTAGGCCTCTTCGAAGGTTCCAATCGCGAGGACTTCATGGATGCCGTCCCACTGTATATGATTACGGAGGAAGGAACTATCGGCGAGATGTCGTATGCCGATGTGCATGTCTCGCGCGGCTTCCGCTATGTCCGCTGGTGCGCTCCAGCCGACAGCCGTTGCAACATCGCCGAGCTGGAGTTCCATGGTCATGCAGGCGCAGGCGACGATTCCCAGTTCTATCAGCTGACCAACCTGCCCACCCTGTCCTATCATACCTACGAGGGGATAGAGCCTTACGACAAGGTGCATGAGTTGGAATCCGAGATGTGTCTTATCTACGACGAAGGAACCCGCATACAAGAATACCCGACCCTTGTCCGCGAACGTGGCAACGGCTCCCGTTATGAACTTTTCAAGAAGCGTCCCTACCGCCTGAAGTTCAACGACGGGAAGAGCCATTACATGCTCAAAGGCTCTCCGCTGCAGAGTACCAGCAAGTGCAAGAAGTGGACGCTTCTGCCCAACTGGCGCGAGAAGAGCCTGATGCGCAACAACATTGCCTTCGAGATGAGCCGCCGGCTTGGTTTAAGCTATACGCCTTGGATTCAGAACGTCGATGTCATTGTGAACGGAGAGTACAAGGGCAACTATCAGCTTGCCGACCAGGTGACGGTGGACCGCAATCGCGTTGACATCACCGAGATGCTTCCTGGCGATAACGAAGAGCCAAACATCAGCGGCGGCTATCTGCTGGAGATAACCAGCCCGGGCGGCGAACAATACCACTTCAGCAGCAGCCAAGGCATTCCCGTCGATGTCAAGTCTCCCGACAACAATGACATCACTCCGGAACAGTTCGCATACATCTGCGACGCATTCAACGATATGGAGTCCAGCCTCTGGAGTACCGTTTACCTGCATCCCGATAAGGGGTATCGCAACAAGTTGGACTTGGACAGTTTCCTGCGCTATTTCCTCGTAGGAGAATTTGCTGGCAACAATGATGCCATGTGGAGCCTGTACCTATATAAGGAGCGAGGCGACGACCTCTTCCATTTCGGCCCCGTGTGGGACTTCGACCTTTCAATGGACAACGACCAGCGCACCTATCCAGCGAACGGCAAGCCAGACTGGCTCTACAATTATGGTTCAGCCGTCTCTGGCATACGCAGCTTCGTGAGCCGCATTCTTTCCGACCCTTACGCTCAGGAGAGACTTCGCTCTATCTGGAGCCAGTTGCGCGAGAGTGGCGCATTCTCCCGCGACAGTCTCTGGGCATACGTGGACAGTTTGGGTGTGGTGCTGGACGAGTCGCAAAAGCTGAACTTCACCCGCTGGGACAATCTGGGGGAACTCCTCACGCTCCAGCAGTTCGCGCCCGGCACCTATCAGGGAGAGCTGGACATCATCAAGAACTACCTGAAGGAGCGCATCCGCTGGATAGACAACAAGCTGGGATATGAAGTGATTCCGGACATTCCAGAGGAGTCGGACTTCGTGATATCCACGCCGGAAGAGCTGATGGACTTTGCCGACTTGGTGAACGACGGCCATACGGGCATCAATGGCATTGTCACGACCGACCTGGACTTCCAGGGCTATAACATCTCTCCCATCGGCACCCAGCTCAATCCATACGTCGGATGCTTCGACGGCGGGGGACACGTCTTCAGTAACCTGAAGATAGATACGGGCAGCAATTACGCAGGACTCTTCGGCGTCGTCAGCGGCGGAGCCACCATCAAGAACTTCGTGCTCGACGAAAGCTGCTCCATCAGCGGCGCAGCCTTTGTAGGCATCATCGGCGGTTCCAACAACGGCGGCACAGTCACAATGGAATGTCTGGGCAACGAGGGTTCAGTGACAGCCTCGAAGCAGAACGCAGGCGGCATCTTCGGCTGCAACATGAGCGGAGCTGCCACGCCCATCTTCATCAACTGCTATGTGACCGGGCCTGTAAAGGGAGGCAAAGAGAGCGGACAGATAACTGGCTATGCTGCCAACGGCCAAGCCCATAACTGCTACTGCAGCGGCACCATCGAAGGTTACTATTACTCGGATATGAGCGATGCCATGCTGCGCGGCAGACCCACTGCCATCAACTGCTACTCCACTACTCCAGACATAAAGGCCACTCAAGTCACATTAGACCAAGTGGCAAGCGGTGAGTTGTGCTACCTGCTCAACCAGGACCTTGACACTCCCGTCTGGTTTCAGACTCTTGGAGAAGACGACCACCCCGTATTCTTCAATGATCATGGTGTGGTTGTCAAGCAGGGCGATGACTATGCCAGTCTGTTTATGGGCGACGTGAACGGTGACGGCGAGGTTGACCTCAGCGATGCCATCATGGTGACGTATTACTCGCTACACGAGGTCCCTTCCAACTTCAATGAGGCAGTAGCTGATATGAACGGCGACGGTGAGATAGACCTTAGCGACGCCATCATCATCATCTATAAGAGCTTAGGCGTCAAATAAGCTGAAGGCTGCCATTAAGCGTGAATGTACTCAAGGAAGCGATCGGGGAAGTAGTTCATGATGAGGGCATCTGGGAAATCCGTCTCTGCGAGAAGAGGCCAGATGAAACTGTAATTGGCTATGTCGTAGCTGATGTGGGCATCACTGCCCAGGATGACAGGCACCTCGTACCGCTTGCATAGGCGCAGTATCTCAAGGTTGTTCTTGAGGGCTGCGTCCTTATTGCGGCGGGGATTGAGGCTACTGTTATTGATTTCGAGCAAGGTTCCCGTTTCCTTTGCAGCTAAGACAATCGGCTCGAAGAGGAGTTCGGCTGTACCGTCACCCGGATGTGAGATGATTTGCGTCCAGGGGTTGCGGATGGCAGCTATCATGCCGGCGGTGTTCTCCTCGATGGTGCCACCCTGCCAGCAAAGCAGATGGATACCGGCAATGCGGATATCGAGCATACGGTAATAGTATTCATCGAGGTCGAGTGTCCCCTTTGTGTCAAGGATGTTCAGCTCTGCGCCGAGCATGAGGCGCAAGCCGCCCATCTGCCGTGGCACGACGTGCAGATTGCGGAAGTAGATAGGATGGCATGTGCCGGGGATGCCTGGCGCGTGCTCCGTGATGCCGAGGATGTCGAGCTTTTTCTGCTGGGCAGCCGTCACCATCTCCTGCAAGGTGCTGTAGGCGTGGCCGCTCATGATGGTGTGGGTGTGGACGTCGAGCTTCAATTCATAATTCATAATTCACAATTCATAATTGGGATCGGTAAAGGTCTTGCCTTCTATTGTAATGCTGTAGGCATGTAGCATGAGCCTCTCGGCGGGCTTGCCGTAGAGACGGTCGCCGACGATGGGATTGCCAAGACCGAGGCTGTGGGCGCAATGGACGCGGAGCTGATGGGTGCGGCCTGTTATCGGTCGCAACTCAACGAGGGCGTGGCTGTCTTTGTTCTCAAGCACGCGGTAATGTGTCTGTGCAGGCTTGCCATGCTCGTTATCGACCATCTGTCGGGGACGGTCATCGAAGTCCGGTCGCAAGGGCAGGCTGATGTCACCCTCCTCTCCGACAGGCATCTCATGCTCAAGCCAAGCATGATAGACTTTATGGATGCGATGATGCAGGAAGAGGTTCTGCAACTCGTGGTACTTCTCTTCGGTCAAAGTGATAAGCATCAGTCCGCTGGTATCCATGTCGAGGCGATGCACGATGAGCGGCCCTGTTGCAGAAGGGAACATCTGCCGCATGGCTTCCTGCACGCTGGGCTGGTCGTCCTTGCCCGGCACGGAGAGCATTCCTGCCGGCTTGCTCACGACGGCCATCTCCTTATTATTATATATAATGTGTAGCTGCGAGAGTAACTGCTCTTGGTTGGCAAGCAAAGGATTGGGTTCGACGTTAAGCCCCTGGAGCATATGACGCAGGATAAGACGGCACTTGCTGTTGCAGGCAGGGTAGAAATGTCCGTCGTGCCGCACCTCATCCTTTGGCGAGTCGCCCACCCAGAACTCTGCCATGCAGAGCGGTTGCAAGCCCTCTTTGTAGGCGGCTTGCAGCAGCCTCGGCGCACAGCACTCGCCAGCCCCTGAAGGGGGAACGGCAGGGGCAAACAGCTCGGGCAAGGCTTTCTCTTCACCCAGGGCGTTGAGGAAGACGAACTGACGGAAGAGCCATTGCTGGAGGGCGATGCTGCGCTCGTGGCGCTCCTTCTGTAGCTGCACAATTTGTTGTTGCCTTTCTCTTAATGGTGCTTCCGCCTCGAAGATGCGCTGCTCCCATGCTTGCTTCAGGCGACGATACTCGGCCTTCTCGTGCTGGCTCTGGCGAGCAAGGCCAGACCCACCGGACCCTCCCCCTACCCCTCCCTTGTAGGGAGGGGAGGAGTTACCATCCCAGGTGACCTTATCAGTGGCAGAACTATCTGCTCCCCTCCCTACAAGGGAGGGGCTGGGGGTGGGTCTGGTGAAGCTTTTTCGCAAAGCATCGCGCTCAGCCTTGTGCTGCTGCATGAGCTGCTTGTAGGCGGCAAGCTCAGCTTGCATCTCTTGGTGCAGAGCGGATGAGCAGGAGCGCATCCCTACGGAGATGCTCTGCAAGGCTTCTATTTGCCGATTGATGTCGCTGATGGCAGTCTCTTCCTCTTGGAAGTAGCAGCCCGGAGCCATGAGGTCGAAGACAGGCGGAACGAAATAGTCGTGCTGCGTCTTGCCATCGAGCGTGCCGGAAAAGGCAGCGAGGAAAGCCCCCTCCACCACCAACACCCCGAACATCTTGCCGCGTTGCAGCTCGTCGTGCCATTCGGGATGCTGGGCAAGGTAGCGGCGCACCTCATTGGCGGCAGCGATGCAAAGGGGGTGCGGCTCGTAGCAGAAAGGATAGGTGAATTGGCAAGGCGGAGACGCGCCTTGCACCTCGGCAGGGAGGGGATGAACAGCTACAGCCATAGCACGCCCTCCGGTCCTTGGTTAAAGAGCAAATCGACGATGCTGAGGTCAGGCAGGAAGCCATGACGCGAGGCGAAGACTTGGTAGTAAACAGCACCAGACCCACCAGACTCTCCCCCTACCCCTCCCTTGTAGGGAGGGGAGCAGATAGTTCTGCCACTGATAAAGCTGTCTGGAGTGGTAACTGCTCCCCTCCCTACAAGGGAGGGGATGGGGGTGGGTCCGGAGAACTTGGTGGGGCTGTAGCTTGTTGTCCTCTTTATTGGCTTCTGAATATCGAGCAACGACGTAACCAACATCATTAGCTCTTCGTTGAAATCAGCAAGGAACTCCCACTTCTTCTCGTAGAACGGAGCAAAGTCGTCGGCATAATACTCAAAGAAAGGCGACTGTCTGTAGCTGCTCTCGAGCGCCACCCAATGCTGGTGTCGCCAGTTGCCGTGGTCGCTGATGCGTATGTCCTTCATCAACGTCTTGCCTTCTGGCTTGACGACGGGAATGGTGAGGGCGAGCGCTCCATTAGGGCTGTCTATGTAGCAACGGTTGCGAAGCGTCTGCTTCACGAAGTGGTCGCACACCTCAAGCCACACCTCGTCGGCACGATAGTAGGCGCTATAGTGAGAGACAGGAGCGAGGTAACAGCAAGGAATGGCGACCCCCTCTAAATCCCCCCGAGGGGGGACTTCTGCGGCAGTCTCTCCCCCTCGGGGGAGTTGGAGGGGGGTCTTCATTTGATATTATCGACCAGCTTAAAGAGGCGGTTCCAACGGATATGGTGTCCGCTGAACCAGGGACGGTCTACGTCTGTGCTGAGCCAGATAAAGATGGGCTTGCCCACGATATGGTCCTCGG
Organism: Bacteroidaceae bacterium; assembly: GCA_017541265.1. Taxonomy (GTDB): domain Bacteria; phylum Bacteroidota; class Bacteroidia; order Bacteroidales; family Bacteroidaceae; genus Physcousia. The sequence continues at coordinate 22,119 of JAFXZK010000011.1, read as the reverse complement.
GCACGAAGCCCCAATAGCGCGAGTCGGCGGAACAATGGCGGTTGTCGCCCTGCATCCAGTAGTAATCCATCTTGAAGGTGTATTCCGTAGCCTTCTCGCCATTGATAAGGATGTCGCCCTCGGGTGTCACTTTCAGGTCGTTGCCCTCGTAAACATGGATGGGACGCTCGTAAACAGGCAGGTTCTCCAACGTGAGCTTGATGCTCTCGCCCTTCTTCGGAATCCAAATGGGGCCGTAGTTGTCGCACGTCCAACCCGTATAACAGTTCTGCGGATAAAGGGATTCCACATCGCGGCTCTCGATAGGCGTCACGCTTGTCACATATTCGGTGTGCTGTTCCAAAGCCTCTTTGGCGGCTTGCGTCAAGGGGATGCAACCCGTCTGATACATGTCCTGCACGTCTTTCATGCTGAGTCCAAGCTCATAGACAAGCTTCTCCGGGAGATAGCTGGTGTTCATGTCGACGTGATAGTTGAACTGTACGTTCTTTGGAGCAGGGTTCTCTTCGCCGTCGAGATACACGACGCGGTTGCGAATCGCCAGTGTCTGACCAGGCAGACCTATGCAACGCTTCACATAATTCTCGCGTCTGTCAACAGGTCGCCAACCCACTTCGCCGAAGTCACGCTCGTTAAGCCGGACATATTGGCGTCCCAACTCATACACAGCGCTGTAGTATTTGCGCTGCTCCAGGGGTGTCATGTTCTCCGGTTGGGGCACGCTTTCTGTCTGTTGCTGGTAGAGTTGTGCGCCAATTCCATAGCACATGGCATAGTATTCCGTCTGGTAGCGGGGGTTGCTGACAATGCTGTCGCCAGCAGGATAGTTGAACACGACGATGTCGTTCAGCGTGACGGGCTTGGGCGTGACGCGCTTGTATTCCCACTGCGGCCACTCGATGTAGCTCTTGCCACCGAAGGGCAGGGTATGCTGACACAACGGCATGTGCAAGGGCGTCTGCGGCACGCGGGGGCCGTAGCTCATCTTGCTCACGAGGAGATAGTCGCCTACGAGGAGGCTCTTCTCCAGCGAACTCGACGGGATGGTATAGTTCTGGAAGAAATAGATGTTGACGAAATAGACGGCAACGAGGGCAAAGACGATGGCATCCACCCAGCTCATTACGGTTCGCACCACAGGGTTCTCGGCATTTTTCCACCAAGTCCAGGGGATGCGGCGCGTGACGTAAGCGTCGAAGATGAAGGGAATGACGATGATTCCCCACCAGGCATCCACCCAGTAGAGGAAGGCAATGTAGAGGGCAATCCAGATGATGGCTTTCGCCCAGTCTTTTGTTGTGGCTTGGTATTTCTTTTTCTTGGTCATGGGTTTTTATGGGCTTTATGGGGTTTATGGGGTTTATGGGCTATCTAAAAGCTGAAGAGGTCGGACATCGTGAGCAGCCCTGAATGCTCCTTTGTGTATTCTGCGGCGAGGACGGCACCGAGGGCGAAGCCCCGACGGGAGTGGGCGTCGTGGGTGATGGTTATCATGTCTTCGGGCGAATCGTAGGTGATAGTGTGGATGCCAGGCACCTCTGCACGGCGGATATCGTCGATGCGGAGCACCTCAGGAGCTGTCTCGTGCAGACCCCAACGCTCCTTGCGGTCGAGGTTCTCCACAATCTGCTCGGCAAGCGTGATGGCTGTTCCCGAAGGGGCATCCAGCTTGTGCACGTGATGTGTCTCAACCAAGTTCACGTCGTACTGCTCGAATCCGTTCATTATCTTCGCGAGATAAGCGTTCACGGCGCTGAAGATGGCGACGCCCACAGAGAAGTTCGATGCCCAGAAGAGCGTCTTGCCGTCCTCGCAAGCCTTGCGCACGTCGTCGCCATGTTCTTTCTTCCAGCCCGTGCTTCCGCTGACGACCTTCACGCCTGCACGCCAAGCTTTGAGGTAGTTATCGTAGGCTGTCCAGGGCGTCGTGAACTCTATTGCGACATCGGCACTGGCGAAAGCCACGCTCTCGAACTCGTCTTGATTGTCGATGTCGATGATGCTGACGATTTCGTGACCGCGCGAAAGGGCAATTTCCTCTATCATACGGCCCATTTTGCCGTAGCCTATCAGTGCAATTCTCATACCTTAAGAATAATTTTCATGCAAAAGTAATGCTTTTCGCGCGATTTTGCGTACTTTTGTTTCACAAAATAAGTTAACGGAGCAAAAATAAGGATGGAAAGGCTGCTCCACTATGTTTGGAAGCACAAGATACTGCCCCTGAAACCGCTCACAACGGAGGACGGGCAGACGGTCGAGGTCATCGACCCGGGTTTGCACAACCACGACCAAGGCCCCGACTTCTTCAACGCCAAGATTCGGCTTGGCGGTGTGCTCTGGGCGGGCAATGTCGAGGTGCATCTGCGCTCGTCGGACTGGTACAGGCACGGTCACGACAGCGACCCCGCCTACAACAGCGCCATCCTGCACGTCGTAGGAGAAATTGACGGAGCGGTCAGGACGCAGGAAGGAAAGACGTTGCCGCAGGTACGGCTCGACATTCCTGAAAAGGTTCGACAGAGTTATGAGGAGCTTTGCAGGACGGAGGACTATCCGCGCTGCCACCGCATCATCCCTTCGATACCGCCAATGAAGGCGCACCAGTGGATGGACGCTTTGCTGGTGGAGAGGCTGAAGGAGCGGTCGGAAAAGGTTGCCGAGAGGGCCGAGAGGACTGGCGGCGACTGGGAACGCGCCACGTTTGTCACCCTGAGCCGCAGCTTCGGCTTCGGCCTCAACGGCGACGCCTTCGAGCGCTGGGCCATGAGGATTCCGCTCTCGGCGGCAGGCAAACACCGCGACGACCGCTTCCAGATCGAGGCACTCTTCCTCGGAATGGCGGGTCTCATCAAAGAGGTCGGAGCGCAGAAGAGCACGAAGGAGGTCGAGCTTCTCCAGCAGGAGTTCGCCTTCCTCCGGCACAAGTTCAGCTTGGACGAGCCGATGAAGCGGGAAGACTGGCGTTTCCTCCGCACCCGCCCGGGCAACTTCCCCTCCGTGCGCATCCTGCAAATAGCGGAACTCTACCACAGCGGCAAGACGCAGATGAGCAAGCTGCTGGAGGCGAAGAGCATAGAGGAATTGCAAAAATGCCTGGAAGTGAAGGGAACCACAGCTGCCAGCCGACGCCTGCTCATCATCAATACGGTGGTGCCTTTGCTCTTCGCCTACGGCCGGCACACCAGCAACGAGGACATCTGCCAGCGAGCCATCCGCCTCCTGGAAACCTTGCCCGCGGAGAACAACTACATCCTGCGGCAGTGGCAGGATTGCGGTCTGAAGGTCAGCACGGCAGCCGACAGCCAGGCGCTCATCCAGCTCAAACGCCAGTACTGCGACCGCATCGACTGCCTCCGATGCAGGTTCGGATACGAATATTTAAAGGGTACTTGACAACAATGACATGGAGAGATTATAAACACAACACGTTATGTCCGTTGCTTTATCATGATGAAGCAATTGCTTGGTCATGATGAAGCAATTGCTTAGTCATGACAAAGCAATGAACGAACCTAAAGCAATGGACCAACACACACAGAAATGAAATACGCTTACGAACTGAAGATGAAGGTACGCGACTATGAGTGCGACCTCGAAGGCATCGTCAACAATGCCAACTACCAGCATTATATGGAGCACACGCGCCATGAGTTCCTGCTCTCGGCAGGCATCAGCTTCGCCGAAATGACGGCGCAGGACATCGTGTCCGTTGTGGCGCGTATCACGATTGCCTACAAGACACCGCTCCGCAGCCGCGATGAATTCCTCTCCTGCCTCAACATCAAGCAGGAAGGCATCCGCTACGTCTTCCACCAGGACATATACCGCCTTTCCGACATGAAGCTGGCGGCCCGAGGCACAGTCGATGTCGTCTGCCTCGTCCACGGCAAGCTGAGCCGCTGCCTCGACCTGGAGAAATACCTTGAACCCTACTACCAAGAGAAATGACCGAACAGGAAACCTTATACATGATGGCGCTGACGCAGGTGCCCGCGATGAGCCTCACCAACCTGCATCAGCTTGTCGAGGAAATGGGGTCGGCAACTGCCATCTTCGAGAACCGCAAGTCCATGAAGCAGCAGATGCCTTCGGCGTCGCAAAAGACGCTCGACGCGCTGGCTTCGATGGAGAGCCATCTGAAACGCGCCGAAGAGGAGCTTGCGTTCTGCCGGAAGGGAAAAATTCAATGCCTGGGCTTGGAAGACGAGACCTATCCCCAACGGCTGAAGGACTGTCCCGACGCTCCGGTTCTCCTTTACTATCGCGGCACAGCCGACCTCAATGCGCGGCACATCGTCAGCATGGTCGGTACACGGCAAATCACGGGCTACGGCAAGGACCTCTGCCACTCGTTCGTCCGTGACCTGAAGCAGCTTTGCCCAGATGCCTTGGTCGTGAGCGGCCTGGCCTACGGCGTGGACGTGAACTGCCATCGGGCAGCCCTGGAGGAAGGTTTGGAGACCGTCGGCGTCCTTGCTCACGGCCTCGACCAGATTTATCCTCGTCACCATCGAGAGACCGCGAAACAGATGGTGGCGGCAGGCGGCTTGCTGACGGAGTATATGTCGGCAACGGCAATCGACAAAAGAAACTTCGTGCAGCGCAACCGCATCGTGGCAGGAGTGGCGGATGCCGTCATCGTGGTGGAGAGCGCAGCCAGAGGCGGCTCGCTCATCACCGCAGATATCGCCCAGAGCTACGACCGCCAGGTGTGGGCTTTCCCGGGCCGCATCCACGACACCTACTCGTCGGGCTGCAACAAACTCATCTTCTCGAACTGCGCCACACTATTGACCAGTGCCGAAGACTTCTGCCTCGCTATGGGTTGGACGGACGACGTGCAGCACCAGAAGCAACTCTCCGAAGAAGGCATTCAGCAGGAGTTCCTTGCCGATTTCAACGAGCAGGAACAGCTTATCCTACAGGCACTTGCACGGGACGACAGCAAGCAATTCAACGTCCTTGCTGTCGAGACGAACATCCCTGTTGGTGAGCTGTCGAGCCTCCTCTTTTCGCTCGAAATGAAAGGGGCTGTGCAGATGCTTGTCGGAGGCAAGTACAAAATCCGGCAATAAGCACCCCGGAAGGTTCCTTTTCGAGGCAAAAATGGCAGTTAAGCCTGTCAGATAAGATATAATTTTACCTTGGCAGGCGTTTTTTCATGCGAAAAGTTTGCAGATTCAAAATTTCTTCCTAACTTTGCATTCGCTAAACATAAGAAGAAGGAAAAGGACGAGGGTTCCGGCTTATGCGGTCGGGATTCTTCTTTTTTTCTGCGCCTCGCGCAGAAAGAGGAAGTTTGCTTGCTCCTCAACCTTTGCCCTTATATAATATAGATAATGTATAACTAACAATAACTATAAATGGCTTATATGACACAAAAGGGCTACGACGAGCTTGTAGCCAAGTTGCAGCACATGGAGAGCGTCGACCGCCCCGCCGCAAGTGCTGCCATCGCAGAGGCACGCGACAAAGGTGACCTATCAGAGAACGCAGAGTACGACGCTGCAAAGGAATGGCAAGGCAAACTCGAGACTGAGATAGCCATGCTGAAGAAGACCATCATCGAGGCTAAGATTATTGACACCACACACCTCGACACCAGCACGGTGCAGATCCTCTCCACCGTCGAACTGCGCAACGTGAAGAACAAGATGAAGATGAAATACACGATTGTCAGTGCCACTGAGGCCGACTTCCGCAACGGCAAGCTCAGTGTGGAAACACCGATTGCAAAGGGCTTGCTCGGCAAGAAAGTGGGCGACATCGCCGAAATAAAAGTGCCGCAGGGCACCATCCAACTCGAAGTAATGAGCATCAACTTTGACTAAAAAAGACTATGGCAAGCATTTTTTCCCGTATCGTGGCTGGCGAGATACCAAGCTACAAGATTGCTGAGGACGAGCGCTACTACGCCTTCCTCGACATCAGCCCCCTGCAGAAAGGGCATACCCTCGTGATTCCCAAGCGAGAAGTTGACTATATCTTCGACCTCGAAGACGATGAGCTGGCAGGACTTCAAGTCTTTGCAAAGAAGGTGGCAAAGGCTATCAAGAAGGCCATCCCCTGCGTCAAGGTCGGACAGTGCGTGCTCGGACTCGAAGTGCCCCACGCCCACATCCACCTCGTGCCGATGCAAAGCGAGGCCGACATGCGCTTCACCAATCCGCACCTCAAGCTCACGCCCGAGGAGTTCGAGCAGATCGCCGAAAGCATCCGCAAGGCGTTCTAATCAAACAAATTCTCGTCATAACGAAATTACGTTATAACGTCATAACGACAACTAATAACAACAACAATCATGAAAACAAGACTCATCACCGCCATTGCCTTGCTCTGCATGGCTCTCGGCATCCAAGCACAGAAACACGAATTTGCCAACTGGAAGCGCTACGCTGGCGCAAACAAGGAACTCGGCGCTCCCCAGAAGGGCGAGAAGCGCGTCGTTCTCATGGGCAACTCCATCACCGACGGCTGGCCACGCACACGTCCTGAGTTCTTCAAGGACAACAACCTCATCGGTCGCGGCATCGGCGGACAGACCTCATACCAGTTCCTCCTGCGCTTCCGCGAGGACGTCATCAACCTCCAGCCAAAGGTCGTTGTCATCAACTACGGCACAAACGACATCGCAGAGAACACCGGCGAATACAACGAGGATCTGACCTACGGCAATGTGCTCTCGATGGTCGAGCTGGCACGCTTCCACAAGTGTAAGGTCATCCTGACCAGCTGCCTGCCCGCAGGCGGCTTTAGCTGGCGTCCGTCCGTAACCGACAGCATGGACAAGATTCGCAGCCTCAACGCCCGCGTCAAGGCTTATGCCGAAGCAAACAAGATTCCGTACGTCGATTACTTCAGCGCAATGGTCAATGCCGAAGGCACTGCCATGAAGGCTGAACTGGCCAACGACAACCCCGGCGTACACCCCAATGCTGATGGCTATGCCGTTATGGAAAGCCTGCTGCTGCCCGTCATTCAGAAACTCCGCAAATAAGATTCATGGCAGACAACAAGTATTGCCTCATCCTGGCAGGAGGCAACGGCAGCCGTCTCTGGCCTATCAGTCGGACGGTAAAGCCCAAGCAGTTCCTCGACCTCTTCGGCACAGGACGGACCTTGCTGCAGCAGACCTACGACCGCGTCGCCAAGTTCATCGACAAGGAGCATATCTACGTCAGCACAAACGTGGCTTATCTGCCGCTCGTCTATGAGCAGCTGCCCGAAGTGGACGACATGCACATCCTGGAAGAGCCGTTGCGACGTGGAACGCTTGCTGCTGTGGCATGGGGTTCAGTATTCATTGCCAAGCAAGACCCGCAGTCAACACTCTTCGTCACACCTGCCGACCAAATCATTCTGAAAGAGGAAGAGTACCGGCAGGATGTGCTCGACGGACTGAAGTTCGTCAGCGAGAACGATGGATTGCTTGTCATGGGCATCCAACCCTCACGCCCTGAAACAGGCTATGGCTACATCCAGACGGACGACGACAAGCCGCTCTGTCACGACATCTTCCCAGTGAAGTCGTTCACCGAAAAGCCCAACGATGAGTTCGCCAACATCTTCATGCAGGAAGGCAACTTCCTTTGGAACACCGGCCTGCTGTGCTTCAGCACGCGCGTCATGCTCGATAACCTCTTCATGCTCGTGCCTGAATACCGCATCGAGATACCCCGCATGATGGCAGAAGCCGAGAGTGACGACCCAAAACTGGTGCCCGAAAGCTTCAATGTCCTGCCCAACTACAACATGGACGTCAGCATCCTCGAACGCAGTGAACACGTCTATGTGCAGCGCGGACACTTCGGTTGGGCCGACATCGGCACATGGGCAAGCATCGGCAAAGACATTCCGGGCGACAGCGAAGGCAATGTCCTGCTCAACACAGAAGCGTTCCTCTACGAATGTTCGGGCAACGTCATCCGCTTGCCGGAAGGTCACACAGCTGTCGTAAAAGGGCTAAAGGACTACGTCATTGCAGAAGAGGGAGAGTTCCTGATGATTTGTCCGCGGCACGACGTCGCAGCCATGCGCCGCATGCACACAGACACCAAGTTCGGCGACCCGAAATCATAAAAAGGTGAAAAAGTGAAAAGGTAAAAAGGTGAAAAAACATAGGAGGTTAACACATCACTCTTTCATTTTTCACCTTTTTACCTTTTCAACTTTTCAACATTTCCCTTGCCGGCTTATCATCCCTTATAATGTCTTCCGTCCAATTGGGTTCCTTGAAGAACTCATTGGGTTGGAAGACATGCAATTTATAGAACTTCGTCAAGTTAAGGCGAAGTTCTGTTGTTATGGCAGGCTTCAGCAGGAAGGGCTTGTCCTGCTTCCAAGCGATGGCTTGCACGCAAAGACGTTCCAAGTCGTTGACCTGCGAGCGGTCGAAAGCCTCGACGAAGAGCTTGCTGTTCGGCTCAATGACGCCGCAGAAGCGCAGCCGCCAACTGGCATTCTCCGCGCTCATCAGCGACACCTGCATGTAGTAGTTGCTGTCATTAACGAGGTACGACTCGAAGCCCGTGCTGGAGATTTCCTTCACCTCATCGGGCAGGAAGGACAGGTAGAGGTTGAGCCTTTCGCCTTCGCGCCGTTCCAATGGCTTGGGCTTGAACGTAGTCGGCTTCTCCTCCGGCTCGGGGTCGGCATCATCCCTCGCATTGCTCCTAGCCTCTTGCCCCTTGCTTCCTATCGGATTCACCTTTCCGATGTCGTAATCCTCGCTGCCTATGACCACTACATCCGTCATCAGCATCGGAATCTCAAACCCGTCCTCATCCTCGACAAGGACAATGTTCTTCCCTTGGAAGCCACTCACTCTGCCCCCTCCCACCTCGGAAAGGAAGCGCACCTGGTCACCTATCTTCATTGTGACTGCTGTCTTTAGAGTTCAGCGTCGCTGCACTGGAAGGTGGTGCCACGACGGATGTCGCCGGTCTGGAGGCCGAGCTTCAGCCACTTCATGCGCTGCTTGCTGGTGCCGTGGGTAAAGGTCTCGGGCTGGGAATAGCCACGCGCCTTCTCCTGTAAGTAGTTGTCGCCAATGACCTGGGCGCAGCGAATAGCTTCCTCGAGGTCGCCGTCTTCGATGCTGCCGAACATCTCGTTGTCGTGATAAGCCCAGACACCAGCATAGAAGTCGGCAAGGAGTTCCAGGCGGACGCTCAGCTTATTGGCTTCTGTCTCGTTAAGCCTCGACATCTGCTGATGCACTTTACCGAGTGTTCCAAGCAGGTATTCCACATGATGCCCCACCTCATGGGCAATCACGTATGCATAAGCGAAGTCGCCGTCGGCGCCCAGCTGCTGCTTCATGGATGTGAAGAAGGAGAGGTCGATGTAGAGGCATTGGTCGGCGGAGCAATAGAAGGGTCCCATGCTTGCCGAGCCGTTGCCGCAGCCTGTCTGTACGCTTCCCGTGTAGAGCACCATCTTTGGCGGCTCGTAGGTACGCCCCAGTTTCTTAAACTCCTCTGTCCAGACATCTTCCGTGCCTGCGAGAATCTGTTTTGAGAACGTGGCAAGCGCCTGTTCTTCTTCGGTGAACTCGCGACCGCCCTCAGCCTGTTCTGTCACATTACTCAGCTGTCCAACATTGCTGATGATGTCCGTAAGGTCGATGCTGCCCTTCGACATGAATGTCATCAAAAGGGCGATAATAATGCCGACGATGCCGACGCCGCCCGCTTTGGTAGCAGACATTCCGCGACGGTCGTCCACATTTGTACTTTCTCTTCTTCCTGTCAGTTTCATAGGTTTGTAGTATAATTAAGAGTTAAAAATTAAGAGTTTCTTCGTGCAAAGGTACGAAATAATTCTTAATTCTTCTTTCTTAATTCTTAATTTTGTTGTACTTTTGCACTCACTTATGGACACACGACACATACAGATACGCGACTACGACTACGCTTTGCCCGACGAGCGCATTGCGAAGTTCCCTCTGCCCGAACGCGACAGCAGCAAGCTCCTAGTCTATGAAAGCGGACACATCAGCGAGACGCAGTTCCGCTCCCTGCCTTCACTGCTGCCCGAGGGAGCACTGATGGTTTTCAACAATACGCGAGTCATTCAGGCGAGGCTGCATTTCAGGAAAGCCTCCCCTCGGGGAGATTTGGAGGGGGCCTTGATTGAAATCTTCCTTCTTGAGCCTGCTGACCCTGCGGAGTATCAGGAGAACTTTGCAAGGAAAGGCAGTTGCACATGGTACTGCCTTGTGGGGAACTCGAAGAAATGGAAGGAAGGGCTTCTTACGAGAGAATTCAAAATTCAAAATTCAAAATTCAAACTATCGGCGGAGCGCATCGGGACGCACGGCACGAGCCAAGAGATTAGGTTCACATGGGACGCGGCTCTCACTTGGGCAGAAATCATCGATGCCGTCGGTGAGCTGCCCATCCCGCCTTACCTCAACCGCAAGACAGAGGAGAGCGACAAGACAACCTACCAGACCGTCTATTCCAAGATAAAGGGTTCCGTGGCGGCTCCTACGGCAGGCCTGCACTTCACGAAGCGTGTCCTTGCCGACATCGATGCCCGGAGCATCGAGCGCGAGGAGGTGACGCTGCATGTCGGTGCAGGCACCTTCCGTCCCGTCAAGAGCGAGGACATCGGCGGACACGACATGCACACCGAGCACATCGCCGTCCATCGCCGCACCATCGAGCGGCTGCTTGCCCACAATGGCGAGGCGATTGCCGTCGGCACCACCAGCGTCCGCACCCTCGAAAGTCTGTACTATATGGGAGTGCTGGCTGCCCCCTCCCCGCTCCCCCTTTGGGGGAGTGCCTCTGCGGGAGGAGAATCAGCGGCATTGTGGCACTCCCCCAAAGGGGGAGCGGGGAGGGGGCTTCTTCACGTTCCCCAGTGGATGCCGTATGAGTACGACAACTCTCTCTCCACAATGGAAGCCCTCACTGCCCTACTCCGCTATATGGACGAACGCGGCGAGGAGGTGCTGCACGCCTCGACGCAGATTATCATTGCCCCTGGCTACAAGTACCATATCGTGCGTCGCATGATAACCAACTTCCACCAGCCGCAGAGCACATTGCTCCTGCTGGTCAGCGCCTTCATCGGCGATGACTGGCATAAGGTCTATGACTACGCCCTCGCTCACGACTTCCGCTTCCTCAGCTACGGCGATAGCTCGATGCTCGTGCCATAACGGAGGTTCTTTTCCTGCAAACATCATACCATTTCATGCTTGCTTTGTGCAAAAATAAGCACTTAAGAAGCTTTTTTCCCTTCCATGCATGATGTTTTGTGTAAGAATGTGTATCTTTGCACAAAACTAAAAAACTTTGTTTGGTATGAAAGCAAAATGCACTCTTTGGGCAGTAATCTGTCTGATGTTTTCCTTTTTGCCTACTTGGGCCGATGGGCTTCAGGTGGTAACCACTCCCGTCGATGGCTGTTTCACCATTACAGGCTCCACAACGACCGACAAAGCCATCATCCTCTACGACGACCAGGACGCAGAGGTCGTGAAGACGGTCATCGAATGTCTGATCTCCGACCTCAAGGCGGTCACGAAGAAGACCTTTATGAAGTACAAGGCCGAGCCAACGTCCCTGAAGAACCCCATCATCGTAGGCACTATCGGGCAATCAAGCCATGTTGACCAATTGATTGCCGAGGGCAAGATTGACGTGAGCGGTGTCGAGGGGAAGTGGGAAGCATTCGGTCTGCAGACGGTCGACAATCCGATGGAAGGCGTGGCGAAAGCCCTTGTCATCTTTGGTTCGCAGCCTCGTGCCACAGCTTACGGTATGTTCGAGCTGAGCCGCATGATGGGTGTCTCGCCTTGGATATACTGGGCAGACGTGACGCCAGCCACGAAGACGCAGCTCTATGTCACCCCCGGCCGTCGCATTGTCGGTTCGCCGTCGGTGAAGTTCCGTGGCATCTTCCTCAATGACGAAGACTTCGGCCTTCGCCCCTGGGCAGCCAAGAAGATGGACACCAACCTTAATAACTTCGGCCCCAAGACCTACGGTGCCATCATGGAGCTGCTGCTGCGTCTGCGCGCCAACACGCTTTGGCCTGCCATGCACGCCGGCTCTCGTGCCTTCTGGTTCGAGAAGACAAACATCCCGCTCATCATGAAGTACGACATCTACATGGGCAGCAGCCACTGCGAACAGATGCTTCGCGACAACGAATACGAGTGGGGCAAGACGGGCGACAAGTTCGGCGGGCATGGCAACGAAGACTGGGTATGGCGCACGAACAGCGACATGATAAAGCGCTACTGGGCAGAGCGCGTGGGCGAGAGCCGAGGCAAGAACGCCATCTACACGCTCGGCATGAGAGGCGTTCACGACACAGGCATCAACGGCTACAGCACGACAGCCGAGCGCGTGGCCGCCCTGACGGAGATTATCGCCTACCAGCGTCAGCTCCTTGCCGACAGCATCGGCGACCCGACAACCATCCCGCAGATATTCATTCCCTATAAAGAGGTGCTCGACTGCTACAACGCCGGACTGCAAGTGCCAGAGGATGTCACCCTGATGTGGGTGGACGACAACCACGGCTACATCCGCCAGATGCCGAACCAGGCAGAGCAGGCACGCTCGGGCGGCAACGCCATCTACTATCACCTCTCCTATTGGGGTTCGCCCGACTCCTACCTTTGGCTCAGCAGCATCTCGCCCTCGCTGTGCAGCTACGAATTAAGCAAAGGCTATGCGCAAGGCATTCGAGACCAGTGGATTATCAACGTGGGCGACATCAAGCCAGCCGAGGAGGAGCTGGAGTTCTGCATGGACCTGGCTTGGGACATCAACAGCTGGACGCCGGAACATGCTTACAAATACACACGCGACTGGGCTGCCCGCACCTTCGGCGAAGACTATGCCGACGCCATCAACGAGATAAAGATGGCCTACTACCGCTTGGGCATTGCTGCCAAGCCGGAGCATGTGCAACTCTGCCACTTCGACCACTCGAATGCACAGGTTGATGCACGCATTGCGGAGTATCAGGACTTATATAATAAGGTAATAGCACTGCGCTCACGCATCCCCTCGTCGCTGCGCAATGCCTACTACGAGCTGCTTGAGTACCCCGTCTGCGCCTGCACCGACCAGAACATCAAGCTGCTCCGTGCCCGCCAAAGCTTCGTCTATGCTTGGGCAGGACAGCGCGAGAAAGCACTCGACTATGCACAAAAGGCACAGAATGCCTTCAATGAGATACAGACGCTCACCACAAAGTACAACTCTGGCATCGCCAGCGGCAAGTGGCAGGGCATGATGGACTACAAACCGAACAACTGGAGCCAGCACTTGATGCCTGCCGTCGCCACAGAAAGCGATGTGGCAGAAATGCAGAGCAGCATCCTGCAGCCTGATGTCTGCATCATTGCCGGAGGATGCTACAATCAGGCTTCCTCTACGGTCAAGAGACTGAATGGACTCGGCATTCAAGGCACCACAGCAACCGTCTGGCCGCTCGACATGCAGGCCTACACATCTGCTGGCACCGCGCCATACGCCGAATACACCTTGCCCGTGCAGAAGGGACTCAACGTCATTCAGGTGCGCTGCCTGCCGACGTTCCGCCTCAACACGGCCTACGACCTGCGTATAGGCATCTCCGTTGAAGGGAAGGCAGCATCGGTCATCTCTATTAAGCAAACGGAGCGCACCGAGGCTTGGGATGAGACGGTGGCGCAAGGCTACATCCCCGCCGCCGTCCACTATACGAGCACGGAGGACAAGACGGTCAGCGTCCGCATTTCCTTCATGGACCCCGGCCTCTGCGTCAGTGCCTTGGCAAGCATCCCCTTCAGCACCGGAACGGAAGACCTGACAGAGCTTCTCACCAACCCCGATTTCGAGTACGGCACAAGCGGCTCCCTCAATCCGCAAGGCGGTCTGGTGCGCGGCGTGCCAAAAGGTTGGAAAGCCACAGGCACGATGAACGGCAACTCGTGGGGCGTCAACCAGGATGCCAAGCATCTGTGGGGCATCAATGTCTATTGGGCAAGTGCCAAGCCTATGCCCAACACCTACGAACTGTCACAGACCATCGCCGCCTCGAAGCTCGGCGCAGGCACCTATCTCGTGACCTGTCTGCTCGGTGTGCAGAAGGACAAGATGGCCAACTGCCGCCTCTTTGCCAACAAGAACGTGCAGTACTACGGCAAGGAGAGCGATTACCAGGCATCCATGCAAACATCGGGCGAGACGAACACCTTTGCCGGCTACGGCGCTTCGGGCGCAGGCAAGATGACACTCCAGCCGATGGCGGTGATGGTGACGCTGAAGGACGGCGAAAGCCTGAAGCTTGGCATCCGCACCAGCAACTTCAAGGCCGACGGCACACGCTCCACCAGCGACAGTCACGGATGGTTCAAGGTGGACCACTTCCGCCTCCAGCGCATCGATGCAGAGGAGATACCATCAGCAATTGACCATAAGGCCTATGGGGCCTATGAGTCTTATGAGACCTATGACCTGCAAGGGCGAAAACTTCCAGATAAACCTTTGCAAAAAGGCATCTACATCCATAACGGGAGAAAAATCGCAAAGTTGCCCCTGCCATAAGTCCCCGTACTTATCGTCATAAGTCCCTGTACTTATTGCTATAAGTCCCTGTACTTATCGCCATAAGTACAGGGACTTTTTATACCCTCTGCCAGACATCTGGGAATCAGGCACTTCCCATCGGTATCCTTTCGCCCCTTCTTGGTAGCGGATAGTCATATACCTTTTTGTAAGTAGTGCTTGGTTTGTAGCCTTGAACTTGTCATTATTATTTGGTATTCAGATAATAACAACCAAGTACACCCCTCCAAGCCACTATAGCAAAATACTTATTTTTGCGTATTGCAGCATCACGGAATCAGCTCTACCTTTGCAGCCGAAAAACTATTTGTTTAACTTCACTTTTCGTTATAACGTCATAACGACATAACGGTATAACGAGAGAATTATAGTGAATTATATTATGAAGACAATTCTTGCATCGGCAATGCTGCTTTGTTCCGCCGCAGTCTCGGCACAGTGGAACACCGACTCCACAGAGATTGACTCCTACGAACGCTTCCGCGTCGGCGGCTATGGCGAGGCGGTTGCCGCCTTCAAGGACTACGGCACGAACCGCTTCTACGGCAGCAGCGAAGGCAACACGCGCGTCCGCCGCAACACCATCTCCATCCCCCGCTTCGTGCTGGCGGGCGACTACAAGTTCAACCGCCACTGGAACGTCGGCGTGGAGGTTGAGTTCGAGAGCGGCGGCACTGGCACTGCCTACGAGATAGAGAACACGGAGAACGGCGAGTATGAGACGGAGATTGAGAAGGGCGGAGAGGTTGCCGTCGAGCAGTTCCACATCACCTATCACCTCAACCAGTACTTCAATGTACGCGCAGGACACTTCATTGTGCCCGTCGGACAGAACAATGCACACCATGAGCCAATCAACTTCTTCGGCACCGTCCGTCCAGAAGGCGAGACAAGCATCATCCCCAACACCTGGCACGAGACAGGCATCTCGCTCTTCGGACAGGTGGGCAAGCGCTGGGCATCGTTCAACTGGGAGGCACAGGTCGTGGCAGGCCTCAATGCCAACGGCTTCGACCGCAACAACTGGGTGAAGAAGGGTAAGCAAGGCTTCTTTGAGGCCGACAACTTCACATCACCAGGCTATGTGCTGCGGCTCAACTACACGGGTGTGCCAGGCCTGCGCCTGGGTGCAAGCTGGTACCATTGTCAGAATGCAGCATCGAATGCCGACAAGCTTACAACCTACAGCTTCGAAGTGCCCGTCAACTTGTGGAGCGTCGATGCACAATACCAGCATCGCTACGGCATCGTGCGCGGCAACATCCTGAGCGGCAAGGTGGGCAACAGCACGCTGCTCAGCGCCCGCAACGTCCGCCAAAGCAATGCCAGCCCCTACAGCAAGACGGCTCCCATAGCCAGCCATGCCCTCAGCTGTGGCATAGAGGGAGGCCTAAGGCTCAAAGGGTTTGTGTCAGCCCCAAAGATGCCCGACATCATTCCTTTCGTGCGCTACGAGTACTACAACGCCCAGGAGCGGGGCGAAGCAAAGCAGGTCATGGAGGCACGCCTCAAGACCTCGATGTGGACGTTCGGCCTCAACTACCGGCCTATACCTTATATAATAATAAAGGCGGACTACACGACGCGTCGCATAGGCAGCGGCAAGTACCACAGCGAGAACGAATTTGCCCTGGGCGTAGCTTTCACAGGCTGGTTCAAAGGAAAGAGAAGATTTGAAAGCCAGTAGCCACCCATTAACCCCATCAAGCCTATTAACCCCATTAACCCCATTATAGACATGAAAAAGAACATCTTTATCCTTGGCACTATTGCCATTGCTTTGACCGCTGCCTCTTGCAGCAAGAACGAAAACGTCGTCAATCCCGGCGGCACGATGCCCGAAGGCACTGCCGACGTCATCATCAACGAGACGGATGCCAACTATGCCGACTACCAGACCAACTGGTGCAGCTATGCGGCAGCCGTGTCGTCCCGTCTGAAGACCGATGCCGAAACGCTCTACAAGGCATGGAACGAAGGCTTGGACGGCGGAGAAGCCTATCAAGTGACTTTCAAGGAAGTGAAAGGCGCCTACACCAGCCCCAACAGCTGTATCGAGCAAATCATCGACGGTTGCATAGACATCGCCAATGAAGTGGGCGAGAGCAAGATTGGCGACCCACGCGACAAGTGGGAGAACGGGAAATACACCGAAGCTGTCTATGCCGTCGAGTCATGGTATAGCTACCACTCCATCCAGGACTACTCGAACAACATCCGTTCTATCCGCAACGCCTTCAATTGCACTTACAACGAGGCAGCAGGCACTCACAGCATTGCCGCTTACCTACAGTCTCATGGGCAAGGCGAACTTGCCAGCCAAGTGAATGCTGCCATTAACACTGCCATTGCAGCTATCGAAGGCATGGCAGCTCCTTTCCGCAGCCACATTGGCAACCCCAGTGTCCTCACCGCCATGACAGCTTGCAACAACCTGAAAACCGTTCTTAAAACACTTAAGGCAAGAATCGAAAGCTTCGACGATGAGACGGAACTGAAAGCCATCGTCGCTGATTATGTTGACGTCGTCGTGCTGCCCACCTATAAGGATCTTGCCGATGCCAACGCTGCCCTCCACGCAGCAGTACAGAGCCTTGCAGCAAGTCCCTCGAATGCCACCTTCGAGGCCGCCGCAACAGCATGGATGGCAGCTCGTCAGCCTTGGGAGATGAGCGAGGCTTTCCTCTTCGGTCCCGTCGATGAGCTTGGCCTCGACCCCAACATGGACTCATGGCCCCTTGACCAGGATGCCATCAAGAACGTGCTTGCCAGCGGCGACTTCAGCGGCTTGGACTGGAGCGGAGAGTTCGACGAGGAGAATGAAGGAATAGCCGAAGCACAAAGCATTCGCGGCTTCCACACCCTGGAGTTCCTGCTCTTCAAGAACGGAGAACCAAGAAAGATATAACCCAATCATGCCCATTAAACCCATTAAGCCCATCCTACTCCTCGCCTTCCTCCTTGTCGCCTGCGACAAGGAGGATGACTGCTTCACTGCTGCCGACTTCGAGACACAGGACGGCTATGCCTTGAGCGCAGGCACCAGCACGGTCTTCATCAACTCGTCGTTTGCCTACGACACGGAAGCGGACTGGGTGGAGAACATCAAGGCAAACTCGCGCCGCTTCATCAATGGCGACGGCCTCTACGACGATGCCTTGACGCAGGCTGCAGGGCTTGGCCCTGTCTATGCCGGCTATTCCTGTGGCTCGTGCCATCGCAATGCTGGACGCACGAAGCCTGCCCTCTGGACACAGACGGGCACCGATGCCGACGGCACGCCTGTCTATGGCTCGGGTAGCTACGGCTTCAGCTCGATGCTGGTCTATGTGACACGCAAGAACGGCGCCTTCTTCCAGAACTACGGGCGCGTGCTGCACGACCAGAGCATCTATGGCGTGACGGCAGAAGGCAAGCTGGAATGTCGTTGGCACGAACAGCAGTTCACCTTCCCCGATGGTGAGCCATACAGCCTCGCCTACCCCGAATACACCATCACCGACTGGTACAAGGGCTACGGAGAGACAGGCTTGCCCATCAACCCGGAAGAGCTGTTCTGCACGGTTCGCATCCCATTGAGGCACGTCGGCATGGGGCAGATGATGGCTCTCGACCGCAACGAGATAGAGCAGCTTGCGGCGAAGTCCAACTACTCGGAGTACGGCATCAGCGGCCGCTGCAACTACATCACCGAACGCGGCATCCGTCAGCTTGGTCTTTCGGGCAACAAGGCACAGCACGCCGACCTGACCGTCGAGCTGGGCTTCTCGTCGGACATGGGCGCAACGAACAGCCGTTACCCTGAAAAGATTTGCGAAGGACAGTCGCAGATGCTGGAGGGTTCCATGATGGGACTGCTCTATGACAAACTCGACGTATCTACCGAGGACATGGAGGATGTCGATTTATACCTGCACGGACTTGGCGTGCCGGCACGACGGTTGGGCAGCACGAGGCAACCCGCCGCCTATAAGGGGCGCACCATCACAGAAAGGGAACTCATCAGCATCGGCGAACAGAAGTTCTACGAAGCGAAGTGTCACCTCTGCCACGTCACGACATTGCACACAAGGCCTCGCGGCGCAACTTTGCTCAACGGCACGGAACTCCCGTGGCTCGGCAGCCAAACCATTCATCCCTACAGCGACTACCTCTTGCACGACATGGGCAGCGAGGTTATGGGCGTCGGCCTGAACGACAACTACGTCAGCGGCTTGGCTCGTGGCAACGAATGGCGCACGACACCGCTCTGGGGCATCGGGCTTCAGGAGAAAGTCAACGCGCACACATACTTCCTGCACGACGGCAGGGCACGCAACCTGACGGAAGCCATTATGTGGCACGGCGGCGAGGGCGAGGCCAGCAAGAACCTCTTCGCACGCATGGCGAAGGACGACCGCTCGGCACTCGTCAAGTTCCTGGAGAGTCTGTGAAGGCGCTCTGAATAATCCGAATAATCTGAGTATTCTGAATAATCCGACAAACAATGAAAAGGACATACATCTTATTATTGGCAGCCCTCTGTGCTCTGCCACTTTCGGCAGAGGAGAAACAGCAGGGCTTCGACATGGAGAACGGCGTACTGGGCATTGCCGACGACAGAGGTTTCACGTTCCAGTCGCGCAACGGCAAATTCATCTTCAAGCCCTATCTGTTCCTGCAAGCAAGAGGGCAGTACAATTACTACGACGACGAAGGCTTGGACAAAGCCTACAACCAGGACAATGTGGCCAACTCGGGCTTCTCCATGCCGTACGCCATCCTGGGCTTCACTGGCACAGCCTTCAGCAAACTGGACTATAACCTGAGCATCAACGCGGCAGCCAGCGGCGGCAACGTGCTACAGCAGGGTTGGGTGGACTATCGTGTCTCGCCCGCCGCACGCTTCCGCGCCGGCAAGTTCAAGACACCGTTCTTCCACGCCTACCTCACGACGCTGGGCGAAACGCTCTTCCCCTGTCTGCCAACATCGCTGACGGCTTCCGTCATCTTGCCCTACAGCCTGAACGCCGTAACGCCGTCCATCGGCATGGGCTTCGACCTCGGCTTCCAGTTCCACGGCAAGGCGAAGCTCAACAAGAAGCCGGACAGCTGGATGATTGGCTACGAGGTGGGACTCTGGAACGGCAGCGGCAGCGGTGTGAACACGGCGACGAAGACACTCTCCGATGATGCCCACATCCCTTCCCTGCTCTATGCCGGACGGCTCACCTTCATGCCTTGGGGCAACATGCCTGCCACGCAGGGCAACAGCAAGATGCTCTCCGGTCGCCACATGCTCTTTGGCGTGAGCGGCGGCATCAACGTGGAGAGTGAGAGCGAGAGCACCAACGACACACGCATCGGCGTGGAGTGGAGTATGCTCTATGGACGTTGGTACGCCGCCGCAGAAGGCTATTGGATGCACGTCAGCTTCACGAAGCGGCAGAAGATAGGCGAGAACTACAACTTCTGGGGCGCATACGGTCAGGTGGGTTACTTCTTCACGAAGAGCCTGCAGGCTGGCTTCCGCTACGACTTCCTCGACCGCAACGGCTCGGGACGGGACGGTATCCTCAACATGCCGGCTGCCGTTGTGAACTACTACATCAACAAATGCAACCTGAAGCTCTCGGCCATGTATCAGTTCACGGGACGCTACGGACACGCCACACAGCTCGACCGCGACAATGACGACCTCGGCCTCAGCACACATTCTGCTTTCCTGCAACTGCAATACAGCTTCTGAAAGAGAGAGAACTTCTCGTCATAACGTAATGTCGTTATAACGTAATAACGATAGACCGTCATAACGAAATAACGACATTACGTTATAACGAAAGACAAGAGAAAAACACCAATGAAGTCCATATTCTTAATTGCGTCTGCATGTGTTCTGTTTGCTGCTTGCGACAGCGGCGACATTGCCGAGCGGGTCTATACCGTCGATGAAAAAGGCTACACCGTGAAGATGACAGCGCGGATGAGCGGTCTGTCCGATTGGGAAGGCGGCGACTATACTTTGGCTGTGGCAGGCTTCACGGCGGACAGCAAGTTCGCCCTCCTGCAACGCGCCCTGCCCTCTTCTGCCGAAGACGACGCGCTCGTCAGCCTCGTCCTGTCGAACCTCAGCGGTGAAGTACAGACGGTGGAGCTGGCGCTGACCAACTCCTTGCGCAAACGCATCATCACACTTGCGAGTATCAACATGACCGACTATGCCGGCAGGAGCACCTACGACACCATCCGTCTCGACCTCGGAACGCTGGATGTGGGACGCTTCGGTGTCCTGCAGACAGGACTCTTCAACCGTGCCTGCATACAATGCCACGGGGCAAGCGGACGTTCGGCAGCCGGGCTGAACCTGACGGAAGGCAATGCGCAGGCCAACCTCGTGGATGTGCCAAGCACACGGCGCGAGGGTTATCTGCGTGTGGAAAGCGGCAACGCCGAAGGCTCTCTGCTGCACCTCATCCTCAACGAGGGCGGAGAGAACCTGCTCTCACACAACCACACGGAAATCCTCAGCAGCCAGTTCAAGACGAACCTCGAGGAAGTGTCCTCCCTCATCGATGACTGGATTGACCGCCTCACGCCATAATCACACTAACGCACCATGCAATTTAACAAAACATACCTGAAAGAACTCGGTGTCACCATCGAGCTGACAACATTCGCTCCGAAGGGGAAAACGGCGGAGTGGCACGCCATGCTGCACGTCGAACCGCGAGGCGAAACCTTCCAAGAACAGTTCCGCCGCATCCGCCAGGCTGAGGCACATCTGTTTGCCGCAGAGGAGATGGCTGATGCCAAGCCCGTCTTCAAGCGCTACTTCCTATCTGATGCCACCAACCAACGGCCGCTTATGGGGCAGGACGACACCTGCACCGTCTCGTACATTCAGCAGCCTCCGCTCGACGGAAGCAAGCTCGCGCTATGGATTTACCTGCAGCGCGGCACAGAAGTCACCCCCTCTGCCGACAGCCTCCACTCCACCCTCGTGCGCCACAACGGCTACGAACACCTGTGGACGATGGGCATGACGACAAGCGAAGGAAGCAGCTACGGACAGACGGAACAGCTCCTCGTGGACTACGAACAACTCCTCGAGACATACGACATGACGCTCGAGGACAACTGCATCCGCACTTGGTTCTTCGTCCGCGATGTTGACACACAGTATAAGGGACTCGTCGTGGCACGCTGGGAAAACTTCGCCCTGCACGGACTGGTACCAGAGACGCACTACATCGCTTCGACAGGCATCGGCGGAAACCCTTCCGACCCAAAGGCGCTGATACAGCTGGGATGCTATGCCCTCAAGGGCTTCAAGCCGGAGCAGCAGCGCTACCTCTATGCCACATCCCACCTGAACCGCACCAGCGACTACGGCGTCACCTTCGAGAGAGGGACGCTTCTACGCTTTGGCGACCGCAACCACGCCATCATCTCAGGAACAGCCAGCATCAACAACAAGGGAGAGGTGATGCACGAGGGCGATGTCGTCATGCAGTCACGCCGCATGTGGGAGAACGTGGAGAAGCTGCTCGATAAGGCT
>JAFXZK010000121.1 GCA_017541265.1 Bacteroidaceae bacterium | reverse complement strand
GATGAAGCGAAGCTACGGTATCGGCAAGGATGGCACGCTGTGTGTCTTGTCGGTAATGGATGCAGAACTTCAGGTCACGCTGTCCAGGGTTTTGTGCGCCCATCGCCACAGGCGGCAGCACCATTGTGCGGATACCATAGTCATCAAAAGCGCGTTGGGCAGCATCAACAGCCACATCATGGGAGAGAATGGCATCGGTGAGGTATGGAAGGTGCAGGTTGTGGGGTTCCGTGGCACCCCAAGGCAGGATGACTACATCATAGTCAAGAGGACGTGTAACACCGTAGGCAGATACACTCAAATCAATTTCGCGGTTCATGGTCTTTTGGAAATAGTGGGGGATATGGGAATGATGAGGCTTCTTTAGTCATTAGAGAGGTCGGCCAACATCTGACGATAGACGGTCAGGACTGTGCTCTTGCGGATGAAGCCCACGAAAATGCCCTCTTCATCGACGACGGGCAGCGTCCAGGCGCCTGTTTTGTCGAATACGCTGACCACCACTTCCATCGGATCGTTCACAGAGAGAAGGGCCTCGGGCTGAGTCATGAGTTGCGAGACGGCAAAATCCCTATACAGTTCCGTGCGGAAAACAAGGTGCCGGATGTCGTCCAGATAAACGGCTCCGACGAACTGCATCTGCTTGTTCACGACGGGGAAGACGTGGTTCTTGCTGTTCGAGACTTGTGCGGCGACGTCGCCCAGATTCATGTCCGGATAGAGGACTTGGTCGTAATGCTGAATGACGCTGTCCATGCTCATGAGGGTTAGGATGGACTTGTCTGTGTGGTGGGTCAGTAGTTCGCCTCTTTGTGCAAGCCTCATCGCATAGATGCCGTGGGGCTCGAAATACTTGATGGTGAGGTAGGAACCCGTCGCCACTATCATCAGCGGCATGAAGAGGGCGTAACCTCCCGTCAGTTCGGCGATGAGGAAGATGCCCGTCAAGGGTGCATGCATCACGCCGCTCATCAGTCCGCACATGCCCAACATGGCGAAGTTCCTTTCTGGAATGTCGATGCCAAGCACGTCGTACATGTTCCAAAGACGGCAGAAAATGAAGCCGCAAATGCAGCCCAGGAACAGACTGGGCGCGAAGATACCGCCGCAGCCACCGCCTCCGTTGGTCGCCGTTGAGGCAAACACCTTGAAGACAACTATAAGGAAAAGGTAGATGAGCAAGTGGTTAGAGCCATAGAAGAGCGACCTATCCATCGCTGTATCCCAGTCGGCTTGCCCGTTGCCGTTAAGCAAAAGGGTGATGAGGTCGTAACCTTCGCCGTAGAGCGACGGGAAGAGGTAGATGAGTAGGCTCAGCATGGCGGCTCCCAAGAGGAACTTCTTGTAGCGACCCTGCAGTTTGCGGAAGATGCCTTCCAGGAAGTTCATGGTTCTCGTGAAGTAGAGCGCCACCAGTCCACAAACGATGCCGAGGGCCAGATAGGCTGGAATGCGATTGACCGAGAAGGCGTCTTGCAGATGGAACTCGAAGATGGGATTGGTGCCGGAAACCGCGAAAGTGAGACCCACAGCCGTCACACTCGTCACGAGCAATGGCAGGAGGCTGGTCATGGTCAAGTCCAACATCAGCACTTCGAGCACAAAGACGAGGCCGGCTATCGGGGCTTTGAAGATGCCAGCAATGGCTCCAGCAGCTCCGCAACCTACCAAAAGCATCATGTACTTATTGGAGAGTCGGCACATTTGACCAAGCGAACTACCTATCGCACTACCTGTCAGGACGATAGGTGCCTCGGCTCCGACACTACCGCCAAAGCCGATGGTGATGGCAGAAGCCGCCACGGAAGTCCAGGTATTATGGGGTTTGATGCGACTCTGTTTGCGGGCAATGGCAAAGAGAATCTTCGTAACGCCATGACTTATGTCGTCTCGAACGATGTATTTGATGAAGAGCATCGTCAACCAAATGCCGATGACGGGATAGACGAGGTAGAGCCAGTTGGCGCCAGTCTCGACAAACTCGTGCGTCAATAGGTCCTCAATCTGCCCGATGAGCCACTTTAGGAGCAAACCCGCACAAGCCGTGAAGATGCCGACAAGGAAACTGATGAGCAAGACGAACCTGCCCTCAGAGAAGTGTCTGCGACGCCATCGGATAAGCCATGCTATGGAGTTACGATAATTCAAAATTAAAAAATTCAAAATTCAAATTTATCTTCTGACTTAAGCATTCCCCCTAAAGGGGGGTAGGGGGTCTATTTCCTTATTATTTGTATGCGGCCGTCGAGGCTTAACTTGATGATTTGGCTGGGTTTCGACTTGCTTGTATCGTTCTGGCGGGACTGCATGATGTAATCCACGCCCTGCTTTATCTCGTCGGAAATCTCGGCAAAACAAGCGGGCGATGGCTCGCCGCTAATGTTTGCGCTCGTGCTCACGATAGCCTTCTGGAAGCGATAGCAAAGCTCGTGGCTGATGGCTTCCTTGGTGACACGAAGTCCGATGCTGCCGTCCTCGGCAATGAGGCTTGGGGCAAGACCTGAGGCGCCATCGAGAATAAGCGTGAGCGGCTTTTCGGCAAACTCCACGAGGTCCCAAGCCACATCCGGCACGCGGCGCAGGTATCGCTGCATTCGGTCGGCGCTATCCACCAGGCAAATCATTGCCTTGCTGTCCTCGCGCCGCTTCAATTGGAAGATTCTCTTTACCGCCTCTTCGTTGCTCGCGTCGCATCCAATGCCCCATATCGTGTCCGTCGGGTACAGGATAATACCGCCCTGCCTAATTGTCTGCACGGCAGTCTGTATGTCTTCTGCTATCTGTTTTTGTGTCATGCCTCTGTTTTCTAATCGCCTGCAAAGGTACGGCTTTTTTGACAAATACGGCGAGAAATGCCTACTTTAATTAAAAAATACAGGAAAAAGGACGCGAAGAAACAGATATTATCGTAACTTTGCGGAGAAAGAAAGCCTACGACAATACTATCAAGCCATGAAACAAACCGTCATCTCCCTGCTGCTCGTCCTCCTTTCCTTGCAAATGGCATGGTCACAAGCCAGTCCTGCACAGAGGTTGCGCAACGCGAAAGACAGGGAGCACGTCTTCGTCGCTGCTCATCGCGCCGACTGGAAGTATGCCCCCGAGAACTCCCTGCAAGCTCTGAAGAACGCCATCTTCTTCGGCGCCGACATCATCGAGACAGACGTCCGCAGGACAAGCGACGGACATTTCATCATGATGCACGACGCCACAGTCAACCGCACGACAAACGGCACAGGCACCATCAGCCAGATGACACTCGATGAGATACGCACCCTGCGACTCAAGACGAACTGGGGCCAAAGCACGCAATTGCCAGTGCCAACGCTCGACGAGTTCATCGAAGAGGCTCGCGGACGCTCCTGCCTCTATCTCGACAAGGCCGGCATCGACCTGCCGGGCGCAGAAGAGGGAAGCACCGTACGCGCCTTGCTGCAAGTGCTCCGCAAGCACGGCACGCTCGGCGAGACAATGTTCGTGCTCGACTGGCCTTACGCCAAAGCTCGCCGCATCTTCGGCACCGCCCTCGACAGCGTCATTTACTGCCCCGTCATTGACGACCGCATAGAGGGCCTCGCCAATTACGTCGAGGAGTACATCCGCGAGCTACACCCCGTGGCCTTCCAGTTCCGCATGGCAACGACAGAAAGCGAGACCTTCCGCCAACTGCATCGCGTCTTGTCTTCCGGAAGCAGGGCTTTCACGGCAGCTACTTGGCCACAGCACACTGCCGGACACGACGACCTCGTCTCCATCTTCCAGCGTCCGTCGGCAGGCTGGGGCTGGCTCGTGGAGCAAGGCTTCACCATCCTGGAGACAAACTTCCCAAAGGACCTCATCGACTACCTCCGCACCGAGCGAAGGCATTGAGACAAAAAAAATTATTGCTGTCCGCTAAAAGAATTCAGTTCATCAGATGAAAGTCGAACGCGCTGTAGGGACGCGCCGTGGTGCATCCAATGCCCCATATCGTGTCCGTCGGGTACAGGATAATCCCGCCCTGCCTCAACGTCTGCACCGCCGTCCTAATGTCCTCTGCAATCTGTTTCTGCGTCATAAATACTTTATCATTAGTTCTTCTCCATATCACGCCACATGATTATAGTTTCTTAATCTCAGCATCGACCACATATATATCCCCTTCGTCATCAACAAGAACATTCCGAGGCAGCAGGTCCCATGCTTCGTAGGTTCCGTTTGTGAAGCCACCCACTCGCTCTGTCTTTATGAAGCCAAGAGCAGACATGTAGGTGTCAATCATTACTTGCGTAGCAGGACGTGCATACTTAATCAATCGCTGCCTGAGAACAGGCATGACGGAGCGGCCCCCAAAACCAGTGAAACCATACAAAGAATAAGATGTATCGTAAAAAAGAGTGTTGTGCCAAATTATCCTATTCAATAAGGCCAAGATGCTTCTGCTATTCAAAAGGTTATTGACTTTGTAGATGATGTCATTCGACACATAGGTGTCGTTTTCATTGCCACACGGCCCCAGCTCACCAAGATTATTAATCTTTTCTATAGGTATCCAGCATCCATGCTCTTTAGCAAACTGTTCGGCACAATGTTGTTCAATATCAAGAGCATTTACATTGCCTTTGCTATTTCGAAGTTGTGCTTCATATAATTGGCAGCATCTACGGAGTTCATCGGCGACTTCTGCGATTCTGCGATTTTCCTCAGCTTGCGCTCCGTCGCTTCCCTGTGAAACTGGTTTAAG